>JBAUYF010000020.1:0-51091 GCA_049584655.1 Thermoplasmata archaeon | reverse complement strand
CATCACGCTCCGTAGATCGGCCGTAAACTCGGCTGGCCCCATCTTACCCGTTCCCGAGTAGAATGGCCTAGCACCAATTTCGTGGGATCGGGCCCAGATGGGATCCATGCCTAGCCAGAACATGCGGTATTTGTGGTAAAGCCAATACTCGTAACTGTTCGGATAGGGTGGCGACGTTACAACGAGGTCCGGCCCCTCGAGGCCATCGTAGGTCTTTGGATCTCGTGCATCCCCATTTCGAACTTCAACGCGCGGCCCGGGGCCCGTTGGGAGTCGTGAGCGGAGGACAGAGAGGGTTTCACGTACCGACAGATCGAGTGTCATCAGCGCCGCCTCAACCGTAGGATCCGGCCGAACGGCGCGATATTGTGTGTCTGATTGTTGTCGGGAAAGTCGAACTACCACTCTCGAGAGCGCAAAGCGAGCCACGTCCTCAGCTGCTTGAGAAAGTTCGGCCGATTCCATAGATCGAAGGTAAGCATCAATAGCACGAATCGAACCCTCGCCGAACCAATGCGCCAACGCGGGGATGTCACTCCGAACGGAAAGTGAATCGTTGAGCGCAGGGGGTTCCCGCCGAATGCCAACTCTCACCCCAAAATCGCTAACTGACGCCCAATCGTTTGAGTTCAGACGGGTGGTGTAAACTCGCTGGAGCAGGCAAGCCAGTGGATTTGTGTCGATGCCGGCCGCGGAAAGTCCAGCGGATGTAGCCTCGACGAGAGTCGTTCCGCAGCCGGCAAAGGGATCCCACACGACACCCCCTGACTTTCCAAAAAGACGAATCGCCTGGCACGGGATCGCCGGAATGAATCGAGCCGGATATGGGTGCAGGGCCGTGATGTGCTGGTCACTACTCTCGGTTGGAAAGTCCCAAGTAGATTTCTCCAGCCGAAAGCGTCCCGAATCAGATTGCAGCGCTCCCGGCACATAGAGCAACGTCTGTGTCATTTTCGACCCGCATCTCGAAATTTTCAGATCTAGATACCTGTGGGGTGTACTTTCACTCACTGTCAAGGGGTCCTGGAACGGTTCGTCACTTCTCGAGAGAGTCCCCGGCTCGAGCGTAATCAAGAGCCTGCCTTCCCTTCGCCGAAAGTTTCCAGACTTGAGGCTTGCTTCCCTGCACTTGTGTGACCCAGCCGGCTTCAGAGAGTCGTTTCAAAATTTCATACGCCGTTTTGGACGAGCCGGTCTCCCCAACAATGTGCACGTCGACCCAACGTGCCGTTAGCCCTGGTGTGTGTTTGTCGAGTTCATCTAGAAGCGATCGGACATGCTCCGAGGAAAGTAGACGATGGACTTCTTGCATCAGCGTATCCGTAACAAACGTTGTAGCCAATAGTCTCTGTGGGGATGTTGCCATCAACATCCTGTGGATGGAATTCCTATTAAGGAATTCCCTCGAATTGGGTAGAGTCCTAATACCCCGGATTACCTTGTTGAGCGTGAGAGCTTTTCGCCGGACTTCCCGAAACTTACAGCCTCGGTTAGAGTCCTACGGTTTCGATACTGGTTTCCTAAAAGATTTCGAAACGATCACTCGAGAACCTCTGGGATCTAAGGACCAGGTGAGGGAGTCCCCCTTCTCCAATTCTAGCACGTTAACCACCGTAGATGGAACGGTAGTCCGGAGCGAGTCCGACCGTTTGATCGCCTTGACCAGCGTCGATTCGATTGGCTTGGACAAAGGATCCTCACCCCCCGATGGGACCGCGATACAAGAAGGCTGTGGTCTAAATGTAAGACAACATGTAGGTTCAAAGCTTAAATACTCTCGGGGTGTAGGTCAACATGTAGGACAACATATGATCCCCCCTTCCGTCGGGCTCTCCTCTCGTGAGAAACACGCTCTAGAGATGCATCAATCGGGGGTCCGGGCGGCAGAAGGAAAGAAACCGGGCGAGTATCTCGTCCCGTCGCAGTCAGGGAAGGGTTTCTACCGAGTCTGGACCATTGGCCCCTTCGGACCGGCCGAAAGTTGCGAGTGCCCAGACTTTGCCGAACGTCAAGCGGCTTGCAAGCACATCTACTTCGTGCGAGCCTGGGAAAAGGATTCCGGCCAGGCAGCCCCCTCACTCCCCAATCTGGCGTCCCAGCAAGTCCATCGAAAGAGAGACTGGGCCAGTTACGATAGAGCCCAGATCATGGAAACTCGGGTAGTTCGGAGATTACTCCGCGATCTCTCCAACGGGTTCCCCGAACCGCCTAAGGACCCCCGCCTTGCAGGCCGGAAGCCAGTTCCTCTTCGCGACCAGGTCTTCTGTGCGGTACAGCGGTCCTACCACGGTTACACGCTTCGCGACTCGCAGGATCTGCGCGCACAGGCGGTAGAGAAGGAGTTCCTCTCGAGTCCTCACTCCTACTCTCTGGTTTCGCACTTCCTCTGCAGAGAGGATGTTACCGCAGGACTGCACGATATGCTTGCCCGCTCGGCAATTCCCCTAATTGGTGTCGAAAACACCTGCGCTATCGACTCTACCGGACTGCGTACTAGCCGATTCAATTACTACCGTCACGAGAAATACGAACCTTCTCGGGAGAATATCTGGCTGAAGTTCCACGCGCTCGTGGGAGTAAAAACCCATACGATTCCTGTCCTCGAAGTGACCGCAGGGTCAGTTAGTGATTCGCCCCAACTTCCGATCCTGCTGAAGCGCGCGACCGCCTATGGCTTCGAGTTTGGGGAGGCGTATGCCGACAAAGGTTACCAAGGACGCCCAAACTTTAACGCCGCGGCCGAACTCGGAATTCTCCTGTTCATTCCCTTCAAGGTGGGGCAAACGGGCCAGACGAAGGGAAGCCCCCTCTATCACAAAATGTTCCATTATTATCAAGCCTACAGGGAAGACTTTGATCGTCACTATGGACAAAGGGCCCAGGTCGAATCGACTTTTGCCTCGTTCAAGCAAAAACTCAGTGAGACCCTGGCTTCAAGGAAGTTCACGTCGCAGGTGAACGAAATTCTCTGCATGGCAATAGCCCACAATCTCATGGTTCTCGTTCGGCAAATGTACGAGACCAACCTCCTTCCGGAGTTCCTACGTCCCCCCTCTGCCTCGCCCTCGAAAGTGCAATCCGAAGCGAGGTTGGAAGAGTCCTTGTTCCTAAATCGAACGGCGCACGGACCGCTTGTGCCGCAATCGATTCTCCCCAACTAATTCCGACACAACTTCCCCTGACGGGAACTGTCCCCTAGTGGCGTGACGTAACTTCGCTCGTTCTGGTCGTCCCATTTAGCGAGATCAAAGAGATCACCGCTTACGTACCAAGGAGTCGGCGCCTGACTCTGATCTTCGGATGAACGGGGGGGTTCATGGAGATTGCCAGCCATTCACTTTACCAATCGATGACCAACGAACCTTCGCTTGCCGTGCAAACGTTCGACGTGAGTCGCTCGGGCGGAGCGTTCGCAAAATCTCAACGGGATACGCTCTATCTTGTACTCGCTGCTGAAGTAATGTTAGTCGCCTTTGGTATATGGTTCGGAATCAAAATTTACTTCACAATTGTGTCCCAAGGCTTTGCATCCTACGACACAGAAGGCCTTTCGTTTGGCCTCGGAATAATCACAGTTCTTCTAGCCGTACTAGTCCCAATCACTAGTCGTTTTTTTTCGGGGGCAATAGAAGTTGCGCTCAGCGATTCGCAGGTCGTCCTTCGATATCCTGGCGGCAAGAGCGATTCCTTCGGATGGGAAAATCCAAGGAGTCGATTCTCGCTGTATGACTACAGCAGCCACCCCCCTATGGTTCGGGATAATCGCGCGTACTCGCTCTTAGTGCCGTGGGGTCGTTGGGCGATGATGCCCAAAGAGTGCTTCGAGGCAATCCTGAAAGCGGCTCGAGAGCGAGGAGCGCAGATAACGTCGTACAGAGGAAGCGCCTCCTGGTACGGATTCTCTCCGATCATCTACCTTGTGCGAGGATCACCCCCTTTGACTGACTCAAGGTAGGGATTCTGTGGCCACTCACAGGCTGAGGCGACAGGTCTTAGTTCGCTACCCCGCGTATTGGGACAGCGCGTAATGATGCCTCGATGCCCCGCGAATAGAGGAGGAACCGCCCTGACGGGCACTGTAACCTTATCGGGACCTCACGATTCTTTAGCATACTCAATGGGAGATAACTAGCAGCACATGCTGGATCACGTTATTCTGACGGTTACCGACTTCAAGCGATCAGTCGCATACTACACCAAGTCTCTGGAGCCTCTCGGTATAACTCATACCACGGATTACAAAGGTAAGGGCGGACATCCCGACTTGAAGGGCTTTGGTGAAGGCACGGGTTTCTTCTTCTGGCTCAAGGAAGGGAAGCCCGACCCCGAAGCGGTCCACATCGGATTTGTAGCAAAGAACCGCTCCCAAGTAGACGCCTTCTACAAGGCCGCGCTGACAGCCGGAGGCCGGAGTAAGAGACCGCCCCAAGTTCGGCTTGAGTACTATCCGGGATACTATGCTACCTGGGTACTCGATCCAGACGGCCACGACATCGAAGTCGTTCACAAGAGCTGAACCGAGCCGCGGCTTGTTACAAGCGAAATCAGATCTCAGAAAAGCCGCGAGAAGTTACAGAACCCCCTGACGGGAACTGTCCCCGAGTCGCGGGACGATTCATCTCGCGGGATTGACTCCGTCGTACGGCGATTAGTTTCTTCCAGCGGAACGTGTTTCCGGCGGTAATTCCGGCCGCCTCCCGGCGTCAATCCAAACATAAGTTCGGACTTCACGAGATTGTAGGGAGTTCGGAGACCCTCGGCTAGTCCCGCAGAACCGAGCTCTTCACCCACTCCGGTAAACTGGGACATGCCCCACGATCAGCGATGGCGGTGCCGCTCTTGGACTGCGATGCGACGAAAGCAATCTGGGGCATGGTCATTGACCATGCCGACCGCCTGCATCCACGCATAGACAATGACCGGGCCTACGAATTTGAATCCGAGTAGCTTGAGTTCTTTCGAAATCGTTTCGGAAAGGGGAGTCTGAGTGGGCACTCGGCCGGAGTTTTGAAGCGGCTTTCCCCCCACGAAGCCCCAGACGAACTTCGAAAAATCGTCTCCCGCGGACTGCATCGCGAGAAATGCCCGAGCCCCGGCGATCGTCGCCTCGATTTTGGCCCGGGATCGGACAATACTCGGATCCGCTAGAAGCCGGGCGACCTCCGTCGCTCGAAAACGAGCCACGCGTTCGGGGTCGAAGTTCAAGAATGCCCTGCGAAAAGCCTCCCGTTTGCGTAGGATGATTGACCACGAAAGGCCGGCTTGGAAACAGTCGAGCATCAGCTTCTCCCAAAGCTTCCGGCTGTCGTACTCCGGCACGCCCCACTCCTCGTCGTGATAGGATCGGAGAAGCGGGTCCCCGTCCCCCCACGTACAGCGTTTAACCGGCTTCAAAGCGCGCATGTCTAGTTGGCCTCCAGGTCTGTGGGTAGGTTCCCGAATAGCGTATCCTAATACCGTTAGCCTCCGGGCGTTCAACTATTCCGGCTTGCCGGTTAGACGGGCGCGTCTTCTCACTCTATCAGTGTAAATTCGGACGTTCGAAGAGGGATCGCCTGGGTCGTTTCTCCCCGAATGCGGCGACCTTGGGGGATTCGGGTCGCTGGGTTATATCTGGCGGGTTCAACCGTACTAACCGGTTCGGCCCACCCCGATTTCAGAGACCTCTCGCTTTCACGGTCGCGCGTGTCGCAGGAGCGAAAAGGTGGTCAGCACCGACCTACCTCCGTCGCTGAGCGGAGAAGAGGGCGTAACCGTACCAGTCTTCGAGCGCCCGCCAGCGCTCGTCCAGTATCTAGACGCCGCGGAGGACGCGATCCGACTTCAACTCGCCAAATTGCGATTGTTCGAGCGCGTGTTCCTGCTCCGCCGCGACTGGATGACGCGGATCACGATGCTGATGATCATTCTCGCGTTATTCTGGGGTGCGGTCGGTGGATTCGACGCCTTCGGCTTCCAGTCGCAGGTCGTCGCGTATGCGACTCAGTCGACGCTCCACCTCTCCAACATGGAAATCTACTCCTCGATCACGCTCCACGGCGTTCGCGAGCTATTCGGGTTCGCGCAGCAGCTCGAAATGTCACTCGTCGGCTTACTGGCCATCAATGCCCTCGGCATCGCACCTCGCCACAAATGGAGCCTCTACGTTTCGGTGGGGCTCGTCAATCTCTCGATGGTGCTCTTGCAAGGGCCGATCTACCTGCTCCCCTCGTTCAACGACAATTACTTTCCGGCGGTAGGGTGGTACTTTCTCTCCCCCCTCGGCGTGCAGGGGCAAAGTTCGTACGTCGTCAGCCCACTCTGGTTCCTGGGTTGGTTGGCGCTCAGCGCGGGGGTGCTTCTCTGGACGGGGTGGCTCGTCTCCCGGATCTGGGAGTGGCACCGAACTCAGCCCTCTGCAGGGCGAACCCTCCGGCTACCGGTCTTCCTCTGGTTCGTTCTCGTGACGCTCATTCTGCTTCCCGTGACCTACGTTCCGCTCGTCGTTTCCACGGTCTGGGATATGGGCGCGGCGTACGCCGGTTGGGGAATCAACCCGCTCGCGAATCAAGTGATCTTTTGGATGTTCGGTCACGCGATCGTCTACGTTCTCTTCTTCATTCCAATCATCGCGCTCTACCTGCTGATCCCGATCCTCTCGCGGCGTCCCATGTACAGTTACCGATTCGCGGTACTCTCGGCGATCCTTTTCGTCATTCTCACTCCGCTACTGGGGATTCACCACCTCTATCTGACGGCCCTGCCGGGTTGGTCAACCTGGGTTACGATGGCGCTCTCGTTCGCGATCGTCCTTCCCTCGGGCATCACGTTCTTCTCGGTCTGGATGACCGTCAAGGGAGTTCCCTCGGGACAATGGGAGTGGAATGCGGTCGCGCTCTTCGCGCTCTTGAGCTTCGGAGGCGCGATCTTCGGTGGGTTGACCGGCCCGGTCGTCGCGACCGTCCCCTGGGACGTGGACGTCCACAACAGTCTGTTCGTCTTGGCGCACTTCCATGCGATCACGATTCTGGCGATCGTAGCCGGCGGTTACGCGCTACTCTACGCGGTCTTCCCGATACTGACCGGCCGGCAGTGGTTCTCCGCCTGGCTCGCCCGGATCCACTTCGGGCTCACCGTCATCGGCGGATCCGCGATCATCGCCGGATTCGACCAACTGGGGAACCTGGGCGTTCTCCGACGGGAGGTCATCCTTCCCATCACGCCGGCGATCACTTTCTACCAGCTCTTCCTGTTCACGGGCATCGTCATCATCTTGGTCGGGCAGCTCTTCTTTGTCGCGAACGGCGCCCTGACGGTCTTTCGAGGTCGACTTTTCAGTGCGGAGGGGCTCTCATTCGACGAGGCCGTTCGTCAAGCGGCCCAATCCACGGCTCGTCGAGCGTCCCGGGTCCCCATCGATGACATACCGTTCCACCGGAGCGCGACGCGCCAGCAGCGGGAGCGGTTCGAAAAGATCTGGGTCGCCACGCTCTCGGTCCTCCTGGGCGCAGTATTGATCGCGGCAACTCCCGGTACCCTTTCGGTAGCGAACGGAATCGTCGGTAATGGCACGCCACCCGCCGGCACCGACTTTGTCTCGATGCATGGTCAACAGTATTTTTGGAGCATTCAGGAAGCCGGTCGAGTGACGGGACAATTCGACAACGTGCTCGTCGCCTACGCTGGCCAGTGGATCGATCTCAACTTGACGGCCCAAGGCGCAACGCAGTCCGTCCTCATCCCATTCCGTACTCAGTCCGTCGTAAACGTTCAGGTGGTCCCGGGTACAACGAGCCACGCCCTGTTTCAGGCGCCATCGACTCCCGGCGTGTACGGAGTTCCCGACGGCGAGTACGACGGGCCCTGGTTTGGCCAGGACGTCGCATCTCTGGTCGTCCTTCCTCCGTCAAACGAAACCTTCCCCGATCTCACCGCGTATCAGGGAAACGGGGGCGCGGGCGACATCTACGATCCCCCGATTCACACCGCTTCGAGCGCGTCCCTCGTCGCGAACGCGGAGGGATTGTTCAATTACTCGGTACCGGGACCTACGTTAACGGCCAGCGCTCCGATCTCCGGGGCGGTCGTCAGCTTTGGTTGGACCGTGCCCCTCTCGAGCATCGGGATCGACAACTATCTGGTGAACGTCACGTCGACGAACCCGAACCAGCAGCAGGCCTACGTGATCGCCCAGAACTACACCCTCAGCTCGCACTTCGGGATCTACCGCATCAATCCGTTGACCGGTCTCGTACCCGTGATCTCAGGACCTGTGAGGATCAATCAACCCATGACCGCGGCCGCCGTGCTTACGCCGGGCGCCTACCTCTACGGGATCGTGCAGCCCGTGGCGTATTCGTACAATCCGAACGGTGAGTCCGGCAGCAGTACGGGAGCCCAAACGGGTATGGTCATGGGGCTCTGGGGAGTTCTGTGGGTGAGCGCCGCATGAGCGACCCTACCGCCGCCGGTGGTCTGCGACGGGGCTTCTTCACCCCGTTCGTCGTGTTCGGGCTCATTGCGCTCGCCGCGGCCGGGGGTGCGCTCTATGAGATGTCGTACTATGCCGGTCAGTCGGCGCTTTCCGGCCAGGCGCTTGGTACGACGATAGGGATCGTGATCGCGCTGGCCGCCTTTTTCGCCCTCGGGCTACGGGCTCCGAGCAACGAGTGAGATCCTCGTCAGGCGGTCCCTTCGGGACCTTCCCGAATCCGAGTATCATGAAGATTGAAGACCGACCACCGGTGACACAGGGGGCAGGGCATGTACCGACTTCGCCCTAGCCGGAGCGCCGTGAACGACGCCCCGGGCACGTACTCGAAGTCAAACTCCTTCTTGCAGTTCGGGCACATCAATCGCGACTTCCACACAAGCCCCATGTCACGCCTCCTTCCGCTTTCCCTTCGAAATCGATCGCTCCTTTTTGATCGGGCGGCGCAGTCGCGCGAGCCCTCGTTCGAGTCCCCGGATGGCGGGGACGAAGAGGGGATCTGAGTAGACCGGGAGGGCGACGTTCGGTGGGTCGTGCCTTGGTGGAAGAATCCGTCTTTCCGTAGCGGCCGCTTCGTTGTAGAGATTCCAGTCGGCGAGGGCACGCTCGGCCTTCTCCCGGATGCTCCAGAGCAACTTTCTCCGATAAACCGGCCTGGGAAAACGTGCCGCCAGGCGACGTTCCGGGTCCACTCCCCTGCGAGTCGCCAGCACGATCGTGAGCAGGTAGTCGCGCTCCTTTCGACTGAACATTGCCTGAAGGAGCTCAGTTACCTGACATATGGGTTACTGATTTCAGTAACGTTGGGGGGGGGACCGCCGATGCTCCTCGGGGGGCGCCACGAGGTTCCGGCACGAGCCGGTTTGCGATCCGAAACTCACCCCGTCCCAGCGGGGGTCGATTCGCTCTGCTCCACGCGTTACGTCGCGACGGTTGCGGCCGGCGAGGAGGAGGTCCCCCTCCATCTGCCCATCATCGAAGTGAATCCGAGCACGACCGTCGCCCAGAAGGCGACGAGGAAGGCGCTTCCCATGATGACCGTGTCGATTGGGGGATTGGGGGTAGTGCCGACGAACGCCATCCCGGCGAAGCCGGCGACTAGGATCGCTGCGAGCAGTACAACGGAAAGGCCGATGTATCGCATCTCGCGAGTAAAGGCCGAGACAATAACCACGATAATCGCGAGGATTCCCAAGGCCATACCGACCGTGTAGTGAAGGTTCAACGCCGGATAGGCCGTATTACTGGTAAACCCCGAGGCCGGACTGTAAGCATTCGTGTAAAGTCCGGCAACGTACTGGACGATGAGCAGCAGTCCGGTGATTGGGATCAGTATCTGCATCGCGCGAAACGGCCATCGGGAGGTCGTCGGGGGCATGATCCGAGCGAAGAAGTTCCAGAATATAAACTCCGGCGAGAGAAGGAAGTCGGAAGGGGGAAAAAAAATTCGGGGTTAGGCAATGCGACTGGGGAATTGAAACCTCCAGATTATCGCGTGGCGCCCACGGGCCGAGGGTTTATCCCGCTCTGAGTTCGTGGGTAGACGTGGATTCGTATTTTCGGTCGATCGAGCACGAGGTGGACGTAGCCTACCGAGTAGCTCTTCAAGCTCGAGAAGAAGGACTCGACCCCGAACTTTCTCCCGAGATTCCGCGCGCGGAGGACATGGCGATGCGAGTCGAGAAGCTACTCGCCCATCTGCCGTTGGCTGGGATATCTACCGAAATTCGCGAGCTCGCGCGCCAGATGCCGCGCGAAGAAGTGGCCTTCACGATCACGCGACGCGTCGCCGGCGACCCCGCTCGGGGAGATACGCTCGAGTCGCGCGTCGACACCGCGTTGCGTCTCGGCCTGGCGATCCTCACCGAAGGAATCCTCGTCGCTCCCTTGGAAGGACTCGCCGAGGTGCATCTCCGCGGAGGCCGGGACGGAGAATCCTACATCGAACTGTACTACGCAGGACCGATCCGGGCCGCCGGCGCGACGGCCCAAGCACTCTCCGTGCTCCTGGCGGACGTCGTTCGCCGCGACCTCGGACTCGGCGTGTATCACCCAGAACCCGCCGAGGTGGAGCGATACAAAGAGGAAATCCCCCTCTACAAACAACATCAACATCTGCAATACGTTCCGAGCGCGGAAGAGATCGAGATCGTAGTCCGCAACGTTCCCGTATGCATCTCGGGCGAATCCACTGAAGGCGACGCCGAAGTCTCTGCGTTCCGGAATCTCCCGCGGGTTCCTACGAACGGCTTGCGCGGCGGGGCGTGCTTGGTGATCGCCGAAGGATTGTGTCAGAAAGCACCCAAAGTGCGCAAGATAGTCGAAAAACTAGGTCTCCCAGGATGGGATTTCCTCCAACAGCTCGGGCTTTCTCGCAGTCGTGACAGCGAGGAAGGGGGGGCACCCAAGTACCTGGCCGAGGCGCTCGGGGGTCGGCCGATCCTGGCCCACCCGAATCATCCCGGAGGCTTTCGCCTACAGTATGGGCGAGCGCGGACCACCGGCCTCGCCGCGTGCGCCGTCAACCCGGCGACGATGGTAGTGCTGCGCCGCTTTGTTGCGATCGGAACCCAGCTGAAACTAGAATACCCGGGGAAGGCCGCTGCGATGGGCGTTTGCGACACCATCGAAGGTCCCATCGTCGAATTGGTCGACGGAACAGTCACCGCCGTGCACGACCGTGAGCGCGCGAAGGAGCTGCTTCCCAAGATCGCGCGGATCCTCGACCTGGGCGAGCTGCTCATTTCGTATGGGGAGTTCCTCGAGAACAATCGGCCGCTCGTCGCCGGGGCGTATTCGATTGACTGGCACCGAGAGGAGTTGCGTGCCGCCGGTGCGCTCATTTCTCCCGAGTCCCTCCGCCCGTCCTACGAAGAAGCGGTGGAGGTGGCTCGTCGCTACAACGTGCCGCTTCACCCACGCTTCCTCCTCTTTTGGCACGATCTCACTGCGACGGAAATCCGTGCTTTGTCCGAGTTTGTCGAAGCAAACGGACGGTGGGTCGCGGGCGCTCTTGAGCTCCCATTCGATCCCGAGTATCGAGAACTGCTACTCCGCCTGGGTTTCTTGAGTTCGCCCCTCCCGGAAAATCGCCTCGCGGGCGAGAGCGAATCCAGCGCGGCCCTGGTAGGAGGGTTGGGCCTTGTCGCGAACGGAACGAGCCTGATCCGCCAATCGGCATTGGACCCCCTCGAGATCGACCCGCTCGCTTACGTGAGTCGACTCGTAGGGGCCCAGGTCCGAGCGCGAGCTCCCTCCCGGGTCGGGGCGCGCGTCGGCCGTCCCGAAAAAGCGCGACAACGCTCGATGACCCCGAACGTCCACGCCTTGTTTCCGCTCGGGGAGTCGGGAGGAGCGAAACGTTCGGTCTCCGAATCGGTGCGTCGAACGATGGCCAGTGGAGTCTCGGTATCCCTGGGTCGACGGCGGTGTCCCGAGTGCGGGAAAAGTACGGTCTGGCTGCGTTGCACGTGCGGGGCGCATACCGAGCCGACCGGCGAAATCGTGATCGAAGCCCTTCCCGTCGCGCCGATCTGGTCGGACGCGCTGCGGCGCTTGCATCTGCATCGCACGCCGGAAGTGAAGGGCGTCAAGGGGCTCACCTCCCCGGGCAAAGTACCCGAGATGATCGAGAAAGGAATCCTGCGCGCCGCCCATGGGATCTCCGTTTACCAGGACGGGACGGCTCGATTCGACCTGACCGACATGCCCCTGACTCACTTCCGTCCGCAAGAGATTGGATTAGGAGTCGGGGAAGCGCACAAACTCGGGTACGAACATGATTGGTTGGGCGCGCCCTTGCTCGAGGAATCTCAACTAGTCGAACTGGCTCCTCAGGACCTTATCGTTTCGCGATCGTGTGGAGAGTATCTCACCGATCTCGCGCGATTTGTCGACGATGAACTCGTGCGGATCTACAATCTCGACCCGTTCTATCGGGTGCATCGGCCGGAAGATCTGGTCGGTGCGATCGTGGTCGCATTGGCCCCGCACACCTCGGGAGGAGTGGCCGGCCGCATCATCGGCTACACCGACGCCGAGGCGTGTTTCGCCCACCCCGTTTTCCATGCGGCGAAGCGTCGCAATTGCGATGGCGATGAAGATTCGGTCACCCTCCTGCTCGACGCCCTTCTCAACTTTTCGCGTGCCTATCTTCCCGCAAGTCGGGGGGCGCTCATGGACAAACCCCTCGTGCTCACGACCCGACTTCATTCCACGGAGGTCGACAAAGAGGCGCACAATCTCGACATCGTGACGCACTACCCGCTCACGCTCTATCGTGCGGCCCTCGCGGGCAAGAGCGCGAAGGACCTGGAGAAAACGATCGAATCTATCGGACAGCGGGTCGGTACGTCCGAGCCATTGTCGGGCTTCGGATTCACCCACGACACGACGGATATCGCCGGCGGGCCGGTGCGGTCCGCTTACCGCGAAGCGGAGTCGATGAACGGGATCGTGGCCCAGTCGCTCGCGCTCACCTCACAGATCCGGGCGGTCGACGTTGCCGAAGCCGTGACGCTGATGCTCAACTCCCACTTCCTCCCCGACCTAATGGGAAATCTCAAGAGCTACGCGACGCAATCGTTCCGCTGCAAGAGCTGCGGAGCGAGCGTGCGACGTCCCTCCCTCAGCGGCCGATGCACCGAAACGAGTCGCGGCGGTGGCCGGTGCGAAGGCGAACTCCTTCCTACGGTCTACGAACGTATGGTACGCAAATATCTCGGGCTCTCGCGCCAGCTCGCGGATACTCCCGGCGTGACCCCGTATGTACGGCAGCGCATCGACATCCTCGCCGCGTCCCTCGCGACGCTCTTCCCGGGTACCATCTCCCAGAAGACGCTCGAGGGTTTCGCGCCGGAATCGGCGGAGGACGGCCAACTCAAGGCCGTCTGAGGCGGTTCGCTGAGCCGTCCAAACTCCCAAATACGTCGCAGGGGATTCGCCGACCTACGGGCTTGTAGGGTAGTCTGGACTATCCTTTTGGCCTTCGAAGCCAAAGACCTGGGTTCGAATCCGTTCTGCCTTCAGGACGGCGAAACTCCCAGCAAGCCCGTCTCGGAACCGGCCGTCAGCGGAAATAGCCGGGGGCGGCAGACGGAGTCTCCGAACGCTTTTCCTCTTCCGGCTTGGCCGCTTCGAGGATATCGATGGCGAGTAAGGCATTCAAGGGAACGAGTCGGATCTGGCCTGACTTCTCGTTCCCTGACGCGTCGAGTTCGATCGCGAGGGAGTTGTCCCCGCCAATCGAAACCAGGCCCCGGAACGTGCCGGTCGAGATCATCGCCTCCTCGCGGGGGCCCGCGGAGTGAACGCGGATCTTCGAACCGTTCGTCAGCGCGATGGGCGGGCGCTTCTCGGGGAGCTTGGGTTCGCTCATCGGACCGCCCGCTCCTTGACCGTGACCTTCACGGCGCCGAGTTTCGCCGGGGCCGTTTCACCATGACTCTTTTCGATCAACATCTGCAAGTGATTCACCGTTTCCCGATATCGTCGCAACGCATTCTGGGCGTTGGCCTCCGTGAAGTCCCAGGCCCGCGACAGATTGCCGTACCGAAGCCGATAGGCTTTCCGACCTTTCCCATCACTGACGCCGCCCACCCCTTCGAGTAGGTCGAGGGACTTGAGCTTGTTGATGTGCCGATAGACGGTTGGTTTCGAAGTCTTCAGGACGGCGGTCAGCTCGTCCACATACCAAGGGCGTGTCTGATCCTTCAGCAGGCAGTCGCGCACCAGACGATACGCGAGGCTCTGCGCGATCGGTCCTTCGCTCCCGCGCCCTTCCTCGCCCTCGGGGAGATACCCCACGAGACGGAGGAATTCTCGCAGCACTTCATCCAGGTCGGGGAGTGGCGTGAGCGGAGTACTGTAACGCAACGCCAATTCGAACGGCATGAAGATTGAGTGCCAAACATTAACCAATGATAAAAAGGGCGACTGTTCGGCTCGGTCCGAAGACCGAAACGCTATCATCAAAAGTCGGCTCGAAGGCGTGATGGTGGAGTTCGAACTCCTCGTTCCGGAAACGGTCGACGCAGCCCTCGCCGCGTTGCAGGCTTCGCCGGGGGAACCCACGGTCGTGCTCGCCGGGGGTACCGATCTACTGCTCGATCTCGACGAAGGTCGGATCACCGCTCAGAGGGTGGTATCGCTCCGTCGATTACCGTGGCGGGATCTCGCCTGGGAAAACGGGGGTTTGCGGATCGGAAGCACTCTCCCCTTGAGCGCGCTCGACGGCGATCCTCGTCTGCGACGCGAGATTCCCGGCCTTTGGGAGGCGGTGCATGCCGTGGGCGGAGTCGCGTTGCGCCACCGCGCCACGATCGGGGGGAATCTCGCCCGCGCGGCGCCCGCGTCGGATCTACTTCCAATCCTTCTCGCGCTCGATGCCTCCGTGGAGGTAGTGGGAATGCACGGGAGTCGTTCGGTTCCACTGGATGGTTTCCTCCGCGCTTCGCGTTCCACGACCTTGGGGCCGGTGGAGCTCATTCGATCGGTGATGATCCCCGAGGCGCGACCTTCGGAGTATCTGTGGCAACGTGTGCGGCCCGCGAACGACATCTCGCAAGTGGGGGTCGCCGTGGCGCGCTCTCAAATCGAGCCTCACTGGCGGATCGCACTGGGGGGCGTCACGTCCCGCACGATGCGAATTGTCGAAGCCGAACAGGCACTCCCCGCCATACCTGCCGAGGAGGCCATTGTGGCGGCCGCCGATCACGCGGCCGCTCGCGCCATTTTCTTTACCGATAAGCGAGCCTCCGAAGAATATCGGCGACTTCTCGTTCGCACGTTGGTAGCTCGAGCCGTACGGTCGGTGTGTTCGCAGCGCGCCTCCTCCACCCCGCCGGAGGCAACGCTGTGAGCGCCGGAGAGGCGCGACTCACCGTGAACGGTCGCGCGCAGGTGATCCCGGCCGTTCCCGGAAACGAGCGCTTGCTCGATACGTTGCGTTGGAGGCTGGCGCTTCGGGGGACGAAAGAAGGCTGCCGAACCGGAGATTGCGGGGCGTGCACAGTCCTAGTGAACGATCGCAGCATGCTCTCCTGTCTCACCCTGACGCACGAAATCGAGGGCACCCACGTCACGACGGTGGAGGCGATCGAACAGGATCCGATCGGGGGGCGTGTAGTTCAAGCGTTCGAAGGGGAGACCGCGCTGCAATGCGGGTATTGCACGCCGGGCTTCGTCATGGCTCTCACGGGGCTCTTGAAAGACCGAGGCCTTCAGGCGCCCACCGCGGAATTGCTTGACGATCTTCAGAGCAATCTTTGTCGTTGTACCGGCTACGCGACGATTGCGCGGGCGGTGGCACGGGTCCGGGAGGGCGAACGATGAGCTCGGCAGCTCGGCCCGACGCGTCACTGAAACTCCGGGGCGCCGCGGTCTACGGAATGGACCTTGAGGTCCCCGGGATGCTATGGGGGGTTCTGGTTCCCGCTCCCGTCGCGGCCGGTCGAATCCGCTCCCTGGATCTATCAGAAGCCCGTCGCGTGCCGGGCGCCGTGGCGATGGGACCCGCCGAACTCTTGTCAATCCTGCCCAAGGGCGGCGGAGATCCGGACCGACCGATCTTCGCGCACGACGAGATCCACTACCTCAATCAGCCTGTCGCGGCGATCGCGGCCCCCACGCTAGAGGCCGCCCGGCGGGCGGCCGCCCGAGTGCGGGTCGAGGTCGACGCCCGCTCGGTCGCCGAAGAGTTAGACGATCTCTTCCCAGAATGGCCGGATGCCGAAGCGGCGCGCGCCTCGCACGTAATCGCTCATGTGCACGCGCGGCATGGAGAGGTCGAGGATGCGTTCCGGGACGCCGAGGTCGTCGTTTCGGAAACATACCGGACCGCTGGGGTCCATCAGGTCGCCCTAGAGCCACACGCCTGCCTTGCTGAAGTGACCGACAACCACTGGCGCGTGCGAACCTCGACACAGAGTCCATTCGGAACCCGGGAAGACACCGCCAGCATTTTGGGGATCCCGCAAGAGGACCTCACGGTCGACGGAACGTGGGTGGGCGGCGGGTTCGGAGGGAAGGGAGCCGCATTTCTCGAGCCGTACGCGCTCGTTCTCGCCCGCTACTCAGGACGTCCGGTGCGCCTTGCGCTCACGTATCGGGAAGAATTCCTGCTGGGCCGGACGACGCTACCATCGGTCATCCGGATGGAGACCGGCCTTCTGCGAGGACGGATGTCCGTTCGGCGTGTCCGCCTCCTCTTGGACGCCGGGGCCTCCCTCCCGGGACGGGATTTCGCCACCGGCTATGCGATCGCATTTCTCGCGGGCCCTTATCGGATCCCCACCATCGAGTTGGAGGGCTACGCGATCCGGACCCACAAACCGCCGTTCGGCCCTCACCGCGCCCCTCTCGCCCCCCAGTGCTCGTTCGTTCAGGAGTCCCACACGAATGGCCTCGCTCGTCGGATCGGAGTGGACCCGATCGAGTTCCGTCGCCAGCATGCGTGGACCGCGGGCGACTCGACCGCCCTCGGCCAGATCGTCCTGCCGTTTGGATTGTCTGAGTGCCTGGCACGCGCTGCTGTCGTGGCCCAACGCTGGCGGTCGACCATGACCGCGGGCCACGGAATCGGGGTGGGGGCAGGGTTCTGGTCGACCGGCACCGGGGCAGGGGGAGAAGCTCGCCTTCATCTGACTCCGACCAAGCTCATCATCGACCAAGGCGAGCGTGAAATCGGAAGCGGAAGCATCCTCCCGGGACTCTCCGCGGCGGCGGAGCGCGTGCTGGGGCTATCGCGTGATCTCATCGAAGTGAATTACCTCGATACCGATTCCGCGCCGTTCGATTCGGGCGTCTTCGGCAGCCGGACGATTGGAGCCTTGGGCCAGGCCGTGGAAAAGGCTGCCCGCGAACTTCAGCGCCAGCTGGCCAAGCGGATAGGAGGAGAGGGACCTGTACACTTCAGTATCGTCAACGGGTCGATCTGGGTCCAGCAGCAGGGAGAACCACGCCCTGTTTCCGATCTCTTGACTTCGGCGGAGCGCCAGTCAACTGGATTGACGGTCGAAGGACGGCACTACGGGGACAGTGGAACGATTGACGAGGGACGCGTCCTCCTGGGCTCGTTCTACGCATACACCGATTTCACGGCCGCCGTACACGTTGCCGAGGTTGCGGTCGACCACGAGACCGGGGCGGTCCAGGTAGTGCGCTATGCCGCTTTCCAAGATACCGGAACGGTCCTCGATCCCGCGATGGCGCGTGGGCAAGTGGAGGGAGCCGTCGCCATGGGGTTGGGCCAAGCCTTGACGGAGGAAATGTTGTGGACGACCGAGGGAAGGCTGCGTAATCCAACACTGCTCGACTACCGGATCCCGACCTTGGGTGAGGTTCCGCCAATCGAAATCGAATTCGTGGAGGGATTTCTCGGGGCCGGGCCGTTCGGCACCAAAGGGCTAGGCGAGCCCCCGATCATTCCCGTTCCCGCCACGATTGCCAATGCCGTGGCCGATGCGGTCGGCGTGCAAGTTCTCGAGCTTCCCCTTACCGCCGAGCGCATTGCGCGAGCCCTTAAGATGCTGTAGCGTAGCGGGGAGCCCATGTCGATCGAGCGCTCGAAAATCGCCGCGATTGCGGGGGCGTACGAAACCTCCCCTTGGATCGCCTGCGTCGGCTCCCATTCCGCGCTCGATATCGCGGAAGGCGCCGTGACCGAGGGCTTTCGCAGTCTCGTGCTCGCTCAGCGCGACCGAGCACGTACCTACGCTCAGTACTACCGGACCCAGCGCAACACCCAAGGAGAGCGCATCCGAGGGTGCGTCGATGACGTGTGGACCTTCGACCGATTTTCGGAGATCGCGCAACCGGAAGTGACGGAGCGACTCCGTCAGTCGAGTGCTTTGCTCGTGCCCAATCGCGCCCTGAGCTCCTACGTCCCTTTGGACGCCATCGAGGACCAGATTTCGGTTCCGATCGTGGGATCTCGCGCCCTGCTGCGAATCGAAGAGCGCCGCGAACGCGAGAACTACTATTCGCTCCTCGCTCGCGCGGGAATGCCGATTCCGGCTGCGATCGCCTCCCCTTCGGAGATCGACGGCCTCGCGATCGTCAAACTCCCCCACGCCACCAAACGCCTCGAGCGCGGCTTTTTCACGGCGGCGAACCCAGCGGAATTCGAACGAAAGAGCCGACAACTTCTGGAGCAGCACACGATTTCGGCCGAGGATCTAGCGCAAGCCCGGATCGAACGCTACGTGCTCGGACCGGTCTTCAATTTCAACTTTTTCTTCTCCCCGCTCGTCCCCCGAGAATCGGGGTTGGAATTGCTCGGCGTGGATGAGCGACGGGAAAGTTCCTTGGACGGTCTGGTCCGATTGCCGGCGGCCCAACAGCTCGAGCTCAACGAATCCGAACGCATCCCTGAGTACAGCATCGTCGGCCACGGCACCTTGACCGTACGAGAATCCATCCTGGAAGAGATTTTTCGGCTCGGAGAGCGCTTCGTAGATGCCACTCGCGACCGGTATCCTCCCGGTATCCTTGGACCGTTCTGCCTCCAAACCTGCCTCGACCGCGACGGTCGTCCTACGATCTTCGATGTCGCGGCCCGGATCGGCGGAGGGACGAACATCCACATGGCGCTCGGTCACCCGTATGGCAACGCGTTGTGGCGCACTCCCATGAGCTCGGGACGTCGCATAGCACGCGAGCTCCGCCTCGCCCTAGACACCGGTCGTCTCGCGGAGATCGTGACATGAACGGACCCCCGGCCCCTCCGCCCCCCGCGCCTCCGCTCCATCGCACGTCGCTCTACGCGTTTCATGTCGCACACGGGGGCCATATGGTACCGTTTGCCGGCTGGGAGATGCCGCTGTATTATGCGGGGATCGTCCCCGAGCACGAAGCCGTCCGCGCGGCGGTTGGGCTCTTCGATGTCTCGCACATGGGGATCCTGACGGTCGGGGGCGGTCATGCGGCAGCTCTGCTGAGTCGCCGGACGACGGCCAACGTCGGAAAGATCGCACCAGGGCAGTGTCGGTATACCTTTCTTCTCGACTCGGCCGGTTTGATCGTCGACGACCTCCTGATCACGCGCCTCGATGATGGGTCGGAGCCGGTCGCCACCTTCCTCGTGATTCCCAACGCGGCGTGGGCGGAGAAGGTTTACACGCTGCTCCGCGAGCATCGCCAGCCAGATACTGCGGTCGATCGCTGGAACGGAGCGGTCGCGATCTTGGCCGTGCAGGGCTCGAAGGCTCGATCCCTCCTCGAACGTTTGTTCCCCTGGCAACTGAGTCGGTTGAAATTCTATCACGCCGCCTGGTTCCCCATGCACGTCGCAGGAGGCGAGCCGTCGACGGGTCGTGCGAGTGTTTCGATACCGAAAGACCTGGACGAGGGAATATGGGTGAGTCGAACCGGATACACCGGCGAACCCGGCTACGAGCTCTTCGTTCGCGGTGCGGATGCGGCCTCGATCGCGCAGCAGGTCGTCGATGCCGGCGCGACGCCTTGCGGGCTTGGGGCGCGCGATACGCTCCGCCTCGAAAAGGGATATCTGTTGTCTGGGCAAGATTTTCATCAAGACCGGACGCCCTTGGAAGCCGGCCAGGATCGGTTCGTCGAATTCGACCATCCATTCGTGGGCCGCGACGCGTTGGAACGTCAACAGAAAGCTGGGATCCCGGCGAAACTCGCCGGGATCGAGGTGGAGACCCCGGGCGCGATACCGCGCCACGGCACGCCGGTGCTTCATGCTAATCAGCCCATCGCGGTCGTCACCAGCGGAGGCCCCTCTCCCGTGTTGAAGCACGGGATCGCGCTCGCGTATCTTCCTCCGGCGCTCGCACAGGCTGGTACCGAAGTCGAACTTGAGATTCGAAGTCGTCGCGTGGCCGGTCGGGTGGTCGACTTGCCGTTCGTCGCCGCTCCCGCCGCACGACGGTGATATAGGCGAACAATCCCCTAGCGGACCAATGGCGACCCCTATGGACACCGTGCGCCCGTTCATCGGGCGTCTCGATGCCGTGGAGTCGCTCACTCGCCAGAGCGAGGACACCCTCGCCGGCCGCGGCGGCGTGACGTTTCTCATCGGAGAGACGGGGGTTGGCAAGTCGACGCTCGTCGCCGAGATTGTAGCGCGCGCGCGGGAGCATGGGATCCAAGTATTGGCGGGGCGCGCCCCTGCGCTCGAAGACCCGCCACCCTTTCTGTTGATCCGCGAGGCGTTGCAAAGCGCCCAACCGATTGCCGGGTCCGCCGAGCGGGAGCGCCCTTTTGGGACGGGAGCGAGGGGCCCGGCGGCCCCCGAGGCGGTCTTCATCGGATTCGCCCCGGGATTCGAGAGCAACCCCCGGGGCGAGCCCGTCGAAGTCGAGGAGCGCCTCTTGCACGCCCTGACCGAGGCCGGCGAGCGCACGGACACGAATCGCGAGCGGCTGTTGACGGGACTCGCGCAACAGTTTCTGATGCTGACCTCCCGCGGCCCCACTATGCTGGTGCTCGAAGATCTGCACTTGGCAGACGTCTCCTCGATAAGCGGTGTCGAGTATCTGGCTTCGCAGCTTGAGAATCGACCTTTGTGGATTCTCGCCTCGTTGCGATCGTACGCCTCCCTGCCCGAAGAGCGTCGGCAGCGCCTCGAACGATTGGAGCAGGCGACGCACGCGAACCGGATCATCGTGCGTCCCTTCACGTCCGCCGAGCTGGCCGATTTTGTCCGGGTCCTCGAACCCGAGCGGTCCGCCACCGCCGAACAGATCGCGCGTTGGCATTCCGAGACGGGAGGGAATCCGCTCTTCCTCGAACAGATCCTGCGAATGCGGCGCGAAGGAGGGGCGACCCCGGATCTTACCGAAACTCCTGCTCCCTCCAGCCTCTCGGAGTTTCTTGCGAGGACCGTGCCCGAGCTGGACGAAGAGGCCCAACGCGTCGTAGCGGTGGCGTCGGTGCTCGGCAACGAGTTTCCATTTCTCCAACTCCTGGGCGCAAGTGGAGAGGAGGAGGAGCGACTCGCGGAGATCACCGATCGCTTGGTGGGGCACGGTGTCCTTGTGGAGCACCCGGACGAGCAACTCTCCTTTGTGAGCGACGATGTGCGAACGCAGATTTATTCCGGCCTCACGGAAACGCGTCGCCGGCTCCTTCATCGTCATGCGGCCGCCGCGCTCGAATCCGGCTCGCCGGTCGACGTGGAGACAATCTACGCACTCGCCCGGCACTATTACCTGGGCAAAGTCGACGATAAAGCGGTCCAATACAATCGGATGGCGGCCGATTTCGCCATTCGAACGTTCTCTCCGCTCATCGCCCGGGAACACCTCGAGCGCGCCCTCGAGGCCCACCAACGTGCCTACCCGAAGGATTCGGGGGGCGAGATCGATCTGACGCTGGAGCTAGCGATCCAGCTCGATTATCTCGGCGAGCTTCAGGCGGCGGAGCAACTGCTGCGAAAGATCCTGCGCCGGCGTGCCGTCCATCAACGTGAGATGGCCGCGCAGGAGATCTTAGTCGAGCTGTACCTTGTACGGGTCCTGTCCGACCAAGGCGCCTGGACCGAAGCAGAACGTACGACGCGCGAGCTAGCGAGCCGGATCGGCCCTCAGACCACGCCGCTCACCCAGATTGCCTTCCACCGGTTACGTGGGGAGGCCCTGTTCTACTTGGGCCGATATCCGGACGCGCTTGAGGAGCATGACGCGGCCCTAGCGCTTGCCCGCGCGATCCCGAGCGAGCGCGAGATCGCACTCGAGGAAGTGCGACGTGGGACCGCGCTCTCGATGATGCCGGGTCGCCTTGAAGAATCGATCGAGGGCGTCCGCAAGGGCGCCCGCGCGCTGGAAGCACTGGGGGACCAGCGCGAAGCGTCGTTCGCGCACATCTTTCTCGGCGCCACCTTTGGGGGGGAGGGCCGGCTCGACGACTCCGTTCGAGAATTCCGCCGAGCGCTCGAGCTGGGAGAACAGGCGCACGACCCCCGCCGGGTCGGGTGGTCTCGGTTCAACCTCGCCGACATCCTCCGAGAGCAGAAACAATTCGACGAAGCCCTCGAACAGAACCAACGCTCCCGCCAGATCCTCGAGCGGATCGGAGACCGTTTTGCGCTCGTCCAGACGATGATCATCCAGGGGAAGATTCTCCTCGATCAGGGACGATTGGACGAGGCGGAGGTCGAACTGCTCGATGCCTTCCGGTTAGTACGCGAGCTCAAGACCCCCGCCGATGAAGTGGACGTCGTCCTCCGGCTCGCGCAACTCGCGTGGGCCCGAGGCGATCGAGCCACCGCCGAGCGACGGATCGAGGAGCTCGAGCGGCAGGGGATCGAGCGGCTACGACCCGACATTGGAACGGACTTTGCCCGGCTGAAGGAAGCGATCTCGAAAGCTAATGGCGGGGCCCCGCATGCCCCGTCGTAGTCCCCGGTCATCGCCCGCAGCACGGGACCCCGAACTCCGCACGATCGTGGCTCGTGCACTTCGGGAAGACCGGGTACGCTCCGACCGCACTACCCGGGCGGTGATCCCCGACTGGGTCGCCGTCAAAGCGCGCATTACGAGCCAATCGAAAGGGATCCTATCCGGCCTCGCGCCTGCGCGGGAGATCGCCCGTCAGGCAGGCGTCCGGGCGACGCCCCAGGCACGAGACGGGGACCCAATCCGCCCCGGGATGACAGTGCTCCTCCTCGAAGGCGACGCGCGTGCGATCCTCGGAATCGAACGAACCCTCCTCAATTTCCTGATGCATCTCTCGGGCGTCGCCACTTCGACTGCTCTCGCGGTTCGGGCGGTCGGTACCGGCCCGAATCGCCCCCGGATCTATGCGACGCGAAAAACGCTCCCGGGACTCCGGGACCTGGAGAAGGCAGCGGTCGTCCATGGAGGCGGTTGGCCCCACCGCAGAGACTTGTCGGAATCCGTGCTGATCAAGAACAATCACCTCGCGGTGATTGAGCTGCCCGTCGCGTTGAACCGGGCTCGTCGCGGGAAAAAGGGGCCTATCGAGGTCGAAGTACGTACCGCCGGAGCGGCGGTGGCCGCCGCCCAACTCGGAGCCGACCGGATCCTCATCGACAACGCCTCACCTATCCAAGCTCGGGCCATCATTCGCCGACTGGAACGCAACGGGCTACGAGCGGGTCGTTGGATCGAGCTTTCGGGGGGAATTACTCCGGCCAATGCGAAACGATTTCGAGGAGTGGGAGCCGATGCCCTGAGTCTGGGGGCCCTCACGCATTCCGCCCCTGCGCTGCCGTTTCACTTGCGTATTACCTCCAGGTAAGTCGGGTCCACTCGGCTTAAGAGTGGTCCGGACCTCGTTACAGTGGGGGCCCACGCATGTCGCTGGAAGCCGAAGTTCGACGGCTGAAAGACGAGCGGGACGCGGTCCTGCTCGCGCACAATTACCAGCTGCCGGAGGTCCAGGACGTCGCCGATTTCGTCGGCGACTCCCTCTATCTTTCGCGCAAGGCGGTAGAGGCCGACCGTGCGGTGATCTGCTTCGCCGGAGTCCGCTTCATGGCCGAAACCGCGAAGATCCTCAATCCTACCAAGACGGTCCTGCTCCCGGATCTAAAGGCGGGGTGCGGCTTGGCCGATTCGATCACGGCCGAGCAGCTGCGCGAGTGGAAAACGCAGCACCCCGCCGCGGTGGTCGTGGCGTACATCAACACCTCCGCCGATGTGAAGGCGGAAGCCGACTACTGCTGCACCAGCTCGAATGCGACCAAGATTGTCCGGGGGATCCCCGCGGACAAGGAGATCCTCTTCCTGCCGGATATGTTCCTCGGCGATTATGTCCGTAAACAGACGGGCCGCTCGATGCACTTGTGGGCGGGGGACTGCCCGGTGCACGCGAAGCTTCGCCCCGAAGAAGTGGCCACCGCGCGCGCCGCGCATCCGGGCGCGCCGCTGATCGCGCATCCCGAGTGCGGCTGCGCCTCCCAGGTCCTCCCGCACGTCGACCAAGTTCTTTCGACCGATGGAATGGTGCGCTTCGCGGAAGAGACCCGGGCTCCCGAGGTCCTGGTCGCCACCGAGGTGGGGATCCTGCACCGGATGCGCCGCCTCAATCCCACGACGCGATTCACCGCGCTTTCCGAGGGCGCGATCTGTCCCTACATGAAACAGATCGACCTCGCGGACATTCGCGATTCCTTGGCGTTCCAACAGTTCGTGATCGATGTTCCGTCGGAGACCGCCCAGCGCGCCCGCCGGGCTCTGGATCGGATGATCGCCGCCTAAGCCGAGCCTTTCGAACAGAGTCGCATTCAGAGGTTCGGCAAGATCGGGCCCCAGCCGCGGAGGTAGAACAGGTACGTCGCCCAGGCCAACCCGAGCGCTCCCAAGAAGACGACCCCGATCGCCCCCCAGGATGGCTTCGTGTTGAGATAGTAGGAGATGGCCAGCGGATTCAAGCGGGAAGAGAGGAACGAGAAGCCGGACGCGAATAGGGCGAGCGCGAGCAGTCCCGGGACGAGTAGGGAATATGAGGCGAGGTAGAGCCCGATCGCCACGACGACAATGACGACGGGGATGGCCGCATTCGACTGGCGAACGACGGGGTTGTTGACGTTCGATCGAACCACCGGTCGACGATAGGCTGCGGTGCGGTGCACGCGGGAGTACCTGAAAGCCCCGGTACAAAACCCCGTGGATGGAGCCGTAAAGGAGCTATACGCTCAGTTCCCGGGTCAAACGAAGCTTCATACGCCGGGAGCGCGGTCCCCCGCCAACGCGAGACAGCGGTGGGAACAACCGTCCCACCGGGAGCCCACGAGGGTCCGATGCGGAACGCACGAGGCGCGAGAGCGGTTGTCCGGGGGCCGAGTAGCCTCCGGTTGGAGGTCTAATGTCCGCCCGATCGGCCGGCCTACGTCCGAAGGGCGCTTCCAACGATCTGTCCGAATCCGAGCGGTCCCCAGTAACCGAATCCCCTACTCTCCCGAGCACCAACCAACCCCTTGGTCCGATGGGGGACCAAAGGCGGCGACGGCCAGAGCCCCCGATCGGGATCTCGAACCCATTGGCGGGCCGTCGGAGCTGTGCGGGGTGCGCCTCCCCGATCAACGACACGACAGCCCTGATCCTTTGCTGGGGGTGCGGCCGACCATTGTGCCGCGTGTGCTACTGGTCCCGAGTTCCGGGCGCGGCGTTGCATCGATGCCCCAGTTGCGTCGGCCGAGAATCCTCTCCCGAGCGACTGACGATCTCGGGAGGTCAGGCGACCCCTAGCGCGTCGAGGGTTTCCTACGGCTCCGGCCGGATCCGATAAACGCCGAGTCGGATTGGGCATTCAAGACCGACCCTTTCTCGATCCACCCGCGGCGCGCAAACCCCACGGCCAGGCCGATTTGAGTTCCGGCCGTGCCGACCCGGGCGTCGCCCGTGAGATGCAACTTCACTCCCGCCGTACCCACGCGCCGAGCGGAGGCGGAATCCAATCCATCGACCCCTGGACGGGGCGTCATCTCGAGCGCTACCGCATTCTCTTGAGCCCACGGAAGCCAGACGCTAGCGAATGCCGCTTCCTCCGCTCCCGCTCGATCTCCTGTTGCGAGGTGGGCGGCAAACAACGGAGCGGCGTCTCGGCGGGGAGGCGGCGACGCCGTTCTAGTATCTTGACTCAAGGAAAGGATCCAGTAATCCGGCGCGTATTCAGCCGTTTGGTCCCTCGTGGGCGGAGCGGTCCCTTCCCAGCCCAAGAACAGGGCCGGAGCTTGTTCCGACTTCGAGCGACGTAGGCTCGCGATCCGAGCCAGAACGTCCGGAGCTGGCTCCCCGGCCCGCTTCCCTCGTCCAGTAGCAGTAATCACGACTCCAATGTAGCTCCATCCGCGCGCCCGCGCTTCTGCGAGGAGTCGGTCGATATCCGCCACTGTCGCTGTATTGTCGACGTGTACGTGGAGGTCCCCCTGGAGATCTTGCTCCTCAACCAACGTGGGGACCGTACCAGCCAGCGCGGCGTCGATCTCTCCCTGGTTCTCCCGGATCTCAGGCGGAATGAGGGGCAACCCCAGGGTCGCGTAGACGTCCGCTTCGGTCGCACCCGCGATCCGTTCGTCCCCCCGGAATACTCCGTACTCGTTGATCTTGAGCCCACGATCCCGGGCGATCGACCGTAGGCGAACGTTGTGGTCCTTGGATCCCGTGAAATACTGTAGCGCGGCGCCGAAGCTCTCGGGCACCAGCACTCGAATGTCGACTTGGATGCCCGGCTGATAGATTAACGTCTCCTTTGTCGGACCCCGGAGCACGATGCTCTGGACCTCCGGGAGTTTGGTTGCGATGTCGAACACCTTCTCCGCGTCTCGGGAGGTCACGAGGATATCGAGATCTCCAATCGTTTCCCGCCGCCGTCGTACACTCCCCGCCAGCTCGACCTGGTCGACGGGAGCCTGACGCCGAAGTTCCTCCACGAGTCGTTGAGCGATCGGCCAGACGTCCGCGAACAAGCGGCGCTCCTCGGTCGGTCCACCCGTTCGGGCGACGGCATCTCGAAGTTGGGCGATTTTTCGGTCCTTGAATCCCGCGAGCCCGACCAGCCTGCCGGCGTCAATCGCCGTGAGCAACTCGGCGGGGCCTTCGATGCCGAGCTCGACCCAGAGCCGCCGTGCGGTCTTGGGCCCGATCCCGGCGAGATGCATCAGTTCGACGATCCCCGGGGGGACCTCCTTGCGAAGTCGTTCGAAATACTCGATCGTCCCCGTCCGAAGAAATTCTTGCAATTTTTCCTCGATCGCGTCTCCGACCCCTGGGATCGTGCGAAGCTCGTCGCGTGCGGCGACCTTCGGCAAATCCTCGGAAAGCGACTCGATAGAGCGGGCGGCGCGACGGTAGGCCTCCGGCTTGAACTTCTCGCCCTGCAGATCGAGCAGATCGCCGATCTCGCGCAGAATCTGAACGGCGCGGGCATTGGACGACATGGAGTACGCCCACCAAGGGTATGGGGGCTAAGAAGTTACGGCGGCGAAGCGAGCTGTCCGACGCCGGCGTCGACCAAGATTCTTCGTTCGAAGAACTCGAATCCCACTTTTTCATACGCGCGCCGCGCCGGGAGGTTCGGCTCGCGAACGTACAGCGCGCTGGCGGCGTGAACTTGCAGCGCGTCGCGTACGAGTCCGGCGGTCAATGCGGTCGCGATTCCGCGCCCCCGAGCGTCCGGCGCCACAAACACACCGGTAATGAACCATAAGGTTGGAAGGCGCGCAGAGGTTTTCGCCACTCCCTCGAGGACCCCCGTCTCAGGAGAGAACGCACCCCACGCCCGCTCGGCCCCTGGATCGAAGGAGGCGTAGCTGTGGGCGAGAGGCTCGGGAAATCGCCGGATGAACGACTCGAGCGCCTCGTGATCGAACCGATGAAGCGGTCGCGTGAGCGGAGCCGCATGCGTGGGGGCCTCGGCCGACCAGGGTCGGTAGAGGGTCAAGAGAGGTTCGGAGAGTGCGGGGCTGTGTCGTGCGAGCACCGGGGGGGCGAATTCCGTCGGCACGACCGCCATCAAAGGACGAGGGGGGAATCGCTCAACCAGCGGACCGGCCTCTTCGTTCGCTCCCACCCAGTGTACTACGGGGCCGGCCGGGCTCCCATTCCAGATCAGGAGATAGGAGAGGGTCTCGGAACCCCGTCGGCAGGTGACGAAGCGAACTTTGTCCGGGGTCTGCTCGAGATCCCACATCGCATACGCATGGGAGACTGGGTTTTGCCGAAAGGCCTCTACCAGCCAGAGCCGGTCGATGCCTTCGACATACTCGACGGTCGACATCCGACCAACCGAAACGAAGTCGAACTAATAGGCGACCGTCAGGACCGGAGAGCGATCTCCCGGGCAAGCGTAAAGCTCGGCGAATCGTCCTGCGTCCGTGGCCCGACCTCATCAGCCCACCCTCGAGTTCCCGCAACACCTGGAGGTGCTCTATACGCGGTTTCCGTTCGAACGCTCGTTGGCCGAGGACCCGATCTCGGCCATTCGGCCTTTGATCCGAGATCGAAGGAGCGGCGAGATTGTCGGCATCTATGCGGCGACCTTAGCGATCGGGAACACGACGGCGATTCGGGGCGCCATTGGACGTCTGGCCGACGCGGCCCACGGGGATCTACGCGCCTTCGTGACCCAGCTATCGCCGAAGGAACGCCAGGAGGCGCTTCGCGAGTTCCGCCACCGATGGATCCGCGGCGATCAGATGGCCTATCTTGGGTCCCAGCTGGCGGGATTGTACGATCGATACGATTCTCTCGAAACGCTGTTCCTCGAAGGGATGGCGGACGGGGGGTTCGCGCTCGGGCTCGATCGACTCGCTCGCGGCCTCCGTGGGGACCGCCGTGCTCCCCCTGGCTATCGCGCCCTGTTTCCCAGTCCGGTCGACCGACCCCGAAGTCCCTGCAAGCGGATGACCCTCTACCTCCGATGGATGGTACGCTCGGCGTACCCGGACCTCGGACTATGGCGACGCGTCCCGACGGGCGAGCTTCGCATCCCCCTCGACCAACACGTTTTCTGGATCGCCTACCATCTCGGGCTCACCCAACGCAAGACCCGTTCGTGGGCGACGGTCGAAGAGGTCACCGAGCGCCTCCGACGTATCGACCCGATCGACCCGGTGAAGTACGATTTCGTGCTCTGCCACACGGGAATCTCGGGCGACTGTCCGAAGCATCGGGATCTCACGGTGTGTGGCCCCTGCGTCGTCCGACCCGATTGCTTGATGTGGCGCGGTCGGTCAGTGGCGGCGTGACGCCCGCGCCGTCGCTCCCCATCGACCCCGGACTCTGGAGTCGGTTCGAAGCGGCGGGAGCCCAGATCGCGTGGCGGCCCGCGGAGCCGCTCCGAGCGGAGGTTGGCAGGGCGGCGCGCTCCCCCCGTAGCCGTATCGCTCACCTGCACGATGAGGAGGCGCGTATCGAGGAGCAGCAGGCGAGGAAGGAATTCTCGTTACTGGTCGAGTCCGGACCGGTGGGCGCGCTCGTCATCTTGCTCGAGGCGGGTCGGCGGGGCCTTCCGCGGCACATCGAGGGAGTCGAAGGAACGGTCGAGCCGCGCTTTCCCGCCGGCGCGATCCGAGCGTCGTGGGGTGGGCCCGCTTCTGCGCCCCGCGGTACTACCGTGACCGTGACGGACTTGGTCGAGCTCGCGCGCTACGCGCTCCGTTAACGCCGGTCGTCCCGGGGAGCGGGGCTCCGAGCCTCTACGAACAGCCGCTTGTTGCGCCGCAGACGGTGCACGCGTAGCACGTGCCAGAGCGCACCATGATTCCGCCGCAGATGTGGCAGGAGGGAGAATCCTCGGAGACGCCGCCCATCGGGGATGGTTGGCCAAACGTGTCGAGCGGTCGCGTCTCGAACTTGACCGTCGCGGAGGCTTTGCTCGGAGCGCTGCTCCCATGGCCATTGCCATTCTCGGCGGCCGGCGCTTCGAGCCCGATCGAGCGGCGGTCCTCTTCGGTCAGGAATTCGAGGGCCAGCCAGCGGGCCACGTAATCCGGGATCGACTTCGCGAATCGGACCTTGGGATTATTCGTAGCGCCCGCGGGTTCGAAGCGAAGGTGGGCTAACTTCCGAACGAGATCTTTGAGCGGCACTCCATGTTGGAGCGCCATCGACATCGAGATCCCGAGCGAGTCCATCAATCCGTTGACGGTCGAGCCCTCCTTGGTGACGCGGAAGAAGACCTCGCCGGGCCGCCCGTCGGGGTACAGCCCCACGGTGACGTAGCCGTCATGGCCGCCGACCGAGAAGTGGTGCGTGATTGCCTTGCGTTCGTCGGGCAAGCGCTCCCGAGCGGGGGCGCGGGCTCCGGTCGCGGTGGCAGCCTTTCCCTTCCCCGTTTCGTACGGCTGGGAGGCTTTGCAACCGTCTCGGTACAGCGCGACCGACTTGATGCCGAGCTGCCAAGCTTCGAGATAGATCCGTTCGATATCTTCGACCGTCGCGTCGTTCGAGAGATTGATGGTTTTGGATGCGCCACCCGAGAGGAACGGCTGGACCGCTCCCAACATCTTGAGATGTCCCATCGGTTGTATCGTGCGATTCCCTCCTACGGGGGCAAGCGCACAATCGAACACGTCAAGATGCTCGGGTTTGAGACCCGGCGCGCCTTCCACGGTTCCCGTGGTTTCGAGATATTTCGTGATCGCGTCGATTGCGGCAGCCGAGTAGCCGAGGCTCGAGAGCCCATCGGCGACGGTGCGATTCACCATGCGCATCGTACCTCCGCCCACGAGGTTCTTCGTCTTCACCAACGAGAGTTCGGGTTCAAGCCCTAGCGTGTCGCAGCCCATGAGCAGTCCGATCGTCCCGGTCGGCGCGATGACGGAGATCTGAGCGTTTCGATATCCCCAGAGTTCCCCGGCCTTCACCGTTTCCCGCCACCGTTCGGCCGATGCTTGGGCGAGCGGCGTGAGGCGGGGATCGTTGGACGGGATCCGATCCGCAGCGGCCGAGTGCTTCCCCATCACGCGCAACATCGGCGCGCGATTCTTGTCGAAGCCGGCGAAGGGACCCATGCGCTTCGAGATCTCGGCGGACAGGTGGTAGCCCTCACCGGAGAGGAACGCGCTTACCGCGCCCGCGAGCGTCCGGCCCGCGTCGGAATCGTAGGGCAACCCGTAGTGCATGAGCAGCGCTCCGAGATTGGCGTACCCAAGCCCCAGGGGCCGGAAATCGTGGGAGTTCTGCGTAATGGAGGCGGTCGGATAGCTCGAGGCATCGACGACGATCTCCATGGCCAGGATCATCGTTCGGACGGCGGCCTGGAAGAGCTCGAGGTCAAACGTACCGTTCGCATCGAGGAAGCGCATCAGGTTGATCGAAGCGAGATTGCACGCCGTGTCGTCGAGGAAAAGATACTCGCTGCAGGGATTCGAGGCGTTGATCCGGCCGGACATCGGCGAGGTGTGCCAGTCGTTGGTGATGTCGTCGAATTGGACACCCGGATCCCCGCACCGCCACGCGGCGTAGGCGAGCTTGCGCCAGAGATCTCGAGCTCGGTACGTGGCCGCCACGGCGTGGTCGGTGCGGTTGTACGTCTTCCACTCGCCATCTTTTTGGACGGCTTCCATGAACGAATCGGGAATGCGGACCGAATGATTCGCGTTCTGATAGGCGATCGAGGCGTACGCCGAATCCGGATCCGTTCCGTCGAAGTTCGGAGAATATCCCTCGCGGATCAGCGCGTAGGCCTTGTCCTCTTCGCGAACTTTACACTCGATGAAATCGACAACATCCGGATGGTCCATGTTGAGGATGACCATCTTTGCGGCGCGACGCGTCGTGCCACCGGACTTGATCACTCCTGCCAGGGCGTCGAACGCGCGCATGAAGGAGACCGGGCCCGAGGCGATCCCGCCTCCGGAGAGGCGCTCGTGACTTCCGCGTAGCGAGGAGAGATTGGAACCGGTGCCGCTTCCGCCCTTGAAGAGTCGTCCCTCGCTCACGGCGAGGTTCAAAATCGAGTCCATGTCGTCTCCGATCGATTGGATGAAGCAAGCGGAACATTGAGGCGGATCGCGCACCCCGACGTTGAACCAGACGGGGCTGTTGAAGGCCGCCATCTGTTGCACCATGAGATAGGCAAGACTCTCCTCGAGCGTGGTGGCTTCCCCGGGCGTGTCGAAGTAGCCGAGTTCGAGACCGGTCTGGGAGATCCAGTGACAGACGCGCCGAATCATTCCCTCGACTGAGTTCTCGCGTCGACCCTGGATGACGCGGAAATATTTCGACGCGGCGATGTTGATCGAGTTGTCCGACCACGAGACCGGCGCTCGGATCCCCTTCTGCTCGAAGATGACCTTGCCGTCGGCATTCTTGATCAGCGAGTCGTGGTTCTTCCACTCGACGGTATCAAAGGCGGTCTTCTCTCGAGGAACGAGGCGGGGGATGGGAATCGGATCCCGTCCGATCCGCGGAGCGGCGCGTGCGGCCGCCTCCTCGGGAAGGGAGGCGCGTTTCTTTGCAACTGCCATGAGGTTTACTCCTGAAGGTATTCGCCGACGTGTTCCGATGGGTTGACGAACCCAATTCAACAACCGCTGCGATTCCTTACAGGCCCTCGGTCAGAGGGAGAAACGGTCCCGGTAAAGGGGCGTTTCACGTCTGGCGTAAGTCTGTAGGAACGCGGTCGGTGTCGCGAGAACACCCGTCGCGGACCCTCCGCGTGGCGCCAAGCGTGAGGCGGTATAAGCCTGCTTGGTCGGAATTCCTCCAGGTTGCATCTTCGCCGCGTCGGTTGGAACGCTCAGGCCGTTCCTGCGTAAGATTCGTTGCGGATTTCCTGGCGCTCGTCGAGACTAAGTAACGGACGGCTCCACTCCTGCCCGGGCGAATGGCATCAGGGGTTACGGCGGCGGTCGCACGCCCTTTTCGTGACATTTTTCGCCGATGGCCGGTGTTGCTTCTCCTGGCCCTCTCCCCGGGTATCCCAGAATATCTCTCCGGCTCCTCTTCGTTCGAGCTGCTCGTCGTGAATCCGTTCATCTTCTTCCTCTTCTTAGGGCTCAATCTAGGGCTGTATGGCCCCGGCGTCCTGCTGATCCGCGACGCCATGGTCCGCTGGCGGAAGGGGTGGGCGGCGCTGCTCCTCCTGGGCGCCGCGTACGGGTTGCTCGAGGAGGGCACGGCACTCAGTACGCTCTTCAATTCCCACGCGTCCGTCGTCAGTGGCCTCGGATTCTACGGGCATTACCTCGGAGTGAACTGGATTTGGGTAATCGGGATCCTCCAGATACACGCCGTCTACAGCATCGGACTCCCCATCCTCCTCTGCGGTCTCGCCCTCCCTGAGACGCGGGGGCAAACGCTTCTCACGACTCGTCAGATTCGGGCTCTCTTCCTCATTTATTCTGGGGACGTCCTTTTCCTCGTTCTCCTCACCCACTATTGGGCCGGCTGGTTGCAAATCGTCCTCGCCGTCCCGGTGGCGGCCGGATTAATTGGGCTCGCCTATCGACTTCCCGCCCGAATTCTCGAACCGCCCACGCTGCTCCCCCGATGGCGACCCTCCGCGTTCTTGTTGTTGGGACTTGCCTTCTACCCGATCCTCTTACTCGTCCCCTCCCTCGGCGAGCATCTCAGCTGGGCGGCGCCTGTGACGGGGGCAGTCGAGATCCTGTTCTCCGGGATCCTCCTCGGCATCATCCGGGGGACGATCGGGCGTACCGAGCATGCTCCGCATCTCGTGCTCCTTGCGGTCGGAGCGGTTACGCCGATTCTATTGTTTGGGCTCCTCGCCCAGATCTTCATTCCGATCGTCCTTGTCGCGGACGTCCTCGCGGTCTTCTTCTTCCTCGCTCTTTGGAGACGGTACCGCCCCGTGGCCGCGTCCTCGGGGACGCTCCCCCCGGCCTTGCCGGCGCGATCCTCCTAAGTTGGCGGGGGAAGAACCCGCATGGTGCACGGCATCAAGGCGCCGCAATCACCGCAGTACAAGCCTTCCTCGGCGACCCAGAGAAATTGACCGCACCGCTCGCACTTGCGCGGGTCGTCGGGGTCGTTACGGCAGACCATCGACCGGACGAAGGGACAGGGAATATAATTCCTGACGCTCGCACGAGCCGTTTCGCGGCCGTGGGAGTTCAAAAAGAAAGAATGGAACCCTTCCCGAGGGAAAGGTTCCGTTAAGGGAGAACGCGATTACGCGTTCTTCATCCGAGCGCGCGAGATGAACCCCTTCTTGTCGAGGAAGTACATGTAGCCGTCTTGCCGGGTGACCTTCTCGGTTCCGACTCGCGACTTTCTTCCCGACTTGTTCAGCTTGGTCGGCGTCTTCCAAAGATACCCGTCTTTCCCTAGGTAGTACAGGTATCCCTTCTCTCGCTTGATCTGCTCTTTTCCTACGCGCTCCGCCATGTTTGGCGACCTCACCGGCGAGGACGGTAGCACCCCTATTTAGATGTGCGGGCGCATTTACCTCAGAGAAATGGTATTTCCCTGACGTGAAATGTGCGTCGGAAACGCTCCGACGCGATATCCCAGATGCGCAACCCCCGGGAGATCGAAGATAGAGAAATCCGCAGATCGACCGACCGCGATCTGTCCCGCCACATCCTCGAGGCCGGAAGCGTGCGCCGCGTTCACCGTCGCCGCTGTCAGGGCCTCTGACGGGAGCAGCCGCCCGCCGTAGATTGCGTGCGAGAGCACGACCGACATCGATTCCACCCATGAATTCGGCGAGAGATCACTTCCGAGCGCCACGGAAACCCCGGCGTCGACGAGTTCGCGGCCGGGGGCGCGTTGACGTGACATCGAAGCGAATGGGGTGACGGGCAACAGCACGGCGGTGACACCCGCGCGTGCCAGTGCGACTCGATCGCCCGTCTGTGCGGCGAGCAAATGGTCGGCCGAGCGGGCTCCGAGACGAGCGGCGACGCGGGCTCCTCCGCTGAGCACAAACTCTTCGGCGTGGATCTTGATTCCAAGCCCTAATCCGGCGGCGGCTCGCAACAAGCGTTCCGATTGACGCGCGGAAAAAAAACCCGGCTCGCAAAACACATCACAGAACTTAGCTAGTCTTCGACGGGCCACGACGGGTAGAGTTTGCCGAATCATCAGATCGACATAGGCGTCGGATCGCCCGACAAACTCCGGCGGCACCGCATGACCACCGAGGTACGTGGGAACGAGTCTCATCCCGGTTCGCCGGGCGAGGCGTGGAATGAGCGAAAGCAATCGAAGCTCTCCGGCGTGATTGAGCGCGTAGCCACTTTTCACCTCGACCGAAGTGGTTCCACCCTGCACCATACGATGCAGGCGGGCTTCGGCCAAGCGAAGGAGCTCGGAGGAGGATGCTCGTCGAGTCGCGCGCACCGTCGAGAAGAGACCGCCACCACGTTGGGCGATATCGCGATAGGTTGAGCCTTCGATCTTGAGCTCGACTTCAGCAGATCGATCGCCAGCAAACAACAGATGGGTGTGCGCGTCGACGAATCCCGGTACGACCACCCCCCCGTCGGCGTCCCAGTGCATTCCCCCCGTACGAAGTCGTACTTCTGATCGCGCGCGACGTTTCGGGCCGACGAAGACGAATCGACCCCCTGCGACGGCGAGCGTGGCGTCGTGCATGAGGCCAAGATCGCGCATGGACTCGCCTGTGCGTGGGACAGAGCCCCGAGCGAGAGTCGCAAGTTCGCCGATGTTGGAGACCAGAAGGTCCGCGCGGATCATGGCTGGAGGATCAAATGATCGAGCAGGTCGCGAGCGGCTTGGGCATGGGGAAATTGCGCTTGCGCCTCGGCCGCGAGCGGAGCGGACTCCTTGTACCGAGAGGAAAAGTGCGTCAGGAAGAGCATCCCCACCTCCGCGTTTCGTGCGAGCTCCGCCGCTTGCCGGGCGGACGAGTGGCCCCATCGATTCGCCTCCGCTTCTAGATCGGTGCCGACCGTCGCTTCGTGGATCAGCAGCGTGGCCTTCGTTGCGAGCTTCCGGACTTCTTCCGAGGGCGCTGAATCGCCCGAGTACACCAAGGATCGGCCCGCTCGAGGTGGACCGATTACATCCTCTGGATGCACCACGTGGCCTTCCACGTGGACGGGTTCACCGGCCTCGAGCTGAGAGAAGTCAGTTCCCCGGATGCCTAGCTCCTTGGCCTTGCGCGGGTCGAAGCGGCCTCGCTTTGGTCCTTCGTCCAGTCGATAGGCGAGGGCTGGAACCGGATGATCGGCCAGCGCGGTCCGGATCGTGTAGCCGTTGAGCTCCACGGACTGTCCGGGGTCCAGGGGGTGGACGTTGATCGGGAAGCGTTGCGTGAAATATCCCAACGAGAGCACGCGATCGACCATCACCTGGGCATCCTTGGGGCCGTACACTTCGAGGGGGTCCGTCCGATTATTGAGGCACATGCTCTGAATGAGCCCGGGAAGGCCCAGGAAGTGGTCGCCGTGAAAATGCGTGATGAACACTCGGTGAACGCGCATGAACGACGCGGACGATTGGAAGAACTGGCGTTGGGTACCTTCGCCGCAGTCGAAGAGGACGAGCTCGCGCTCGGTATCCAAGGCGATCGCGCTCGCGGAGCGCTCTTTCGTGGGCCATGAGCCTGCGGTTCCGAGGAAAGTGAGCCGCATCGGGGGCCAACACTCCGTACTCCCTAAAAGGAGGATGCGCAGCCCGGATTCCGACTGGGGTGAAAGCAGAAGTACCCCTGCCGGTGTCAAAACCCTCGATGGTTGATTGGGACCAAGTCGAGCGACTTCGCGAGAAGGGCTGGGACTGGAAGCGCATCGCGCAGGACCCGAAGGTTGGGTTCCACGCGGATTCAGAGGTCAGCGATGAAGGACGCGCGCTGCGCGCCCTATACTACCGACGCCGATCGCGCGCGGAACGCAAACCGTCGCCAAAGACGGCGAAGCGAGCCGCGGATGCAGAAGCGAAGCGCTCGACTTGGACGATGGCCCGGATCGGTTATCTCACCGCTCCGATTCTTGGCATCTGGTTTCTCGCAGCCTACCTCGCTCCGTCTCCCGTCGGGCTCATCCTTCCCGCCGTCCCTTGGTTGGCGCTCGGCCTGGCCGTCGCGGCCTTCATTCTTGCATTCGGTGTCTGGCGCGCGAAGGGAGCCAGATGGTCGAAACTTTACCGAAGTACGTTGACCTACGGGGTGGTAACAGGCCTCGCTCTAGTCGGCATCACCGCAGCCGCCGGGTTCCTGATCTTCGGATGTCCGTACCTTCCCCCAAGCTCTTCGTTGACGACGCAGACGGCAAGTGGGCAACCAAACAGCGATAGTACGCTGACCATTCCGCCGTGGATTTCGGGATCGATGCACCCCTGGCAGGATGGAGGCAAGCCGGTGCTATACTTCTACGGCGCAAGTTGGTGTCCCTTCTGCTCCGCGGGTAGTTGGGCTATCTACAAAGCGCTCGGCGAGTTTGGTACACTTACCGGGCAGTATACGTCGTACTCCAGCTCGAGCGACTATGCCGCCGGAACGCCGGAGATGGTCCTCGCGAACGCACAATTGAGCTCGTCAACTATCGCGTTCGAAGTGAGTGAGGATACCTCGGGCGTCGACGGGACATTTCCCGGTACGTCAAGTTGTATACAACAAGCGTATGTCGCGGCGTACTCTGGAAACTCAATTCCTTTTCTAGTAATCAACGGTCAGTACGTCCACGGAGGATCTCAACTTATTGCCCCTACGCTCCTATCTACATGGAATTTCGCAAATTCGGGGGGGACTGGGGCGGCCACCGTCCTGACCGCGGTCAACTCGGAGAGTGGCCAGCCGTGGAACATTGTGCAAGTCCAAGCGTGGTGGATCATGGCGTTCCTGGTTAAGGCGACCGGGGACTCCGTGTCGCAACTGGCGACGCAGTACTCCTGGTCCTCGGCCACGGCCGCCGGGGTTAGCTCCGACTACAATCAGATCGTGTAGCGTCCATGCAGACTCGGACGCTCTGGTCGGTCGTCTATTTTGCCGCGGGCCTCGGCCTCATCATCTCGCTGTTCGCCGCCGCGGAATTCTTCGATGCGGCATTGCGTCAAGTCTGCTCGTTCAACTCGTTCTTCTCCTGCCAACTCATCGACCAAAGCGGGCGAACCAACACCCTTGGGATCCCGGACTACGCCTGGGGCATCGGGGGATTCATCGCAATCCTTGCGATCGCCGGGGTCAGCGAAACGCGCTCGGCGGTGCAAGCGTGGAAGTACACCCTGCTGGCCGTTACGACCGCGGGGGTTGCCCTTTCGGCCTATCTCCTCTACGTGGAGCTCGCCCTGATCGGAGCGCTGTGCCTCGTCTGTGCCGCGGCCTACGTGATGGGTGGGGTGAGCTGGATTGGCGCGATCGCTTTAGCACGGCGCGCCCCGGGAGGGTCGTTAGGAAACGACGACGAAGCGGACGAAATGGCCGAGGGAATGGAAACCGTCTAACCCGCCCTGACCCGCGTTCCCCGGCTGTGCGCTCCCTCGACCCTTTCGCTCTCGAGAAGGCGGCGTCGCATTCGGTGGTTCGGGTTATATAGGCACCCTTTCTCGCCCGCGCGGGTCGTTCGTATGGTCTCTGACACGGTTGCAGCCGCCGAAGCCATCGCCGCCGGGATCGCGATTGCCGGGGGCCTCATTGGAACGGGCATGGCGCAGTCCGGAATCGGGGCGGCCGGGATGGGGATCATCGCGGAGAAGCCCGAAAAATTCGGTCAGGTACTGTTCTTCTTCGTCATTCCCGAAACCCTGTGGATCATTGGATTCGTGCTCGGGGTCGTTCTCCTCCTGAACGTACTGTGAGCCGTCTCGTCCCTATCTCGCGAGTGCCATGAGCCTCGAGAACCTGGTCGAGGAGATCCGCCAGCACGCCGAGGCGGAACTGAAGGCGACGATCGAAGGTCAAAAGGCCGAGGAGACCCAAATCAACGCCGACCGGGAACGTCGGTTGACCGAGATCCGCACCGCGTCCCAACGTGCGACGGAGACGGAAGTCGCCCGAGAGCGGGCGCAGCGGGTCGCCGCGGCCAAGCTCCAGGCGAGGAAGATGCTCTACGAGGCGCGCGAAAAGCGGCTCGAGGACGGATTGCAGGAGACCCGCGCGTTGCTGGCCGATTACACGACCTCGTCCGCCTATCCGACGGTGCTCAAACGGATGGTCGAGACCGCTACCGCTTCTCTTGGGCGACAGATCCGCCTCTCGGGACGCGCCGAGGACGCGAGCCTCCTTGCGAAGGTCGCGGGCAAGTCGTACGACCCGACGCCGCAACCGATCCTGGGGGGCCTGATCGCCGAGACGACCGACAAGAGCAGGCGGCTCAACCTCTCCTTCGACGAGCTGCTGCGCTTGCGCGAGGACGAAGTCCGCGAGATTCTCGCCTAGAAGGGGTCAGACATGGCGGCCTCCGCGTACGCGAGCGCGCTCGGGCGCTTGAAGCCGGAGTTCACGGCCTTTCTTTCCAAGGAAACGTATCTCCAACTCACCGCCGCCAAGGACCCGAACGAGATCGCGAAGATCCTCGAAGGCACTCCGTACGGCCCTGACATCCAGGCCGCCCGAGTGGCGTACCAGGGAGCCGCGCTCGTCGAGATCGCGATCAACCGCACGTTCGTCCGGCGGAACCGCCACGCCTACGAGTCGACACCGTTCGCCGGGCGCGAGGTGGTGGGGGCTTACCTCACCCGGTGGGACCTCCAGAATATCGAGCTGATCCTCGCGGCCAAGGCCCAGGGCCGTTCGGTCAGCGAGACCGAGGACCATTTGGTCTCCAGCCGCGAGATCCCTGCCGGTCTCTACGCTGGAGTGCTAACGCTGGATGACTTCCGTCAACTGCTCGCGCAGCCGACGGTCGAAGCGATCGCCACTTCCCTGGTTCGGTACGGCTACGGCGCTACGGTGCTCCCGCTCGTCGAACCGTTCCAGCGGTCTCATGACATCTTCCCGATCCTGCATGCGCTCGACCGTGCGTACTACCAGCGCGTGCTCGAGGCGGCTCGCTTCTTTCAAGGGGACGAATGGGTCGTACGACAGTTCCTTGCCAGCGAGATCGATGTTCGCAATGCACTCCTGCTCCTGAAGGGGAAGGCCGCGGAGCTCCCGATCGACGAGGTCGTCGCGCGCTGGTTCGAGGGCGGCACCGTGCCCGCCTCCCAAATCCCCGACCTCTACGGGGTACGCGGCGTCCCCGAGCTCGTGGACCGGCTCGCCACTCGCTTCCCCTCGATCGCCGAGGGCACGGCCGAGTACACGGGCGAGCAAAGCTTGACCGGCTACGAGTCCGCGCTATCGCGCGATCGAGTGACCAGTGAGTTGCGCCGGATGAGGACGTATCCGCTGTCGCTCGCGGTGATCTTCACCTATATGTTGCTCGCCGAGGTCGAACGGGAGGACGTGCGCCGCCTCACGTTTGGGAAGCTCTATGGGATACCCGCGGAACGGCTGACGCCGCTCCTCGTCTCGCCCCGACTCTGAGCTTCGCCGCGTCGGCCTACGATGGCGGCGATTGCACGAGCGGGGCCGGAGTAGATCCATCGGGCCGTACGCTCGAGGTTGTGTGGACTCGAATCCCGCCGAAAGGTCGGAACGGCCGGCCGTTCCCGGTGTAGAACTTCGAAAAGTACTCGACGAAGATGAGCCGCGCGCCTTGGATCCCCGGCTCGAAGACGCCCAGGATGACGTTGAACGTCTGCCCGATGAGAATGATCGCGAGGCCGGCCACGATCCCCACGATCGCGCCTCCCACGATCAGCCCGCCGCCGACCGAGTTGATCACGAGAGCGAGGATGACGCTCGCGAGCAGGATCCCCAAGAGACGCGTGTAGGAGAGGATGTGGCTGACGATCTCGATCAGGCTCATCATGCCCGTCTGGATTCCTTCGCCACCGATCATGCAGAGAAGTCCTACGACCAGGAGCGCCAGGTAGCCGTCGAAGAACGGGCTGGCGAGGGAACTGGAGGTGACCAGGACGCCGAGCGTCTTGGGATGGATGACCGAGAGACCCGCGAACGCCACTCCCCACGCGAAGAGGACTCCCCCGGCCTTCCCCACCACGCCCCGCCGGTGGTGGTGAAAGTACTCCTTGAGCAGCCCGAAGAGGAATCCCAGGGTCACCATGCCGAGACCGATGAATCCGGCGACCAAGAGCAACAGACCGACGTCGCTCGAGCGCAGCAGATCGATCGGAGCGACGTATCCAAAGAGCCGTCCGAGCAAGTGGTAGCCGAAGAACTCGTCCCAGTAAAGCCCGAGAGCGATCGCGAGGGCACACCCCGGAAGCAAGGCGTACGCGAGCTGGCGCATTCCTTGTGGCCCCATGATCCGTTTGACGAAGGTTCGGCCGAACTTCGGCAGATGTTGGGCGCCCGGAAAGCCGGCGATCATCCAGAGACAAATGAGGAGAATCGTGAGCCCGTAACCAAAGTCGCCGAGCATCAAACCGAAGAAGAGGGGGAATACGATTGCGAAGACGAGCGTCGGGTCCCACTCATCCGCCTGGGGCAGGGAATAGAACCGGATGAAGAACTCAAAACGCCGGACCCCGGCCGGATTGTGCATCAGGGTGGGAGGCTCCTCGGTGGTGGGAACCGCGTACAGATAGGCGCGTCCTTCGCTGACCGATTGGATGACCCGCTCGAATCGCGGCATATCCCGACGGGGCACCCACGCCTCGAGGGCGAACGTCGAACGACCGGCACCGAGCTTCGAGAGGACCTCCACCTTGCGGTTCTCGATCTGCAGTGCTTCGTCGACCGCGGCCACCGTAGGGTACCAGTCACGCGCCAGCGCTCCCAGGCGTTCGGCGATCGCGACCCTCCGGCGGAGGAGATTCTCGCGTCGCTGTCGTAGCGGGGGGAGTTCGTTCTGCGGAGTGCCCGATAGGGCCGGGAGCGCGGAAAGCCGAACCCCCGTGTTCTGGGCGGTCCGGGCGAGGAGGTCAGCGGAACTGCGACGCAAGCTGACCAAGAATCGGCCGGAACCGCTCGGGTCGATCAGGAATTGGGCATCCGCCTCGGGGGGAAGCGCCGTACGGAGCGCATCTCCGGCCTCGGGGTCAGCCTCACCGAAAAAGCTCAGGAAACTCTCGGCCCGGAGATATTCTAAGCGATCGGTGTAGAAGGAGAGCTTCTCGAGTAGCGCGATCGTCTCATCGGTCGCCTGTTGCTCGGTGACGAGTCGGTCGCTCTCTCGCGTGAGCGCGCCGACCTCGGCATCGATCGGCACGGTCTTCGCCGCGGCGAGAATATCTTGCAACGAGTCGAATCGACGGGGCTCTCCCACGGGAATGGCGGGCAGGGCCGTCTTCAAGCCGCGGAAGCGCAGCGCCTCATCGCCGATCGCGCGCGCCATTTCGGTGCCGCGCTCGGGCACGAGTTCGGCAAGTGCTTCTGGTGAAAGCGGCTCGACCTGAGCCAGCCGGAGGTCGTGGAGGGCCGTTAAGATTCGTCCGCGGTCGTCCTTCAATCCCAAGATACCGACCTTGGTCATCGGCTCGGGCCGCAGGATTCCCATCGCGCGCCCCTCCGTCAGTCCTTGAGGAATCCGGCAAGCACTGCGGCGAGGATCGCGTCCTTCTGGTCGGCGGGGCGTTTGCCTTCCGGGCGGGCGGCGGCCTCGGCGGCCCGCGTTCCGACGGCGAGAATCGCGGCCGCCTCCCGGTCCGCATCGTTCCGAGCCGTTAGCACGGCTTGGGCGCGCTCTCCGTCGGCCGCCGCCTGAGCGGACTTCACGGCGGCCTCACTCTCAGCCCGCAGTCGCTCGAGCGATTCCTTCGCCGTGCTGCGCGCGAGTTGCAGCTTGTTCTCCCACTCGGTCTCGGCTTCCTTGACATGCTTGAGGGCCGCGATCGAGCCGAGCGGTGGATTGGAAGGCGGAGTACTGGCGGACACTAGCGGCTCCCGAGGTACAACGCGACAAAGAGCAGGAGTCCCATGAGGGCGGCGAGCTTGATCACGAGTGACACCGTCCACACGCGGCGGAACCGGCGTACGGCGGCGTTAGGCGCTGGCTGCATTGGACTCCGGGGTCTCGAGCTTCCGCTTGACAACCTTGAGCATACTGAACGCGTCGCGCTCGAGCTCGTCAAAACGGAACTTGATGTAGCGCACCGTCCCCTGGAGACGGGGAATCAGCACGTTCTCGATCGCGCTCGCGCGACGTTTCGTCTTTTCGATCTCTTTTAGCAATCGGCGCAGCGCGTTCTCCTTCTCAGCGATATCGAGCACGACCGAGTAGATCCCCTGAAAGTGGCGGATCGACTCGTTGACGGAAGTGGAAAGGTCCAATAGTTCCGGCGCCGCCACGGGGTGGTAGTCGCTCCGGTCGACCCGGGGCGTGCGAACCCCCATGACGTTCTTCGTCGCGACCTGGACGGGTCGGAGATCGGGGAGCAACATCGAAATGTTCTCGAGGCGGGTCGGGCCTTCCATCATCTCGGCCATCCGGATCGACTCGTAGCCCCGGGCGATGCGAGCCTGCAAGTCGCCCCGGAGCTTCATCGCTTCCTTCGAGATCGCGAAGAACTCTACGATCAGCGCGGTGCGTTTGAGCTTGAGCAGATTCAGCCCTTTGCGCGCCACCACGATCCGACGTCGCGTGCGCAGGAGCTCGAGGCGCGTCGGGCGGATGGTTTCGGCGGGCACGAATCGCTCTCTCCTCGGTCCTAGGTGACCGTGCTCTTTCGGACGCGGTACTTCTCGACGAACTCAGGTTTGATGCGCTTGAGCTCCGAGTCGGGAAGATCGGAGAGAATATCCCAACCGATGTTCAGGCTCTGGTCGATCGTCCGGTCTTCGTCGGGGCGTTGATTCACGAACTCGGACTCGAAACGATCCGCCGCCTTGAGGTACAGCCGGTCGACCGCACTCAACGACTCCTCTCCAACGATGGCCGAGAGGGCGCGCTGATCCTTTCCCGTCGCATAAACGGCGAACAACTGGTCGGCGACCCCGCGGTGATCTTCCCGCGTTCGGGTCTTGCCGATCCCCTGATTCATCAGTCGCGAGAGGGAGGGAAGCACATCGATCGGAGGATAGACACCGCGACGCTGCAACTCGCGGCTGACGTAGATCTGCCCCTCCGTGATGTAGCCGGTCAGGTCGGGAATGGGGTTGGTGACATCGTCGGCGGGCATCGTCAGGATCGGGAGTTGGGTAATCGATCCCTTGCGCCCGTGGATTTTACCGGCGCGCTCGTAAATGGTCGCAAGGTCGGTGTACATGTAGCCGGGGTAGCCGCGGCGTCCCGGTACCTCGTCGCGCGCGGCGGAGACCTCGCGCAATGCCTCGCAATAATTCGTCATGTCCGTGAGCACCACGAGCACGTGCAGGTCGCGCTCATAGGCCAGGAATTCGGCGGCGGTGAGCGCCATCCGGGGTGTGACGACCCGTTCCATCGACGGGTCGGAGGAGAGGTTCAGGAAGACGACCGCCCGCTCAAGGGCCCCCGTCGATTCGAACTCTTTGAGAAAGTAGTTCGCTTCCTCGCTCGTGATTCCCATCGCCGCGAAAACGACCGCGAATCCCTCGGTGGAGTTTCGCAACTTGGCTTGGCGAACGATCTGCGCGGCGATCTGGTTGTGCGGTAATCCCGCCCCCGAAAAGATCGGAAGCTTCTGGCCGCGAACGAGCGTGTTCATCGCGTCAATGGTCGAAATACCCGTCTGGATGAACTCGCTCGGCTCTTCGCGCGAGTACGGATTCATCGCGTTCCCGACGATCTCGAGCCGAGTCTCGCTCACGATCTTCGGGCCCCCGTCCTTGGGTTCGCCCAGGCCATTGAAGACGCGCCCGAGCAACTCATCGGAGACGGGCAGGGTCGCGACTTCGTCCAAGAATTTCACGCTGGTCTGTTCGATGTTCATCCCCATCGTCGGGCCGAACACCTGGACGATCGCGAGCCCCTTGCGAGAATCTAGCACTTGCCCTTGCCGTCGCTCCCCGCTCGGTAGCGCGATCTCGACGATCTCACCGTAGGCGGCGTTCGCGACCTCGCGAACGAAGATGAGCGGCCCCGCCACGCGCTCTACCGTGCGATAGTCGATGGGAATATCGGATGTCGGTTTGGAAGAGGACGCGCCCTTGGCCGCCATCGAACTAGTTCCCTCCCGTAGCCGCGACGGCTCTGAGCGACCCGACAGCATCGGCCATCTCGAGATCGATCTGGTCGAACTGTTGTTGGAGTTCCGCTTCCGGCACCCACTTCATGCGCGAGAGTTTTGTACGGACCGGTAGGCGCTGCAACTGAGCCACAGTGGCGCCCTTGCCGATCGCTACGAGCTCGCGGTCACCGAAGGAAAGGATCGCGCGCAGCATACGGTACTGTTTCTGAATGGACGTGTAGGTGTCTACTTCGTCGTAAGCGCTCTGCTGAAGGTAATCCTCTCGGAGCATGCGCGCAACGTCGAGCACCGCTTTTTCGCGTTCGGGGAGCGCGTCGACGCCAACGAGTTGCACGATCTCTTGGAGTTCGGATTCCTTTTGCAGCATCTCGAGCGCCTTTTGACGAAGCGGAACAAAATCCTTCGAGAGGTTCGCACGGAACCACGGCTCCAGGTCGTTGATGTAGAGCGAATAGCTCTGTAGCCAGTTGATTGACGGAAAATGGCGGCGCGAAGCGAGGGAAGCATCGAGCGCCCAAAAGACTCGGACAACCCGGAGAGTGTTCTGGCTGACAGGCTCGGAAGTGTCTCCTCCCGCGGGGGAGACGGCTCCGACGACGGTGATTGACCCATTCCGTCCTTCGGGGGATACGGTGACAACGCGTCCGGATCGTTCGTAAAACTCGGCAATTCGTCGGCCCAAGTAGGCCGGGTATCCCTCTTCCCCCGGCATCTCCTCAAGCCGGCCGGAGATCTCGCGCATCGCCTCAGCCCAACGACTGGTCGAATCGGCCATCAGCGCGACGTCGTAGCCCATGTCTCGATAGTACTCTGCGATCGTGATTCCCGTGTACACGCTGGCTTCACGGGCGGCGACGGGCATGTTGGAAGTGTTGGCAATCAGGATCGTCCGCTCCATTAGCGGCCGCTTGGTCTTCGGGTCGACCAGGCTCGGGAAAGTTGCGAGTACTTCAGTCATCTCGTTGCCGCGCTCTCCGCAGCCGACGTAAACGACAACGTCCGAGTCCGCCCACTTCGCAAGTTGTTGCTGAATGACTGTGTTGTGGAGTAGGAGTCCCCCAATTCCGCCGACGAAGTTACTCCCGAATTCCGGGACTACTACGTCATAAACGTCGAAAGGCCCGCTCGAATCCCGGATCACTTCGACTACCTCGTCGCAAAAGATCCAATCCAGAAGCTGCGAGAGACGGCGGGCGTTGGGTTCCCGTTCTTCCAGGAAGCTCACGGGCTCCTGCATCGACATGAAACGAAGGTGGGTGGCCGCACCCATCTGTTCCCGATTACCGACGTAATTGTGGATCTCAATCCCATTCGCGAGAAGTTTCGAATAGCCCGGACCGGCGCGATATATTCTTTCGATTACGGCTGGGGATGGCGGCACCAAGTCGGTAGCGGTGTAGGTCGACGTTTTTGACTCGATATACTGGCGGATCGCCGAAAGTTTCGGCGGGAGGGTTCCCAAACCCGCGACGAGCTTCGTGAGATTTCCTACCCCTCGAACGAAAATTCGTTGGTACTCCTTCCCATCGATCGATCTGCGCCCGAGGGAACTCACGATTCCGAACCGGGAGAGCGCATACGAGAGCTCGGTCCTGAGCCTCGGGCTTGCGGTACAGAACTCTACCTCGCCCTTGCCTCCAGAGAAACCCCCGTCGCCAAGATAGTAGCCACGTAGGAATGCGCCCAAACAAGCATTGTTGGAGGAGAGGACAGCGGGGGGAATCCGCTTTTCCCCCGAGGTCCGTCCGCAGCCGAGGAGACCCAGGAATTCGACTAGTTGGCGGCTGTGAAGGAGAACGTTGTCCGTCTTGTTCTCGGCTCGTTCAAGGAATCCGTCGAGATTGAACAGGACTTTAGCCAGAGTAGAGAATTGGGACCTCAGCGACTGTTCCGAGTTGGTAAACACCACGGTCCCCGGCCCGCGAATAGAACCTTCGGCTACGAAGAGGCCTAGGAATTCTGCCAGAGGCGTTGACATCCGATCTGGGACATGGATTTCGTGACCGGCTCGTTTCAAGGGAGTAAGGCGAAGGTTGAGGGGTTCGGTACCCCCCGGCGCGGGTAATTTTCGGATGGACGCAACGTAGTCACCGGGCTTCAGGTTCTTGGCCATCGTCTCACGCAGCGCGCCATCGGGTCCTACCGTGAAGAGTCGATGAACCGGCGTGACGCGCACCTTGCGTCCGCTCCGAGTTCGAACGCTAACGAGCGAGTCACTCTTGCCGTGGAACAGGGTGGACGTTCGGCTCTTGACCAGATGGTCTCCCAGCAGCGAGAAGAGTTCGACCGGAGAACGGAGGGACAACCATTCGTCGGATCCGTCGACCGATACCTGACCTCTGCGGCGAGATGCCGAGTACAGCTCCTCGAGCGTCACAATAGATCCGTCTCCCAAGAGGATCGGAGTTTCGCCCGCAGCACACTTACCGGAGCCGAAAGGACCAGGTACGCAAGCGGTCCCGCCCTTCGCGACCGGGAAGAAGGAATCGACCACACGCTGGCCCGTGATGAGCGGGATCCCGGGGGCGAGTTTCTGACGGACCGGACGGGGTACCCGAACGATCCACTTCTGCGACAGCCAGAGAGGTTGGGTCCCGTTCGCGGTCTTGATCGATCCGATCGGTTCTCGGATTGTGTAGGTTCCACTCGCGAGCTTCGTGACGGTCCCTTCGACGCCTGGAGGAACCATGATCTTGTGCAGAATGAGCGGAGTTTCCTGGACAGTTCCCAGTACTGTGCCGGGGGTGACTTCGGTCCCTACCGACGTGGTCGCCGTGAACTCCCACTTCGCTTTCTCATCAAGAGGCGGAGCGACGAAACCGCGGGTGATGAAGTCGCCCAGACTCTTTTGAATCACGTCGAGCGGGCGCTGGACTCCATCGTAGATCGATTTCAGAAGCCCCGGACCGAGCTCAACGGACAGGGCCTGACCGGTGTTCTCTACCGGGTCGCCCGGACGAATCCCCGTCGTGTCCTCGTAAACTTGGACGGTTGCCGTTCCCCCGATAAGGCGGATAATTTCGCCGACGAGGCCCAGGGATCCGACCCGTACGACGTCGAACATTTTCGCGTCGTCCAGGCCCTCGGCAATCACGACCGGCCCGGAAACGCGCCCGACGACTCCCATTGTACGCTCTCCCGCTAGTTCGATACGGCGAGGGTAACGCCGAGGACGCGCTTTGCGAGCGCATTGATGCTCTCGACCTCGAAATCACCGGTCGGGGTCGGGACGAATACGACCAGCGGCGCGAGGCAGGCATCCGCGTAAGCCCGCTGCGCCTCGGAAAGTCGGGGTCGGATCGATTGACTTGCGATCACAAGGTTGTAGTTCGCGTCTCCCATTACACGTTGGAACTCCGTTACGGAATTCTCGGGAGTGACTTCCACCACATCCTTGAGACCGATCAGACGAAAGCCGATGGCGAGCTCCCGCTCGCCAAGTACTACAGTGCGCCCTCCAACAATCGGATTTTCGGGCACGGCGTCATCGGCGGGGCCGCGGCGTATTTAACGCCTGCCCCGGGCGAAGGAACGACGCGTCAAAAACTGGGGTCTCTACCGAGAGATTTGCCGAACGACCGGGGCTTGCCGCCCTGCTTACTTGTAGGTCGATTGGTGGACGTGGCCCTCGTCGTCCGTGATCAGTATGCACTCGCCTTCGCACTCGAACAGGCAGGCTTCGCACACGATACACTCCGGGCCATTCAAGGCGATCGACTTCTCGCCACGGAACTGGAACTTGGCCGCGACGGCGGCATCGTCGATGAGATCCGGAAATCGATCTCGGGGCTGTAGGTCGAAGACCGCGACCGGGCAGACGTCCTTGCAATGCGAGCAGCCGGTGCAGCGCTCCAGTTCAACATCGACCAGAACCATGCGGGAGTCCTCGCGAGTCGTTCCACTGGGGGCTGCTATTTAGGATTTGGCCGGACGCGAGAGCGGCACGGAAGCGAAAAACTGCTCTGCGCCTATTTCGAAGTCGTCATCGTTCACTTTTCGCGAACAGTTTAATCGCTCGCCGGCCGTTGCGATTCCGAGTCTGTGGGAGAAATCGCGATCGGGACCAGCGGGTGGGATTACCCGGAGTGGGTGGGGCGCGTGTACCCCCGCCACGGCGCCCAGGACAAACTTCGGTACTACGCCGATCTCTTTCCGATCGTCGAGGTAAACTCCACGTTCTACCGCCTCCCGTCGCCCTCGGTTGCGGCATCGTGGGCCCGTCGGACCCCATCGAAGTTCCGATTCGCACTCAAGTTTCCACAGACCATCACCCACGAGCGCAAGTTGGTTGGGACCGCGGAGGAGCTCCATCGCTTCCTGCAAGTGCTCGCACCAATTCGTGAGGCGGGGAAATTCGCGGCGGCGCTCTTACAGCTCCCGCCATCGCTTCCGTTCGAGCCCGGTACGATTCGCGAGTTCTACGAGAGTATACCACACGACCTCCGGGTCGCCGTGGAGTTTCGCGAAAAGTCGTGGCTCGAGCCCACGTCAATCGAACTCTTGCGAGAGTTCGGGTTCGCCCACGTCGTGGTCGACGAACCGCACTTGCCGATACGTCTCGACGTGACCGCTCCGTTCAGTTACGTCCGCTGGCACGGCCACGGACGGTCGATCTGGTACGACTACACCTATTCGCCGGAGGAGCTCGCGTCCTGGGTTCCCCGCGTTCGAACGCTCGCGGAGCGATCCGAGGTCGTGTACGGCTTCTTCAACAATCACTTCCGAGGCGATGCCGCGGTGAATGGACTCTCGCTCATCGAGCAGCTGGGGCTCCCTCCACCGCCGTGGAGTGCGCGTCTAAGCCCGTAGGGAGAACGCGCCGATCAATATTGCAACAGCATGGTGCGGCAGTCGCGGCACCGGAACCCGGGGATGTACACCATTCCAAAGGAGTTGGGTTTCGCTACCTCGTCGCCGCCGAACGCAAGGCGCGTCCGTTCCAGGAACCACTTCGATCCTTCGAACATCCCGCCGCTTCCGAGAAACCCCGGCGCCATCGGCTTCGAACAGTTGGGGCAGTTGGGCATGAGTGGGTCGCTCCGTTCGGTGTGTGGTCTTGGGTTTCTAACCGTGAGTTTCCAATAAAGTCTCTGGGGTGGAGTGCCGGGAGGCACGGTTCCTTCGCACCGAAGCGCCGGGGTCCCCCCGTTCTCTCCGAGGCGGAGAGATCGCCCTCTGTCCTTCGAAAGTGGGGAAACACCAGACTCTCGGAGCGTTTCGCCTTCCCCTCTCCGGAGCTTTAGAGCGAGCCACCGCCGTCGGGCGAGGGAGGCTCCATGATCGCCGAGGCCGTCACGCCGTCACCGGACGATCCCTTTCTCGGGTCAGCGCTCGTCGAGCCAGCGCCGTTCCCTATTCCCTTCCCTCCCGAGGAGGAGTTTCCGATTCCTCCGGCAGATCGCCGCCGGATTCGATTGGCCTCCGTGTCCCGGCATCGGAAAGCCGCACGGCCGCTCCTTCCGGCGTCTCCTCCACTCTTCCCTTGGCTCGCCCGTCGCCTCGCTCCGGGGGAAGCGACGCTCTGGATCGGACCGCCGATCATCATCGAACGGATGTTGGAGACCCTGTACGCCGGAAATGCACTGGCCCACGGTCGAATCTCGCTCATCGAAGGGAGGAACCAGTTCCATCCGTATCGAATAGGAGAACGCGGCCGGGCGCTCGGGATCGATCCCACGACCGTACTCGACCGGATACGGCTCGCCCGCGCCTTCACGGCCTACCAACTGGTCGCACTGGTCGACGGATGGGCGGCGGAACTCCGTCGTCATCCGCCGACCCTCTTGGTAGCCCACGACCTTCCCACCCTGTTCTTCACCGAGGAGGTGCCCGGGGAAGAGCGTGCGCCGCTCCTCCGCCACGTGGCCCAAACGCTTCGGGAGATCCTACGCGCGATCCCCGTCCCCCTCGTGCTCACGCTCGACGGAGGATTTGCGCGGTTCCCGGGATTGCCCGACCATGGTCCCCGGTTCGCCGACCTGCTCACGATCACGCCCCGCGCGGGAGCTGCGGTAACGCTCCGAGCGCTCCGCGATGACGCCCGGTTGATCCTGGTCTCCCGTTCCCCGGACCAGCATGGGATCGACGAATTCGACCCAACAACCCCTCCGGAGGTGATCGCATGGGACGGACGGCCCCCACGTACCGG
>JBAUYF010000019.1:0-2211 GCA_049584655.1 Thermoplasmata archaeon | reverse complement strand
AGTCACGGCATGCTCTATATCCGACGATGGGACGCTGCACGACAGCCGGGTATTTGCGACGCTGCCGTCCGGCTCCTGGGCAGACGGTATGTGCTTGGACGTAGCGGGCGGGATTTGGGTCGCAGATCCCAAGGGAAATCGGTGCTTCTACATCACGGCCGACGGCAACATCGCCGAAACCATCGACACCGGTTCGACGCCGTGTATCGCCTGCACGCTGGGCGGGGCCGACGGGCGCACCTTGTTCTTGCTGTTGAGCCAACTCGGTGACTTCGACGAGCTGGCGGTGCGCAAGCGAGCCCGAATCGAAACCGTCCGGGTCGATACGCCCGGTGCCGGAAGTCCGTGACCCGATCGGTACGCCAGGCCGCGGGTGCTGGTGTCGCTGGCGTACCGAGCAGTTTGTCAACCAACCGTTGGATGAGTACGCTCTCATTGTCGCTCGTCAGAGGTAGGTCTCATGCGTGGCACGATGCAGGTTGACCCGCTGACGCTGGGCCAGATCTTCAAGCATGGCCGGCGGCTGCATGCGGCCAGCCGCGTGATCACCGAAGCGAAGGACGGCCGGCGGGAGTCGACGTTCGCCGAGGTCGCCGACCGTGCGGAACTCCTCGCCTCCGCGCTCGCCGACCTAGGGGTGCAGCCCGGAGACCGCGTCGCGTCCTTCTGCTGGAACCATCAGGAGCACCTCGAACTCTACTTCGCGGTCCCCGCCACCGGCGCCGTGTTGCACACGCTGAACGTGCGGCTGCATCCTGACCAGCTCGCCTACATAGCAAGCCACGCCGAGGATTCCGTGATCGTGGTCGACGCGGGTCTTTGGCCGCAGTTCAACGCCTTTCGGCATGGCCTGCGGGGCGTTCGGCATGTCATCGTGGTGGACCGGCCGGGCATCGAAATCGCGGACGCTGACGTGCTCCATTACGAGGAGCTGATCAGCAAGGCCTCACCGTGCAAGCTCTGGCCGGACGTTGACGAGAACGACGCGGTGCAGCTGTGCTACACGTCCGGCACGACCGGCGATCCGAAGGGCGTGGCCTACTCCCACCGATCGGTCTACCTCCACTCGCTCATCCTCATGTCGTCGGCTGGCTTCGAGATCGCCGAGCGCGACGTCGTCCTGATCGTCGTGCCGCTGTATCACGCAGCGGCGTGGGGGCTGCCGTTCGCAGCCTGGTGGGCTGGCTCGGACATGATCTTGCCCGAGAACATGCTGGGCGGCCCGCAGCTTGCGCGCATCGTTGCGGATCTGCGCCCGACAGTCTCGTGCGGAGTACCCACGGTGTGGACTGACCTGCTTCGCTGTGCGCGCGAACAGCAGGTCGACCTGACGTCCTTGCGGTTTGTACTCAGCGGTGGGTCCGCTCTGCCGCATTCACTCAAGGAGGGCTACCGCGCCGCCGGCGTCGATCTCGTCCAAGGCTGGGGGATGACCGAGACCAGTCCGCTCGCCGCCGTCGGGCGTTCGCCGAAGGACGAGTCGGATCCTGAGGCCTGGTGGCGATCTCGAACTGGCCGCATCATCCCGGGCGTGGAGATTCGTATCGTCGATGACAACGACGAGGAACAGCCCTGGGACGGTAAGTGTGTAGGTGAGATCGAGATCCACGGACCGTGGATCGCCGGGTCGTACCTGGGTGCGGTCGGTCCGGACCGCTTCCATGACGGCTGGCTCAAGACCGGCGACGTCGCGTCAATTGACCGGCACGGAGCCATCCAGATCACCGATCGCATCAAGGACCTCATCAAGTCGGGTGGGGAATGGATCTCCTCCGTCGAGATCGAGAACACCCTCGCCGCGCACCCGGCGGTCGAGCGGGCTTGTGTCATCGGGATTCCTGATGATCGGTGGCAAGAGCGGCCCTTGGCCGTTGTGCAACGGGGTGGTGCGCCCGGCGAGCCGGCCTCTCCTGGGGCGGCGGAGTTGCGCGACTGGCTCGCCGGGCGGGTCGCCAAGTGGTGGATCCCAGAGCATTGGGCGTTCGTGGGTGAAATCCCGCTGACCAGCGTAGGAAAACTGGACAAGAAGCGGCTGCGCGCGATGTACAGCGCCGGACAGCTTCCGCACGAGACACTCTCGTAAGCGACGCAGTACGCGGTGCGATCAGACGACCCAGTAACTCCCTCGAGGTGCCTTCTCGGTTTGGGTAATGATCTGCCGCACCAGGTCGCCGTCGAGGTAACCGACGATGTCGTCGACGACATCTTGGT
>JBAUYF010000018.1:0-121334 GCA_049584655.1 Thermoplasmata archaeon | reverse complement strand
CTCAGGTTTCGTCCGCACACGCCGATTGGACGGATCGTCCTCGGTCCGTCAGCCTGATTGATGCGCAATACCTTAGAGCGGCGCGTGACAGAGTCTTTGGTAATGCTTCTTTAGACCTCCTCCAATTCGCAGAAAGAATTGTCCCAAGGTTCCATTGGCGGTTTCGGACATACTACTTTGACGCCCCACCCTACAAGGACAGAAACAATCCGACAGAGGATCAAATTCGGAAGTTTGATGATAAAAGGGCGGAACTGAAGACAATCGCCCGCCTTGACAGGTTCTCAGTCCGCGAAGGGTATTGTCAATTCACAACGAAGAAGGCAAAGCCCCTAGGACACCCGGGGCCACTGGAGAGCGTTGGGATCATCGAGCAGAAGATGGTAGATGTCCTACTCGCCACCGAAATGACTAGGATTGCTTGGTCGAAGGAGGCGCAGCATATCACATTGGTCGCCGGGGACTCCGATTATGTCGCTGCAGTTCAAGCCGCAAAGAACGCCGGGGCACTCGTCCGACTTTACTACTTCAAGGAGGGAGATACCTCCTATGGCGACCGATTATTTGACGAAGTAGATGAACGGTTCAATCTCGCAGATATTCTGTCAGCGATGCGCGACCAGAAACCGGATCATCGCCGTCCGACAACGTTGCAAAGCTAGTTTGACTTGAAATCAGATTTGCCGGTGTGAAAATAGTTTCCCAATTTTCGCCAAACTGTTTTCAAAGCCATGACACACGGCTTTGAAACCGGTTCGCCCTGCCGCCCCCGATTTTCCGGTTTTGAAACGAGTTTCCCTATTTTGAAACGAGATCGGCCGGAAGGGGCCGGTCCGGTTCGGGGTGGACTTGGGTTTGGGACCGGTGAGGATGATGGGGAAACCGGTCAGCCCGGTGGCCTCCGAGGGGATTAACCACCATGAGCGAATCCCCCCACATGGTCGGCGGTCCAATCGGGACTATAGTCTGTGCGCTTGTGGCGGCAGGATTGTTTGTGGCCGGCTTCTTCCAGTTGGCCGTTTGCGGTACCGGCCTGTCATTTCTCTTGTTCGGGGGAGCCGCGCTGATGGTAGGGCTAGCGGTGTACCCCGCCGGGGGCCCGACGATAATCGGAATGTCCGGATTCCTAGCCTTCCTATTCGTGGTGGTCGGATTGGTATTCGCGCATGGAGCAGGCTGCGCCTACTAGGACCACCGATGGCGACGGATGGCCGCCTCTGGCGGTTAATCCTACTGGCCGGCATGTTGCTTGCCGTGACTTTTCTACTAGCCCTGTTGGCACTTTGGATTTTTGAAACGGAGCATTGGAGCTACGACCAGATCATTGCGGTGATGGCAATCTGGGCGGTACTCGGCACCTTCGCAATCGGGTTCATCACCATACACGAAGGCCGCAAGAGGCCCCCGCGGGCCATCTACAAATCCGCGACGGGATCGACCGATTACATTCGTTAGGCGGCTCGGACTTCAACCTTCTTCCGCTTGATTTCAAAGGTAAGTTTCCCCGGGTGGGCAAGATGGGCCATAACCGGCTTGGGTACGACCGTTTGGTATCCTCTAATTTCGTGGAACGTCACGCTGACCGTGAACACCTTGGCGTCCTTCTTCCATTTCGGCATACGCTCGGGCAGAGAATATCACCGTATATAACGTCTGCGCCTATCACCGTTGATACGCCACCCTTATATATCTACGGTGATATACCTTCTACGATGACAGCGACGGAAGAGACGGGCTTGAGAATGGCCCGCGCAAAGGAGATTGCCTCGCACCCCGAGACAATCGAGAAGCTAGAGGACGGGGTGTGGTCGGTCCCCTCGCAATCCGGGTTCGGGCGCTACCGGGTGTGGTTCTCCGGAGAGGACGGGCGATGCACCTGCCCGGACTACTCCAAGCGGTCCGCGCCCTGTAAGCACATCCTTGCCATCACCGACCTCAAACTGAGGGCAAACGGGAAGTCCCCTCTCTTCCCGGAGCCAAAGGCCCGGAAGCAGTACCCCCAGCACCCGACCTATACGAAGGGGCAAACCGAGGAAATGCGGACGCTGGACCGACTTCTCCGGGACTTGGTCGAAACGGTCCCCGAGCTACCGAGGATGCCCGGGATGCCGGGCCCGGTTCCGATGACGCTCAAGGATTCGATATTCTGCGCGGTCTTGAAGGTCTATTCGGGCCTCTCGGGGCGGCGCGCGCACGGGGTCCATCTGAATGTGGCAGATCGCGGCCTCTTGTCGTCGGCCCCGAGCTTCATGGTGGCTTCCCGAGCTTTGAACCGCCCCGAGGCTACCCGGGTTCTCTACCAACTCCTTAGCATGTCTGCCGCACCCCTCGCTGGCCTTGAGAACGGCGGCGCCGTGGCTCCCGACAGCACCGGGGTCCAAACGACCTCCTTTGGTGCGTGGCGCGAAGAAAGACACGGGGAGAAGCGTCAGAAGCAATGGCTCAAGGTCCATGCTATCGTCGGAACCAAGACGCACGTAATCATGCGGGCGATTGTATCGGAGAAGAACTCCGGCGATGCTCCCGAGTTCGAGCCGCTACTCCAGGGGGCAGTAGAGGATGGATTCCGCCCGGCGACTGTGGTGGCTGACAAGGGTTACCTATCGGCAGACAACTACGCCTTCGCCTCCTCCCTCGGAATCGAACCCTTCATTCCCTTCCGTGCGGGCACGGTGTCGAACGAGGTCAACCGGATTCGTGGGGTCGAGAAGCCCGAGTCGTGGGTCAAGGCGTACCATCTCTTTCAAGCGAACCGCGCCGAGTTCGACCGGAGGTATCACGCGAGGTCGAACGTAGAATCCGTATTCAGTGCGCTCAAGCGGAAGTTCGGGGAGAACGTGCGGTCCAAGAACCCGGCGGCTCAGGTGAACGAGATTCTGTGCAAACTCATTGCCTACAACCTGACGGTTCTCGTTCACGAGATGTACGAGAACGGGATTGCGCCGTCCTTCGTAAAGCAGGACCAGTCGGCGGCCGAGCCCGAGGTTATCCCGAACTGAGGTTAGGAAGTTTCACCGTTCAAGAAGGCGCGAAAGAAGATGGCTCAAGGGAGAGGTAAAGTGGCGGGCGACAACGTGCTATTTTTTGGCGACAACCTTGCGATTCTCCGTAAGCCCGAGTACTTTCCCGATGCCTCGGCCGATCTAATCTACCTCGACCCGCCCTTTAGTTCGGGCCGGGACTACAACGTGCTATTCACCGAGACGAACGGAAAGGACTCGGGAGCCCAGAAAGAGGCGTTCACTGACACATGGCATTGGGACATGGCGGCGGCCTCGGCCTTCGATGATGCCGTGCGGAGCGGAGGGCCAGGGGTGGCCGCCGCTATGGAGGCGTTCAAGACCCTACTCGGCGAATCTGACATGATGGCCTACCTGTCGATGATGGCTCCCCGGCTCGTGGAGCTTCGCCGGGTACTGAGGCCAACCGGATCCATCTACCTTCATTGCGATCCGACAGCAAGCCACTACCTCAAGCTCCTCATGGACTCGGTATTCGGCCCGGCCAATTTCCGTAATGAAATCATCTGGCAACGCTCTACTGGGAAGGCAAACCAGACAGTGCGGTTGCCCACCAACCACGACATCATTCTAGCGTACGGCAACGGGGGTGCCACCTTTTGGAACCACGCCGCCTCGTTTCAAGCCTACGACCCAGAAAACCTGGACGAAAAGACGGCCAGCAAGTACACGCACCATGATGCGGACGGCCGCGTGTATCGACTCGACAGCCTCATCAGTCCGAACCCCGACCGCCCGAACCTAATCTACGAGTTCCTTGGAGTTACCAAGGTATGGCGATGGACGAAGGAACGGATGCTAAAGGCATACGAAGATGGCCTAGTCGTTCAGACAGGAAAGGGCAAGGTCCCTCAGTTCAAGCGCTACCTTGAATCGTCCAAGGGTCGCCCCCTCGGGGACGTGTGGACCGACATTCCGCCCCTCAATTCCCAAGCCCAAGAGCGGCTAGGGTATCCAACGCAGAAGCCCGAGGCGCTACTAGAGCGAATCATCGAGCTATCGTCGCCAAGGGGGGGCACCGTCCTCGACCCTTTCTGCGGGTGCGGTACGACAATCGCGGCGGCTCAAGGGCTCGGCCGCCGGTGGGTCGGGATAGATATTACATATCTTGCCATCGGGCTCGTTGAGCGGAGGTTGAAAGCCGCTTTTGGCCCCGAGGTCGCAAAGGGGTGGACCGTCATCGGCCAGCCCACGACCGTAACCGAGGCCACCGCACTCGCTTCCCGGGATCGCTATCAGTTTCAGTGGTGGGTCCTAGACTGCCTCGATGCTTGGTCCAGAGACAACGCGAGAAAGAAGGGCGCGGACCAAGGCATTGACGGGCTAATCAATTTCCAAGAGTCCCCGGGAGGGAAGGTCCGTACCATACTAATCCAAGTCAAATCCGGAGGGGTTCATCGTGGGGACGTGGCTACCCTCTCGGGCGATATGTCGCGCGAGGGGGCCGCTATCGGCGCGCTAGTGACCTTGGAGCCAACGACAGAGCCAATGCGCAAGGAGGCGGCCAGCGCGGGGTTCTACGAGCCCGAGGACCCTATCGGAGCGGGCGGCCCGAAGTACCCTAAGATTCAACTCCTGTCGATAGCGGACATTTTGGAGGGGGGGCGCAAGATCGAGTTTCCGGAGAAGGGGAACGTCACCTTCCGTCAGGCTCCCCCAGCGCCGAAGGTTCAGACGGGGCGAGTAAAACAATTGACCGAGGCAACTCCGGCCGAGCCGACCACATCACCCACATTGAAACAAGATCGGACGGAGTGAAACGAGATGTCATCGAAGGAACGAACCGGTTTCAAAGCCATGACACACTTACTCACAGTGTAGCACTTGTACAAACAGTCGCTACAGCTCTCGGATGAAGCTATATATACCTCTGGCACGTTCGAGGTCTGTTCTCTATGAAAGCAAGTTCATCGTCCTCGAGTAGGTCCAGTCGTCCAGCGGTCGTATCGAAGCCAGCCCGGGGAGCCGACCCGGAGCAAGCCGCTCTCGGTCCCGCGGTGGCAGAGTCATGCCCCAACTGCGGTTCCTCTCATCTAACGCGCGATGAGATGCGCGGAGAGATCGTCTGTGCAGATTGCGGCCTCGTCGTGGACGCAAGTGCCCTCGTTTCAGACCGCGGACAGCGGGCCAGCAAGGAGGACACGGGTCGAGAGGCTCGAGGCTGGGGACCCGTGATTTCCCCCTTGATGCCTGACAAGGGACTGTTCAGCGAGATCGGGGTACCGACGCGCGATTTCCAGGGCAACAGCCTATCGCGCAACACGTCGCTCAAATTCTACCACTTGCGCAAACTCAATCATCGACTTCGGGCCGCGCGAACGCATCAACGAAATCTAGTGGTCGCGCTGGGCGAACTGAATCGTCTCGCGGGGGTCCTGGGCCTCTCCCGAGAAGTCAAGGAATCTGCCACCTACATCTACCGACGCGCTCTCGAGCACAAGGCAACTCGGGGAAAGAAGATCGTGGCGCTCGTCGCCGCGAGTGTCTATGCCGCCTGCCGCCAATGTCACGTCCCGCGAACGATGAAGGAGATCATCGCCCACTCGAAGGCCACGAAGATTGAAGTCGGGCGGGCCTACACACTCCTTGCCCGTGAGCTTAAGCTAGGTCTCAAACCCGTGGAACCCCGCGACTACCTCGTTCGGTTCACACAGGACCTCAACCTTTCGAAGGAGGTACGGCACAAGGTCCTCTCGCTTCTGGAGCAGGTCGAGCAAGTCTACTCCACGAGCGGAGTGCTACCGAATGGGATTCTCGCGACGATCATCTACATCGCTTCGAACCTCATGGGCGAGCCGCGCAGCCAGGACCGTATTGCGGCAGTGGCCAATGTGACCCCGGTCACCATCCGTAATCACTACAAGGAGCTCCTCGACCTGCTGGGGTTGCCGAAGAACCTGACCAATCCACAGGCACGAGGAACTCTTCCGACTGGAATACCTTCGACCCAAGGGGTCGAGGAATCTGAAGAAACCGCCCCGGCGATCGCCGCGGGTCACTAGTCGCGAATCACCGAGTAGCCGCCCCCGCATTGGGCGGCTGCCCCCACCCAGGAGTCCCCAAAAGAGATGAACTCCGCAGGGGCTGCGTCTCGGGTGTCGTCGGGATCTCCGCTGAGCTATTCGTCCGTTCGAACGTATCAGGAGTGCCCCCAGCGGTGGAAATTCCTCTACGTTGACCGGCTTTCCGAGACGCCTCGGGGCTACTTTTCGTTCGGTCGGAGCGTCCACAGCGTCCTCGAGTCGATGCTGCGCCCGCTCGTCGAGCCCGCATCGCGTCGGGTAGTCCCGGGCCGCACCCAGAAAACTCTGGACGCATTCCGCCCCTCGAACGGGGACGAGCCTTCCGAGGGAAGGCTTCCCACGGTGCCCGAGTTGCTGAAACTGTACGATGCGTCGTGGGTTCGTGAAGGCTACACCTCTGTCGAGGAGGAATCCCGATACAAGATGCTGGGGGCCGACCTCCTTCTGCGATATCGCGCCGCGCTCGAAGAGGAGCTCCCGCATCCGATCGCGGTTGAGCCCCATCTCGAAGCGACGTGGGACGGCATTCCGATCCACGGCTACATCGATCGCATCGATCGTGGCAAGGGGGGCGGCCTCGAAATCTTGGACTACAAGACCACGCGGGATCTTTCCGAAGAGGATGCCCGAGATTCCGACCAGCTTTCGATCTATCAGGTGCTCGTCGAACGCAACTATCCCGATCCGGTCGAAGGGCTGACGCTCTTCCACCTGCGCTCGTTGAAACCTCTCCGCGTGGCCCCGCGGGGCCGATCGGCGATCGAAACTCTCTACGATCGGGTCGGGACTGTCAGCGATGGGATCCGCTCGCAAGCGTTCGAACCCACGCCGGGGCGTCAGTGCACGCGCTGTGAGTTCAAGCCCCTCTGTCCCGAATTCCGCGAAGTTCCCGCCGACGAACGGGCGCACTTGGCCGAAGTGGTCGATCGGTTCCGGGCTCTGCGCGAGAAGGAGCAAGCGTTGGAGACCGACTTACGTCTCACCGCGGAAGAGCTCCATCGAGCGGCCGAGCATTTGGGAGTCCACCGAATCCCCGGATCCTCCGGTACAGCTCTGCGGAGGAAGGAGGAACTCTGGCAATACCCAGCCGAGCAGGTTGCACCGTTGCTCGATCGGGCCGGGCTCGGAGAGCAGGCGACTCCCCTTACGACCGAGGCGGTTCGTCGACTCATCCGCGATCCATCAATTGACCCGGAACTACGTCGCCGGGTCGCCGAGACGGGCTCGCGTCGCGTCAAGTGGTACTGGGAACTCGACGAGGGCGTCGACGCGTCGTAAGCCCACTTCGCGCGAAATCCCCGCGCAAAGGCTATTTCGGGGACGTGGCATGCTTTCCTATGGGGATTGCCCTCTCGACCCCGGAGCGTCTCGCCCCGCTCGACGAACGACCTCCCGCGATCGCAACGGTTTGCTCGCATTCCTCGCTTCAGATCTTCCACGGAGCGCGGTCGGAGGGATTCCCCTCGCTGGGCATTTGCGTCGGTCCTCCCCCGAAATTCTATGACGCGTTCCCGCTCGCGCGCCCCGACCGCTTCCTATCCGTGAACAAAATGCCCGAGATCGTGCTACGATCGCCGGAGCTCCGCGACGCGGGAGCGATCTTGATCCCGCACGGCTCGTTTGTAGAGTATCTCGGTCCCGCGGCCTTTCAGCAGCTGGACGTCCCCGTGTTCGGTAATCGGGCGGTCATCGAGTGGGAATCGGACCGGAAGAAGGAACGGGTCTGGTTGGAAAGCGCGGGAGTACGGATGCCGAAGCGGTACGACGAACCCGCCGAGGTCGACGGCCCGGTGATCGTGAAGTATTACGGCGCGAAAGGAGGGAAGGGATTCTTCCTCGCAAAGAATCGAGAAGCCCTCGAAGATTTCACGCCGACCGGACCCCACGTGATCCAGGAGTACGTACTCGGCACTCGGTACTATGTCCACTTCTTCTATTCGCCGCTTTCCGACCGCGGATACCGAGTGGGGCACGGATCGTTGGAGCTCCTCGGCATGGACCGCCGAGATGAGGCGAATATCGACGAACTGTACAAGCTTGGCGCGCAAGAAGAGCTTCTGAAAGCGGGGATTCGCCCGACGTTCGTCGTAACGGGAAATGTCCCGGTGATCCTGCGCGAGTCGCTATTGCCCCAGGTTTTCGACGTCGGCGCGCGGATCGTGGAACGATCGATCGAGCTCTTCGGCGGGATGGTCGGACCGTTTTGCGTGGAAGGCATCATGACCGAGGAGCTCGAGTTCAAGGTTTTCGAGATCTCCACGCGGATTGTCGCGGGAACGAATCTCTTCATTTCGGGGAGCCCGTACTCCGACCTGGTCGAGCCGGGGTTATCTACGGGTCGGCGGATCGCTCAAGAAATTCGTCGCGGGCAACGTGAAGGGCGGCTCGCGGAGATATTGAGTTAAGGATTTCCCTCGACGAACCCGCCGTGCTTTTAGCGAATCTCGAAGTGGCCGCGGCCCGATGGACTTCGCGATTCGGGCCGACTCCCTATCCAAAAAGTATCCGAAGGCGTTCGAAAACGCGTTCGCGCTGCGCGACCTGACCCTTCAGATCCCGTCGGGGGGCATCTACGGCCTGATCGGTAGGAACGGCGCCGGTAAGACGACATTCATCCGGATCGCCGCGACCCAGCTGATGCCTTCGTCCGGTGGGATCGAAGTCCTCGGGTTGGATGTGCGAACCCAACCTTCCCTGATCCGCCGCCGCATCGCGGCCATTCCGCAAGAGGCCCGTCCGCTGTATTTCATGACGGTACGGGAACTCGTCTTCCTCTATCTCCGGCTCCGGGGAATGGAGCGCGTGGAGGCCAATCGCCGTACCAAGAGCGTGCTCGACGAGCTCTCCTTGAACACGTACGCGAAGGTACTCGTGAATCGATTATCGGGCGGCATGCGCCGTCGCGCCATGGTCGCGATGGTCCTCGCCTCCGATGCGGAGATCTTGTTCTTGGACGAACCCACCACGGGGCTCGATCCCGTCGCGCGACGCGAGGTCTGGGGCGCTATTCGCCGCGCGAGCCGCGACGGACGGACCGTGCTGCTGACCACTCATTATCTCGACGAGGCGGAAGCGCTGTCGGCGCGGCTCGCACTGCTCGAGGCCGGGGAGCTCAAGCTGGAAGGAACTCCCGAAGAACTACGAGCCCGGGTTCGACTTCCGATTCGATTGACGCTCGACCGAACGATGGGAAAAGAAGAGCTCGCATCATTTGGGAAGGTCTCCGAGGTCCAGAATGGCTACCTTGTTTTCGCCCGAGAGTCGGATGCTCGCGAGCTTGCCCGGCAAGCGCTCGAGCGGGGCGCCCACGTGGCCATGGCCCCCGTCAGTCTCGAAGACATTTTTCTCTCCGTCGTGGGACGCTCGATCGATGAAGAAGCCCCCTTGGAGTCGGCCGCATGACCGAGCCCCGACGGCTGCAGTCGTTGTTGACGCTCGCGTACATGAATGGCGTCGTACCAATCCGCAGCCAACCGCTCTACCTGGTGAACATTCTCGCCTCGCCCCTCTCTTTTCTCTTTTTCATCGCGATCGCCTCCCACGGCGCATATCTCGCGTATGGCGTCGGGGGCGGGATGATCCTCTTGATGCTCTCGGTGGGAACTTCGCTTCAGACCGACCTGACCCATTATCGACAGGACTTGAAGCTTCAAGACCTGGTGGTGGCGTCCCCGGTCGAGGCGCCGATCTACGTCGCCGGAATGGCCCTTTCGGAACTCGTCTATTCTCTTCCCGGGCTCGTGGTGTTCCTCGTGATCTGGAGTTACTACGGTTGGATGTCGATCTTGGGCGCGCTCGCATTGGCCGGGGTCCTCATCCTGGTTTGGGCGTTCGCCTCTGCGCTTGGATTCACTCTTGCCACGTACTTTGAAGATGTCCGCGAGACCTTCGTGTTCTCTCCCCTAATTTCGCTCGCCCTCAGCGTGCTCCCGCCCGTCTACTATCCCATCACTGCCCTGCCCACGTGGTTGCAGCCCTACGCCTATCTTTCCCCGACGACCTACGCCGCTTTCATTGTGCACGGTTCGGTAGGACTGGGGTTCCCCCCGTGGATGCAAGGCCTGCAGGACTGGGGAATTCTCACCGGTTTCACGGTAGCGCTCTTGACTCTCGCGAGCCTGAAAGCCCGCTGGCGCGACCCGTAGGCTGCTTGAGGACGACGGCTAACTGTACACTCAGAATCGGTCGTGAGAGCAGCTCCGGCGGGTCGGCGAAATGCCCGGTTTAAGAGGGCTTATGTAGAGGTTCACTCCTCGCGCGGCTCACATGCTTTTGAGTGCCGACGCCCGGGCTTTTTCTACGGCGGAGGAGCGGTTCCAAGCGTGCGCCTATTGTGGGAAGGAATTGGTCGTTCTTCCCAACGACCGAAGGGGCGGCTCTTGTTTTGACTGTCTGATGCTCCTCGGACCAGACCCCGCACCGTGCCCGAACTGCGGGGCCGAGATCGCGGCGGGCGAGCGGCGACTTGGGTGTCAACTCTGCGGTTGGATTCCCGTTCGCGACTGACCGGCCCCCACGTAGCTTGGTCGCGTTGCTCCGAACCAATGAGCGACGATTAAGTGCGTTCAAGTCGCATTCCCGTCCTAGTGGCCCGTTGCCGCCACAACGAGGTGCAGGTGCCGAGCGATACTGATCCTTTTTCCGAATTGGAGACGAGTCGTCGGGCGCCGCTGCAGGGTGCCCGCGCCCTAGGACCGGCGTACTCGAACGAAGATATCGCAGTGACTCTTCTCCTCCGACGCAGATCGCCGAGCGATGCCTTTGCGACGGCCCTCGCGCACGCGACGCAGCCGTTGAGCCATCGTCGGATCATATCACGTGAGGAATTCGCCCGTGAGTACGGGGCGCGAGAGGATGATATCGAGGCGGTCCGAAAGTTCGCAAATCGCTACCAACTCGAGGTGCTCGAGGAATCGTCGGGGCGCCGAACGGTTCGCGTGAGCGGTTCGGTAGAGCGTCTCGAGGCGGCGTTCCGCGTGAAACTACAACGATTCGGCTTCCCGGGAGGCACGTACCGCGGCCGCACTGGCGCGATCCAACTGCCTCGCGAATTGCACGGGATCGTCGTGGGGGTTTTCGGCCTCGACAATCGTCCGCAAGCGCGAACGCACTTTCGATGCGTGAAGCAGGCGAGTGCTACGGACCTCTCCTACACGCCTTTGCAATTGGCTCAAGCCTACAACTTCCCCGTAGGTCCGGATGGGAGTGGGGAGTGTATCGGGCTCGTGGAATTGGGGGGCGGCTTCCAGCCGGATGACCTCTCGACCTATTTTCAATCGATCGGTATCCCTGCACCTTCTGTAACAGCAGTATCGGTGGACGGAGGAGCCAACACGCCTACCGGCGACTCGAATGGACCAGATGCCGAAGTCGAGCTCGACATCGAGATCGCAGGCGCTCTCGCCCCGGGCGCCAAGATTGCCGTATACTTTGCGCCCAACACCGACCAGGGATTCTTGGATGCCGTCACTACGGCCGTTCATGACACGACTCTTCGTCCCTCGATCGTCTCGATTAGCTGGGGGAGCCCAGAGGGAACTTGGACCGCCCAGGCCCGCGACGCACTCAACACGGCCTGCGAGGAGGCGGCGACCTTAGGGGTTACGATACTCGTAGCCGCGGGAGATCAAGGGGCTGATGACGGAGATTCCTCCGACATGCCGACGGTGGATTTTCCTGCCTCGAGCCCGTACGCGCTCGGGTGCGGGGGAACCCGCCTCATCGAGCCCGGGGGTTCCGGCGGTCCGGCGGAGACCGTCTGGAATGAACTCGACACGGGAGAAGGCGCCACCGGAGGGGGAGTGAGCGAGGTCTTTGCGCTACCCCCTTACCAAGGCGGGGTTGGGGTCCCGGCCGCCCCCAACGGGTTCGTCGGGCGGGGAGTTCCCGATGTCGCCGGTGACGCGGACCCTACTACGGGCTATCGGGTGTTCATCGACGGCAGCGCTTCGGTCCTTGGAGGGACGAGCGCAGTGGCGCCCCTGTGGGCCGGCCTCATTGCCCGGATCAATCAGTCGGTCGGCGCTCCTCTTGGGTTCGCGGGGCCCGAATTGTATGCCGCCTCGCTGCGACCGGCGTTTAGGGAAATCACCTCCGGGAACAACGGGAGGTATGCGGCGGGACCGGGCTGGAATGCGTGCACCGGCCTCGGTACGCCGAACGGCTCCGCAATCCTGGCGGGCGCCCGGGCCGAAATCGAGGGCGGGGCGACTGCGAGTCAGAGTTGACGGTGTGGGGGCGGTAAGTTTATCGTTCACCTTTCGTCCTTCGACGTGGGCGTGCCGAGGTGGCTCAGTCCGGTACGGCGCGAGTCTGGAAAGCTCGTGGCGAAATTCGCCTCGGGAGTTCAAATTCCGGGGACGGGCGGCCCGTCCCGGTGGAAAATCTCCCCCTCGGCGTTGCCCCTCGGGAGAGTAGGACGCGAACCGCCCCATGACGATCCCCCAACGGCAGGTCACCCCCGCGTTGCTCCAGATTGACGCCATCAATCTGCGCCTGGCCGGTCGGAACGCTCTGCAGGAAGCGTGTCGCTACTTGAGTCACGAGTTTGCTCATTTCCGATGGGTGGGAGTTTATCGCCTGGAAGGTGAGACGCTCATACTCGAAGGGTGGGATGGTCCCCAGGCCACCGAACATACGCGGATTCCTATCGGTCAGGGAATTTGCGGGCAAGCGGCCCGCGAGAATCGCACGGTCGTTGTCGACGATGTCCGGACGGATCCGAAGTATCTCGCCTGCTTTCTCGAAACACGAGCCGAGATCGTCGTTCCCATCCGATCCGACGGCTCCGTGCTCGGCGAGATCGATATCGACGGAATCTCGGTGAAAGCGTTCGACGCGACCGATCAGCGATTTCTCGAATCCGTCGCGATCAAGCTCGTCACACCGCTCAAGGCCTCGGCGAGCGAGCCGAGGCCGCCTTCGTAAGTCGGAGATTGATGTTCCGGATCGCGTCCCGTAGTAAGCGGGGCGCATCCGCGCGCTGAAAGTCACCGGGCGTCGTGCGACGGCCGGGGTGTCGGAGGTCCTCGGCCATGTGGCCTAAGGCTCGCGTCAATTCATCAACGATCGGAAGGTCGGCCTTTTGACTGGTCCGGGACAGGGGGTTGAGATCGATCGAGATCACTCGCTTCCCAATGGCGCGCAGCGCTTCGGTCCGATCGCCATCCTCGAGCGGGACGATGACCACATCGGCCCAACCAATTCCTCGAGCGTCGACGCGAGCGCGATCCGAAGGTAAACAGGGGATTCTCTCGGTTGGGCGGAGCCCGAGCGGCGCCGGGATTCCCGCGCGGCGTAGGGTCGCGAGAATCTTCGCTACGCGTTGTGGGGTCCGGTGATAGAGATTCACCTCGACGGCGATTCGCGGCTCGAGCCGAACCATAGAGGCGATCTGCTCGGCGGCGAGTGCGGCCACGTTACCGTTCACGCTGATCACCGGAAGGCGGGAAGCCCGGATCCACTGCACGGCGAGCCGCTCCGCGCGGCGAGCCGAGGCTGGGGTCCGTTCTCCGAGTAGGTAGTCAAACGCTTCGGCGCGCCCATGGGCGATCAACCCCTCAGGAACGACCAGACCCTGCCGGAATGCCTTCGCGAGACGCGCTCGAGTCACCAGACTCGCATACCGTGGGTGCTTCGAAGAAAGGCGAGTCATTCGAAGGACTCAGGGACCTACGAGTCTGAGGCGGGATCCGCGTCGTTCTGGTCCACTTCCGCCTCGACTTCCTCTTCCGCGGAGGGCGCCTCGGGGGCTTTGGCGTGGGCCTCCAAATTGGCCACCCGTTGCTCGAGCGGGGCTAGAGTCTCCTCGATGGTCCGGGCGATGACGAGCTTGAGGCTCTCTTCGAGTGCCACGATATCCCGTCCCAAGTCCGTAATGCGCCGAGCGTTTTCGTTGAGGAGGAGTCGTGTTTGGGTGGCAACCCGATAGGTGTCGGCCAAGTCTTTAGTGAGCTGACGGGAAGATTGCGAGAAAGTTTCGATCGAGTCTCCGATCGGTTTCCATTTCGTTTCGAGGTTCGTGCCGAGCTCGCTGTTCAGTGAGCGGCCGGCATTCTCAAATCCCTGCGCGAGCTCCTTTTCCAAACGAGTGCCGACATCCTTCTCCATATTCTGGAATCGGGATTTCGTATCAGCTTCGAGGGTCTGACCGAGGTCCTCAATTCGAACGAGTCGATCTTCCAATGTCTGCAGCCGGGCGGTGAGATTCGAGTACGCGCTGCCGATCAAGACGTCCACGTGTGATTGATTGAGCTCTTGGGCACGGAGTAAGAGGTGAAGCACCCAGTGCTCGCGCCCTTTGGTCTCCGCAAGAGGCCCCCGGTCGATTCGATCGCGCGCGTCGCGGTCGTCGATCATCGCTTGGAGTTCCTTGAGGACCTCCACCCGGAGACTACCTGGGGTAGAGCTCGGGGCGCTCGAGCGACCAGCCATCGAAGCAACGATGAACGGTCGGCTACAAAATACGTTCTCCAGAAACTCGATCCAGGACGGGAATGGATCGGCCCCATTCGATTCCGCCCGGCGAAACTCGAGTTGAGTAGGCGAGCAGGCGCACGCCCGCCCGTCGTGCCGCGTCGAACGCCGTTCCGAACCTCGGGTCCAGGTACCGATTCGGTGTAAACTGGCGGACGTCATTGCGTTGTACGATGAAGAGAACCGTCGCATCCACGCCTCGTCGAGCTTGGCGGGCCAACTCACGTAAATGCTGAGCTCCCCGGATCGTGGGAGCATCCGGGAATAGCGCGGTTCTGCCGACTTTGAGGTTGGAACTCTTTACCTCGAGGAGTCCGACCAGCTGTCCGCTTGCGTCAAGCCTGGCGAAGTCGAATCGGTGATGGCCCAAAGTGAACTCCCGACGCCAGGGGATCGGCCCTCGGAGTGAGCGGATCGCCTGGCCGGCTAAGACGGCCTCCACCAACCTATTCGACACGCGTGTATCGATCGAGACCCAAGTTCGACCGTGTCGGACGGCGACCAGGTCGTGGCGCGTCTTGCGCGTTGGATTCGGTGTGACGGAAACCACGGAAGCTACGGTCGAGCCCGGAATGAGCAGCTCCTCCATGCGACCTGGATTCGGGACGTGGACCTGCAGTCGTGGCCCACGCGGACCCATCCTCGCAACGGCGAGGAATCGGTTCGGGCGCCCCAACAAGCGCACCAGTATGGGGCCGTTGGGATAGCGAACTCGGAACTCCACGGGCCGATTCAGTTCTCGAAGCCCGGTCCGAGAAGCTCGCGTGCGATCAGGATTCGGCGGATTTCGCTCGTCCCGGCACCAATCTCGAGAAGCTTGGCGTCGCGCGCGAGTCGCTCGAGCGGGTAGTCGCGCATGTACCCATATCCTCCGAAGAGCTGAATCGCCTCGAGGGCGACTCGCGTTGAGGCCTCGGAAGCGAAAGTGAGGGTAGCGGCGCTCGCCCGGGCGCTGCGCTGATCGTGGACGACCGATTCCAACGTTGCGTAGAGGAGACCGCGCGAAGCTTCGAGTTGCGTGTACATGAAGGCCAGCTTCTCCTGGATCAATTCAAACCGGCCGATCTTCTGACCAAATTGTTCGCGTTCGCGAGCGTATATCAGGGAAAGTTCGAGACATTCGGCCATGATCCCGAGAGGAATCGCCGTAAGGACTGCCCGCTCCACATTGAGCCCACGCATCATGATCGCGACGCCTTCATTCACCTTGCCAACGATCCGGTCTTCTTCAATTTCGCAGTCACGGAAAACCAGCTCCCCGGTCGGCGATCCCCGCATTCCCATCTTGTCGAGGCTCCGGGAGACCGAGAACCCGGCCGAGGTACGAGAGACGATGAACGCCGTGATGCCGTGGGCGCCGCGCTCGGGGGCGGTCTTTGCATAGACGAGCAGTGAATCGGCGACGGGGCCGTTCGTGATGAATTGCTTGGACCCGTTGAGGACGTAGCGGCTCCCGCGCTTCTCCGCGCGTGTGCGGAGTCCGGTAGCATCCGAGCCCGCGTCGGGCTCGGTTAGTGCGAGAGCACCGATCTCGTCGCCGCGACATATCCCCGGCAGGAATCGCCGACATTGACTGGCGGTCCCGTTCCGGGCCAGATTATCTCCGAACAGGTTGGAGTGCGCCCCCACGGAGAGGGCCAACGCCGGGCTCGATCGGGCGATCTGTTCGAGAATCAGTACTTGAGCGAGATAGCTCCCGCCCAATCCACCGTATTCTTGCGGAATGGAAATCCCAAGGAAACCCTGCTCCCCAAGTCGGCGGAAGACATCGCGCGGGAAGTAATCCTCACGGTCCATTCGGTCCGCGATCGGCACGATCTCCTTGCGGACAAACGCGCGTGCCGCATCCTGCAACGACCGGTCTTCATCTGAGAGGCGGAGGTCCATGGCGGCGGCAGAACTCTCTCACCATAACAACAGTTGCGGCCTAGCGGTGCGAGCGCGCGAGCGCGCGCTGTATTCCGAGATGCAATCGCCATGAGGCGCGCGGCCGGGGATGGTCGGTTCGGTAGTGCGACCCTCGACTCTCGACGCGAGCTCGGGCGGCTCGCACGATCAGATACCCGACCAGCGCGGCATGGGCCGCGGAATTCGCCGGAGTGTCGGAATGGGTCGGTTCGTAACGACGTCCGATCGAGTAGAGCTCTTCCACCGCTCGCCGTAGCTGCGCGGGTGTCCGGACGATGCCGACCCACTCCCACAGAATACGTCGGACTTCGTCGATAGCCTTCACGTCCAAGGAAGCTCCTCGACCGAGGGGCCACTCGACAGAGAGCATTCGGCCGGGTCGAGGGGGCGCACCGGCGCGCGGGGAAAGGAGCTGTCGAACTACGTGCTCTCCGAAAACGAGGCCCTCCAAGAGGGAGTTACTTGCAAGTCGATTGGCGCCGTGCACTCGCGTAGCTGCGACCTCACCGCAGACGTAAAGTCCCGGCAGCGAAGACCGACCCTCATGATCGGATGCCACCCCTCCGATCATGTAGTGGGCGACGGGTGTGACGGGGATCCAGTCGGTTGATGGGTCGACTTGGTAGCCGGCCAAGAACCGTGTGATCGTAGGGAATCTCGTGAACAGTCGTTCTCGGGGGATCTTCGTCGCGTCCAGGAAGACCGAGGGGTCTCCCGTGCGCGTCAGCTCGGATTGGATTGCCCGAGTGACCACATCGCGTGGCGCCAGTTCCGCGTCGGGGTGAAACCGAGGCATGAACCGATCCCCGGAGGCGGTACGCAGCACCGCCCCTTCACCGCGAACCGCCTCCGAGATGAGAAAACGCGGCGCGCCCTCTCGGAAAAACGCCGTCGGATGAAATTGAACGAATTCCATATCGGTCAGGAGCGCCCCGGCCCGGAATGCGATCGCGACTCCATCCCCAGTGGCCACCGCAGGGTTGGAGCTGAATCGGAACAAGTTTCCCGCCCCGCCCGTGGCGAGAACGATCGGTCGATCGGAGACGTGCTCCAATCGCCGACCCTCCGGAGCAGAAAGTGCTGCCTCCAGACGGCCGTCCGGGCCGAGGCGAAGGATCCGCAACACGCTTCGCTCCTTGAGTTCGATGCCAGCGTCCATTGCCCGTTGTCGGAGCGTTTCTTCGATCGAAAGGCCGGTCGCGTCTCCGCCGGCATGAAGGACTCGAGGTCGTGAATGCGCCGCCTCCTGACCCAAGGCGATCCGCCCTTCGACCGTGTCAAAGGGCACCCCATACCGGACGAGGTCCGCTATCCGGGCAGGCGCTTCGCGCGTGAGCATCCCTACCGCGGTGGGATCGGCCAGCCCATCTCCCGCGCGCATCGTATCGCGATAGTGGAGCGGCACCGCGTCGTTCTCGCCGATGGCCGCTGCGATCCCGCCCTGCGCATATCGCGTATTGGATTCGTCGAGCCGGCCCTTGGTCACGACGGTCGGGTGTAGGCCAAGTTCTCGGGAGCGCAAGGCGACGAATAGTCCCGCAATGCCGCTCCCGATGATGAGCGGGTGCCGAGAATCTTCCGGCATCAGGCCGTCGAAGCCGGCGGCGGGATAAGACCGCGCCGGCAGCCGCTCAACGCCGGAGGTACGACGCCGTCACGCAGCGCACTTCGGCTTACTCCACCCGGGACCAACGATAAATGAGTGAGGTGGCCGTCACCCGAAAGCCGAGTCGTTCATACAGGCGCACCGCCGGCTCGTTGGTTTGTGTCACCCACAAGCGAACGGAGGCGTAGCCGAGTGCCCAGAGCGCGCGGCACCCCCAATTGATTAGGAATGTAGCGAGGCCTTGGCGACGGCGACCGGGATCGACCATGAGATCGAGAAAGATGGCACGCCGGGTGGACTCCTCGCCCGTCAACAAGGCGGCGACCAGCCGATTCTCGCTGTCAACGAGACCGGTGGAAGCCTCTTCGAGAAAGCGGCCCAATCGGCCCGCCAGGATTTCGGAGAGCACCCGGCGGTACTCCTCCCGATCCGAACCAAGAAGCGATTCATCGGCCGACGCACGAAAAGCGTTCCAATCGAGCTCGGAGAGTGCGTCTAGCTCGGTCGCGCGGGGAGCCAACATCCGGCATCCCGTGGGGATCCGCGGCGATTGTGCCACGTCCGCACTCTCGATCGGTCTCTCCATCGCGTTCCGGACAATCGAGACCGAGCCCGGGACCCCCCGCAAGGCCTCCCACAGGGCGCGTTCGTCCTCGGTAGTCAGTCCGGTGAATCCAATGTCGATCGTTCGTATCGTCGGGGGCAGCGAAACGCGCAGTTGGCGCACCAATTGCTCGGCATGAAGTACCGCCTGCTCACGTTCGACCACGTGAACGTGGCCGTAGGCTCGCTGGGGACGCAGGGAGTAGAAGGCGAGCGCGCCGCCCTGAGCCAACGGGAAGTACCATCCGGCCAACGTGCCGTCCTTCAGGTCCCGCGCGGATTGCTCGACCCACTCCGTAGAGAGCGTTTCCCCGCGGGCTCGCAACTCTTTCTGTACCCCGTGCGTGAGCTCGAGGAGTTCTTCCGGGGGAGCGACGGCGGTCGACTGCGGGACGATCGGGGGCGCGCTCACGGCCGAGTCCACTAGAGTTGGGCGCAATCGCGCAAGATGATTTGAGCAATGTCGGGCGCGACCGAGGCCTTCTCGGCCGGATTTCCTAGCGTATCCGTCGAGTAGACCTCATCCGTGACGGCCTTGATTCGTTCAAAGGCGTCCCGAAGGAAAAGTCCGTGCGTGCACGACGCCGTCACGGCTCCGGCGTGATGTTTTTGCAACAGCTTGGCGGCCTCAACGATCGTTCCGCCCGTAGTGATCACATCGTCAATGATCACGATCTGCTTCCCTTGAACCGGCTCTGGAAGTGTGGTGGGAAGATTTAGCTCGACATGCTCACTATCGATCCGCTTCTTCTCGAGCGCGAACCACGGTTTGTCCAAGATCTGCGCCATTCTCTTGACCCGTTCGATTCCCCCTTTATCCGGCGATACCAGGAGATCCACGGGTCGTTCCCGCAAGAGTCGCGCGATAGCGGGAATCCCGCTGGCTTCGAAGGCGGGCTTCGAGAAGTTTTGTAGCGTCTGGGCCGAATGCAGGTCTACGGTCACGACGGCGTCGGCGTCGAGTTCCACATGCCGGGCCATCGCGCGTGCGCTGACGGGCTCTCCCTGAAAGAATTGCCGGTCCTGCCGTTGGTACGCGAAATAAGGTACAACCACGATCAGGCGGCGGGCGCCTCCCTCCCGTACCGCGTCCTCGAGCAGAACGAGTTCGAGAAGGTCTTGATCCGTTCGAGTCGATTGCACGAGCACGACGTCCTCCCCGTCCAGCTGGCCACCGATGCGGAGGTACAGCTCGCCATCCGGGAAGCGCTTGGCATACGGAATGCCGAAGGGAGCGTTCCCCAATTCACGAGAAACGCGCTCGGCGAGCGCCATCGAAGCGGTTCCTCCAATAACGTACACGCCCACCCTCGCATCGCCCGGACGGGGGAAGCGGCAAAAAGGTTGCGGCGCCGACGATTCCGAAGGAGGACCGTTCTAAGCCGATTCGTTCGTGACGGGGCCGGGCGCCCACCTGCCGCCCTCGTTACTCGTCCTCCTCGGACTTCGAACGAGGTGGGGATCGTATCTTCTTGGGAGGCGCCGACTTCTTCGACCGACGGACGAAAGGTTTCGGCCGGCCCATCTTCGCGAGCTTTTTCGAAGGGATGGGCCGGTGTCCCGTAGCCGGCCGCTTCCCCGCTCCGGGATCGGTTTCCTCCTCATCTGAATCGGAGGATCGCCAACTTCGAAGGCGATGCCAAACACTCCCTTGCTGTGGTTCGTCCGGCTCACCGGCGGCGAGGCGTTCCTCCTCTTCCTCCGACTTCCGTCGCTCGTCCTCTATTCCTTCGGCACGTAACGCATAGTGGATCCCGAAGGCGAGCAGGATTATTCCGGCGATCGTGATGCCGAGGAACTCCCAGGATTGTGGGGGGACCAGGTTCGCGTTGCCGGTCAAGAGCAGCTTCACGGCGCCGAACCAAGGGATCATCCCGCGAGCTACCCCGATAATCCACCCCGGTTCCACTAAAGTGCTGAGACCGAAGCTCGGGCTCTGGTCCGGCTCGCCACAATAGCCCGAACTGCACGAGACGAAGTTGTTGTCTCCCATGGTGAGGAAACCCGAGTGATTACCGATGATGTCCGCCTCAAGTGGAATAGAGACCGCGGCGGATTTCCACCCGATATTGTAGAGGGTGAGGGTCCCCGTCAGATCGGTCGTGCCGCACCCCGAAGGTGTGGCCACCGTATAGACGCGATTCGAATCGTTCCCGCAGGGAAGATTGGCAAGCTGTGGGATGTTGTAGAATCCGCGAGAATCCCAGTCGATGTAGAGGATCGCTCGATGGATGATGGGGGTCAACGATGTGTCGCCGTTCGGGTAATAGAGGAGAACGTCGCCGTACTCTCCATACGTCGAGTAGCCGCCGGAACTCCCAGAAACGTAGGACGTGATCTGGCCCAAGGATACTTTCTGCGCGAGCACCAGGTCCCCAGTGTTGATCAGGCCGACCATGTCGACCGATCCGTGCTGCATACTATCGGACTCGACCACGTACATTGGGGGCCAGTTTTGCGTGTACGCGAAGAGACCGACGAGCACCACGACGATGATAGCTAGCGCGACGAGTGGCTCGAAGTAGAGCGAGTCGCGCGCGCGAAAGAAGACCGAACGCTGGCCGTCGGAGTGAAACGTCGACCAGTGCGCCCGCGGCTCCTCCTCGTCTTCTTCGTCGGCGGCCCCCGAGCGCCACGGATGGGGCGGCGCGCGTCCCTTCGACGAATGACGGGGAGCCCGACGGCGGGGCGGCTCGTCCTCCTCCTCGTCGTCGGGGTTAGCGCCCGCTTCTAGCTCCTCGTCATCCTCGTCGTGCGGAGGGGGTCGAGGTGCCATTCGGGACGGTTGCCCCCCGAGGACCCTTAACTCTTCGTATCGACCCGAACCGGAATACGAAGTCCAACGCCAATAGCGGAGCGCACGAGCAGCGCTACGACCACGACGAGCGGGATGAGAATGAGGTCGGACCCGGGCCAGCTAACTCCGGCGGCTTCCCCGGCCCAGAAGACCGCAAACGAAAAGAGGACCGAGGTGGCCCCGAGCTTCAACCACGGGACTTTGATCTTGCGGATCTGTTCGTGGACGAGCAGGGCGGCGACCACGAGCACCGCTCCCCCGGTGACCGCCCCGATCAGGGCCATGAAGGCGTAGCCTGCGGCCGCGAGCGCGAGCAGAACGATCACGGTCTCGATCGCTTCAATGACTCCGACAGAAAATCCGCCCGCAAAGAGGACGACACGGCGATGCGGCGGAATCGCCGTGGGAGCACCGGTGCGCGCGGCCGCTGCCCGACGAAAAGTCCGCAGCGTGCTGCGGAAAAGGAAAATTCCGAACGCGGCCAGCACGACTGCCGCTCCCCACAAGAGATAGCCGCGCGGCAGCGCGATAATGACGGCCCCAAATCCGAGGGCAACGGCCGCAACGACACTTGTACCCGCGACGGCTCCCCAGGCCCCGGGGCGCACGGAGCGCTGATCCGCGCTCAACGCGAACACGACGGCGACGACTTCGGTCATCTCCAGCACGGTGATCAGAAAGGCGACGAGGAAGGCCGGCAGATAGAACGAAAGCACGGGTCGCGCAGTGGGCGATTCTATTAACGCCTAAGGGCCCCCGCCGTCCGACCGATGGATCCCCCGCTTGAGGAACTAGTGGAAGTGGTACGAGTGTCGGATGTCCGAAAACCAACCAAGTTTAGTCGCGTTCGTCCGGAGGCAAGAGGTCCGGAATTCCGTCTTGGATCGGGTACGTGTTCTTGCACTTTTGACACGTGAGGGTCCCTTCCACGATCTCGGTGCCCTCCTTTCGCGTCACTTGGAGGGACAGGTCGCCCTTGCAAACCGGACAGCACAGGATTTCCATGAGGTCGGGTCTCATCGGTTCGAGTCCTCCACGATCCCATAGCCGATCAATCTCCACGCTGTAATCTTCCGAGATACCGCGACCCGACTACCCGGGAATACGGTCACGGCCCGGCCGAGGTGGAGTTCGATCTCGTCGCCGCGGGCGCTCGTCACCTTGCCTGGCGCGATGGTCGTTCCCACAGTCAAGGAAATGATCTCGCTCGTCCGAATCTTTTCCACCTTCATATCGCGTTGCGCGCCGAGGACGCGGTCGAGGAGGGTGATCTTGAGTCGGATCCGTTGGCTCACCGGGGGAAGGGTGCCGGCCGATCCCACAAGTCGGCCCGTCAGCCCGTCGCCCTTCGTGAGCGAAGGATCGAGGCTCGTGCCTATCGCAGCCAGTCCGCCGGGCTTCAATTCGTCCCACTCTTGCCCGCCGGAAATGAGCGCCGTGACTTTCGTGGTCAGCGCGTCACTCTTGCCATCGGGCAGACCCGGAAATCCGGGGCGAATCTCGATCTCCTCGCCGATTTTCAGCCGGCCCTGCACGAGCGAACCGCCGAGAACGCCGCCCCGCAATTGCTGCGGCCGGGTCCCTGGCCGATTCACGTCAAACGAGCGAGCTACGTACATCAGCGGGGGCTTGGTCGAGTCGCGTGTCGGCGTCGGGATCGTCTTCTCGATCGCTTCGATGAGCGCGTCGATATTGACTCGATGATTCGCCGAGATTGGAACGATCGGGGCGCCTTCGATCGGGGAGGATTTGAGAAACGCTTGGATCTCTTCGTAATTCTGGACCGCTTGCTCGGAGGTTAGGAGGTCGATCTTGTTCTGCACGACGACGACCTTTCGCACCCCAATGATGTCGAGCGCGTAGAGGTGCTCGCGGGTCTGGGGCTGTGGGCAGTGCTCGTTGGCGGCGATCAGGAGCAAGGCACCGTCCATGATGGCTGCGCCCGAGAGCATCGTGGCCATCAACGTCTCATGGCCCGGTGCGTCGACGAACGACACGGCCCGGAGGAACTTTCCCTTTGACCCGTCGGCACATTTGGGCTCCGTGGTGTACCCTGCCGGCGGCTCACCCGGACAGTGATAGAACGCCGAGTCCGCGTATCCAAGTTTGATCGAGATCCCACGTCGGAGCTCTTCCGAGTGACGGTCCGTCCACTCCCCCGTCAGCGCCTGGGTGAGCGTCGTCTTCCCGTGGTCGACGTGGCCGACGAGCCCGATGTTGACTTCCGGTTGACGAGGGACCTTCATGACGCGCCGAGCAGCTCCGAGAGTGGCTTCGACCCCTTCTGCTCGACAACGAGGTTGATCTGGACGGTCTCCTCACTCACCGTGTTTCCGCGGAACGTCCGCCGCTTGCGCATGCCCAAACGGGGCGCGTGGAATCCGAAACCTTCTCCCACGAAGACCCGAGTTTGACGAGCGCCCGGTAGGTCCGGCCGCAGAGGAAACCCACTCTTGTCCGTTCCACCCGTGATTTTGAACGTATAGCCAGAAACGCCAATCAATTCGCCGCCCACCGTCTCCCCGATTCGCTTTCCCAGGAATCCCGCGGATTGAGGATCTCCGACGCTCTTCGCGAACGAAGTCGCGGCGTCCGAGATAACGAGCTTGAATTCGACCATTTTCTCTCGAGGAAAGCGTGCGCGCCAGTTGGAGGTCGTTTAAATAGCTTGTCGTTCGGAAAGTCGTCGTCTGGGGAAAAATTCAGCGGAAGGGGACTCGAAGAGCCGGTCGCGACCCGGACGATCTAACTTCGTACCGCCGCATGCGGGATTGATGTGAGGAAATGCGTCAACTCGTAGAACCACGACGATGCGCTGGTATTGGAGAGCGAGACAGGAGGGATACTCAGACTCCCGCAGGTGACGTTTGTCTCGCCGCTCGTGAGCACTTCACCCGTCATCGCATTGATCGTGGCATTGAACATCGGTTGCGGGGCCGTTGGCTCAGTCCCCGACGTCGGGCATGTCGTGTAGGCAACCGCCCATTCGCTAACCGAGAGATTCAAACGGGGCGCAATGCCCGCGACTTCCCACGCACGAATCGACTGAGGGTAGCTCGCCAAGAACGCACTTCCCCCCGCCGTGTTGGCAATCGAGACCGATTGCGTCGAGCTCAGGATACTTTCGTTGAGCGGCTGGAGCTCTTGACCCAGCAGTTCGCAGACAAGACCGCCGATGAGTACGAGTCCGTTACCGGTGCCGTTCGACACCGTGACTCCTTGAATCGAGCCGCTCGTCGTAGTGAGCAGGAAGAGCCAGAAGTTCGCCTCGCCCGTTGCCGCATTCGAGGGCGTGGCGGGAATCGACAATCCCGCGGTGACGACGTTCCCTTCCCACGTGACGACGCAGCCGTAGGCGCTCAGGTTGGCAGAAAGATCTGTAAACACAGCTCCGGGTACCACGTAAGGGGCGGGGAGCTCCACGGCCCCCCCCGAGAAGACCGACCACGGGCCTCCGGTGCTATCGGCCGTAGTTTTGGCTACACCCGCGGCTTGGGCGTAGGAAAGGGTCGCGGCGGCGGGGCCCGAGGAGTTTGAACTTGTAAACAAACCGGGGATCACTCCCCCGAAGGTTAGTGCGAGTAGCACGATTACTATAGCCAAGATCGCGATGATCGGCAGAAGGTACGGGCGGCTCCGTTTGGAAGAGAGAGATCCTCCTTCCGAAGTCGCCCGCGGCTGACTGTCGGCTTCACGGGACGGCGACTCGGGAGCGGGAGATTCAGACGGGCGCCGAGTAGTTCCCGGGGTGCCTCCGGAGTTGTTCGAATTGGACGATTCCTCATCCGCAGGCACGGCGTTCCACTCTCCTCAACGTAAGAGGCGAGCGGGGCCTTTTAACTGCCACCTAAGGTACGCCGACCTCGAACCTCGGTCTTAAGTGTCGGGCTCGCCGTCGATGGCAATCGAGGGTCCGGGTTCACTTTGACCGAGCTTTCCACTTGGGTCTTGGTCGCCCAGATCGTCGTGTTGCTGGCCGGATTCGGCTATGCGGCTCTGAAGGACCTCCAGGCCCGCGAAGTCGACGATCACCTGTGGCAAATCATGAGCCTCGCCGCCCTTCTTCTCGGCCTTCCAATGGTGGCCGGAACGGAGATACTCCCGCTCGCGCTCTGGATCCTCGTCGCACTCTTCGTCGCCCAGCATATGTTTCCCTGGGACGCGAATCTCGAGCGACGCTCCGAGTCGCTCCCCGGCGTGATCGAACTCTCATTGTACATCGGGGTCGTTCTCGTCCTTGGATTCGCGACCTATCGGTACGGCATCGGCCCCACCCAGGTCCCCTGGCCAGTGATCGCAGTTCTCGCCAGCGTTCTCCTGGCACGGGGGTTGTTCGAGGGTGGGGTCTTGTACGGCGGCGCAGATGCGAAGGCGTTGATGGTAGCCGGGACCCTCATCCCGATCTTGACGGTCACGCTGCTCCCCGTCCCCGCCTCCGTTGGCCCCGTGTTATCGCTCTATCCATTTTCCGTGACAGTCCTGATGAACGCCGCCCTGTTCACGCTCGTAGTCCCGGTATCAATCGCCATCCTGAACTTGCGCCGTCATGAGTTCCATTTCCCCAAAGGTTTCCTCGGCTACACGATCGGCGTCGAAGAACTGCCGCACCGGTGGGTTTGGCTGCGGGACCCGACCTTTGGGGGAATTTCCGACGCGGAGGAGGCCGCCACCTCAGCCGAGGACCGCGAATTTCGGGAACGAACCGCCGCCCAACTTCGAGCTCAAGGAGTACGGCGCTTGTGGGTGACCCCCCAGGTTCCTTTCTTGGTGATACTTGCAGCTGGGGTTGTGGCTGCGCTCATCGCGGGGAATCTCTTCTTTGACCTTATCGGAACGCTCTGATCGCTGCGGTGATCGTTCGTCCCAGCGGCTCGCGCGCTCTATCGCATCTGTACTGACTTTGAATAGGATTCATTGAAGTCCGCCTCGGACTACCGCCTTTTCGTAAATCGAAGGGCGGCCGAGAATTCGAGCACGCAGACACCAGGGGGCTTCCGAACCTGAGTGTGCGTCAGTCGACGGAGCCGAATTACGCAAAGCTTTTTGGGGCCACCCTCGGTGTCTCGAGGGAGGAACTGAAATGCCCGGTAGTTCGCGTAAGGCGCCCATCCGGGTTCTCATTGCCAAGCCGGGGCTCGACGGGCACGACCGAGGTGCTAAGGTCGTCGCCCGCGCGCTCCGCGATGCGGGAATGGAGGTGATTTACGCGGGCCTGCGCCAGACGCCCGAGGAGATCGTCGAAGCGGCGATCGAGGAGGATGTCGACCTGATCGGACTTTCGATTCTCTCGGGAGCTCACATGGCACTCTTCCCTCAGGTGGTCCGTCTGTTGGCGAAGTCCGAAGCGTCGGACATTCCGATATTCGCCGGAGGGATCATCCCGGACGAAGATGCCCGACGCTTGAAGCGAATCGGGATCAAGGCGGTGTTTGGGCCGGGAACAACGCTGGAAGAGATCGTGAGTACGGCTCGCGGGATAGCCCGAAAGCGTTCATGACGGAAGGCGGTCGAGTGCCGACCGTCGCGCGGGCCATCCTTGCCCGCGATCGCCGAGCGCTCGCGCGAGCGATCACCGCAGTCGAAAACCGGGACCCCTCCTCGGTGCCCGTTGTGCGAGCCCTGTATCCTCATACCGGGCACGCACGGGTAATCGGTCTTACCGGACCTTTGGGCGTGGGCAAATCCTCGGTCATCAACGCCTTGATTCACCATCTCCGCGGACAACACCGAACGGTCGCAATCATCGCAGTCGATCCCTCGAGCCCGTTCTCAGGCGGGTCCGTTCTCGGGGACCGGATTCGCATCGATCGAGCGTCCGGGGACGACGGCATTTTCTTTCGTTCCATGGCGAGCCGGGGTCACGCGGGCGGAATCTCGGCTGCCACGCGAGAAGTACTGCATCTCCTCGACGCCTTCGGATTCGATGTCGTGCTCATCGAAACGGTGGGCAGTGGGCAAGTTGATGTGGAGATTCGCCAGGTTGCCACGACGAGCGTGGTCGTGCTGGTCCCACATCTGGGAGATGAAGTCCAAACCCTGAAGGCCGGTCTGTTCGAGATCGCGGACGTTTTCTGCGTGAACAAAGCCGACTTGCCCGGCGCGGAACTCGCGGCGAAGGATCTCGGGGAGCTCGTAGGATTGGGTGAGGCCCGCGACGGCTGGGCCCCCCCGATCATCTTGACTTCCACCCAAGATGCCCGGGGCATCCCCGAGCTCTGGACCGCCATCGAAGCCCACGAGACCTATCTCGATGCATCCGGGCGGCGAGCGAAAGCCATGCGGCTTCGGATAGCCGATGAGATAATCGGAATCGTCCGGGATCGAGTCGGTCGCGATCTGACCGAAGAGTTTCAAGAAGATCCGGACTTGAACGGGCTCCTGGCCCAGGTCGTGGATCGGAAGATCGATCCCCATGCGGCCGCCGATCGCCTCTACGCCCAGCGAATTCGCGCGCCCAAGTAGCGTCAGTCATGGATCTTGCCACCGAGCTCTACATCTTGGGACTCGTCGGCGTCGCCATCGTCGCGTACTTCCTCTACTTCAGTTTCCTCTTTGGCGCCGGATACCAGCCCACGCCCCGTCGGGTCGTCGAAACAATGTTGCGCCTGGCGGAAGTCGGGCCCCGCGACCGACTCTATGATCTCGGCGCCGGAACAGGGGCAATCGTCTTTCGGGCCGCTCGAGTCTACCGCGCCCAGGTCGTCGGCGTCGAGATCGATCCGTTCCGCGTATTGATCCTCCGACTCCGTCGAGCGGTCGGGACGGACCCCGAGCGAATTACCATCCATTGGGGCAATCTCTTCGACCTCCCCTTCTCAGAGGCGACCGTGGTCGCCGTATTTCTTTGGCCTGGCGCGATGGAACGCCTCAAGCCGATCCTGGAACACCAGCTTCCACCTGGAGCGAGAGTCGTGAGCCACTACCACGAAGTCCCGGGCTGGACCGCCGAGATGTACGACCCTGAGACGAAGGTCTACCTCTACCGTCGCTCCTAGGGCGCTGCATCGAAACGCGGGGAGCGGTCTAGGGGTGGTGCGTAAACCAGAGGAATGCACCGATCAGGAGAATCGCCAGGATGGCGATTCCGCCCGCAAGCCAACCCGCGTAGCTCGCACCCTCCTCTACGCTCACCGATTGCGTGGCCGACATCTTCGTTGGCATTCCCCGTCGATTTAAACGTCCGAATACGAACCGCCCTCCTCGAAGGGAGGATTCGGAACTTCACGATTGGTTGAGCTCGGCCGCCCGCTGAAAGCGGTTAAACCGCAAGATTTAATCTCCGCCCCACATGGTCGACCCAACATGTCTTGGTCTCCTGGACAGCGCTACCTGGCCGAATTTCTAGGAACCTTCGGATTGCTTCTTTCGGTAGGGGGGGCCGCGATCTTCTCCGGGCGGCTGAGTCTCGGGGCGCTAACTTCCGCCCGTACTATCCTGATCAGCTTTTCCCTCGGTGCCGGCGTGATCGGAATGGTCTATGCCTTCGGGGACATCTCGGGGGCTCATCTCAATCCGGCGGTCACGATCGGGATGTGGATCAATGGCCGGATCGACACAAAGCACGTTGTTCCGTACATCCTTTCCCAAGTCGCCGGCGGTCTGGTCGCCATGGGGATCATCGCGGGAATCGCCTACGGCTACTCTCCCCTATTCCAGTCCGCTCAGGCCGGCGCGCTCGCGTCGCAGGGTTACTCGGGGAATGGTTCGCCCTATCTCTTCTCCTGGGGAGCCGTGTTCCTCCTTGAGGTAACTTTCACCTTTTTCCTCGTCCTCGTGATCCTGTTCGCGACACGGTCGGAGAATTTCTCCAAGAACTTGGCGCCGATCGGTATTGGATTGACCTTGTTGATGACCAACCTCGTGGCAATCCCCGTCGATGGCGCTTCGATCAACCCGGCCCGCAGCTTCGCTCCTGCGGTCTTGTCGGCGTTCTGGCCGCAGGGTCAGTGGGCCATCCAACAGGATTGGATCTTTTGGGTCGCGCCGATCCTCGGAGGCATCATCGCCGCGCTCGTGGCTCGCGCGTTACCTGCTCGAGACGCGTCGTAAGAATAGAGTTTGCCACTTCGAATCGGCCCGCACTCCGGGCTAAGACGTCTTCGACTTGGAGGCGGCCGTTGCCTTTGGCCGATGAGCGTGCGAATGGCCCTTGCCTGACTCCGGAGTGTCATCCGTCTCAGCGGAGTCCGTGGCGGCTTCCGTTTCCGGGGCCGACTTGTCCTTCGACTCTGCCCCGGTTGGCGCGGGTGACTCGGCTCCTTTTGAGCTGGTCTCCTTCTTTTCGGGCGTTGGCGTCACATATTCTTCGACCAGCCGAATCGTGTGAGGACTGAGCTGCGTTCGGAGCCGGTCAATGACCCGCGGCTTCGCCGCCACCCAGTTGAAGTCAAATTTCGACCGATCGGGCACTTTGAGAGTGATCGTCTTGTCGTGGATCTCCACATGGAACTCGTTGGAGCGGCCATACGTGAGTTCGACCAACGCCTTGACCTGCTCCGCCGGCTCCTCGATTCGGCCCATCACGTGGAACTTGGCCCGGACCTTTCGCCCTGAGAACGGGGGGTTGAAGTCGACGCGCACCCGCGCCGCCGTGAGGCTGACGACGCGGCCACGTCGTCCCCGAATATTGAGTACCGTTCCGATATCGAGATGTGCGTCGTCCCGCCGCATCTCAGGGAGTCGAGATATCTCGTGCATCGAGAACAACTCGATCAGCTTGGGATCGCGCTCCCCAAACGCATCCGCGGGGGCAAACTCCTTCTCGAATTCCTCGCCCGGTTTGGCGCCTTCGAGCGCTGCTTCGATGCCGGAAGGGAAGTATTCGCCGCCGATGAGATGGGGATGGGGTCCGAACTTCTGCCCTTCGGTCTTGGGAACCTCCGCTTGCTGCGCCACCTCTTCCTTGGTGGTATCGATCAGCTCGGAGCGTCCGCCCCCCTCGGCCCAAAGTTCGTAATCCAGCGATACGAGATCCCCGGACTTGACCGGTGATTTCTCCTCGGAAGTATGGGGGGACATGGCGCCGCCGAGTCCGAGCGCCGCTTAAGGTTTTCCGGGAGCGTTGTCGCCGGGAGACCCCCGAGGCTGACGACGACCGTCCCACCCGTACGACCAAAACCCGCGGAACGCGCCGTAGAGGGTCGCCCACCGCCGCGGAATTTCTAACGCGCGGTACTTGAACCCCGGGTACCGGACCTCTTCGAGCCTCCCCTGAATCGTAAGTCCGACCAGCAGGGCCAGAAACCCGATCCCGGATACGATCAGTGCAACGGTGCCCGCAAGACGCGTCGACGTGAACACCAGCAAAATCGCGCCGAGAACGGCTAGAACGGGAAGGGCGACGTACGGCGCGATACTCCCGGCGCGGGCTTCGTAGGTCGTGCCGCGGCGTCGCCAGACCACGTACCCACCCTGCGCATATCGCGCCTGTTTACGGAGGAATGAGGTCGTCGTGAACTCGGAGAAGTCATGCAGCACGGAAGCCTCGGGAACGTAGACACCTTTCCAACCCGCCTGCTGAGCCCGGACGGCGAAGTCCTGGTCTTCACTCGACGCGCGTGGATAGAGCGTCGTGTCGAGGCTTCCGACCTCATCGAATACGCGCTTTCTCCAGGCAGAGTTACCCATCGGAAGTGCATGCGGTTGAACGCGCGCAACCTGGTCGTAGAACCGCCGTAGATAGCCGTCGTAGTACCTCCCACCGATAGACCGCAGGGTCTCGGGCATGGCCGGGGTCGGTCCGCCGGTGAATCCCACTCGGGGGTCCTCAAAGGGGGCGAGGAGACGATCTAGCCATGCGGGCGGGGCTACCTCGTCCGCGTCGAGAAATGCAATGAATTCGCTGCGAACGACCCGAAGAGCCTGGTTTCGGCTCTCCGCGATCGTGCCCGGGGCCGCCAAATGCTGTACCCGAGCGTCCTGTCTGGAAAATGGGGCCGTAACACGTTGGACTTCATCGGTACCCCCGCCGTCATCAATCAGGATCAGGCAGGGAGCTCGCGTTTGCCCGAGCAGGCTTTCGATGGTGCGCGCCACGCGTGGATCTCGCAGTACGGTGACAACGACGCTCACCGAACCCGGGCCTGTGTTGACCGCCCCTCGCCCCGGCTCGATCAGGGGTGGCTCCACCGTGCGGAAAGCTCACGGATCGTGAGATCCACCGCTTCGGCGGACGTGTACTGCGGTTTCCAGCCTAAGGCCGAAATGCGATCGGTGGCGAGCAGTTGTTGAGGAACGTCTCCGACCCAACCACGCTCACCTCCGGTGTACTCGATCCGAGCTTTGCCGCCCCAGGCGGTCACGACTTTCTCTGCGATCTCCCGCACACTGATGCGGTCCCGAGTACCGAGATTGAAGAGATTCACCGAATCGTTTGCCAAATCTGCGGCCATCAGCATGCCAGCGACGCAGTCCTCCGTGCGCAAGTAGCTCTTCGCCTGACGGCCGTCACCGAGGACCTCGAGGCGGGTCGGATCTAGATTCAGTTTGTGAAAGAAATCGACCAGGACGCCGTGCGAGATGTTGGGGCCGATGATGTTCGCGAATCGGAAAATGTAGCCGCGCAGGCCGTACGAATGGGCGTACGCGCTGATCAGCCCCTCCGAGGCCAGCTTCGCGGCGCCGTACTGCGACTGGGGAAGCAGTGGTCCGTAGTTCTCCGGTGTGGGAAAGACCGTCGGCATCCCGTAGACCACACTGGAGGACGAGAACAAGACACGTTTCACGTCGTGACGTCGTGCCGCTTCAAGCACCTGGAAGGTCGCCAGCGTCCCGAGGTGGAGATCGAGCTTCGGATCCTCCGTGCCGAGCCGAATGTCGGGATTCGCCGCGAAATGCCAGACGGCCGACGCGCCTTGAAAGGCCCACGCATAGGTATCGGGTTCCCGCAAGTCGGCAATGGTCACGCGGAGGGCTGGGTGAGAGGGGAGGTGATCGGTGCGCCCCGAGGAGAGATTATCGAGGACGTGGACCGTTCGGCCACGCGCGAGCAAACCGCGAACTAAGACCGATCCGATCGCGCCCGCCCCGCCGGTGACGATGACCGGTCCATCCGTTTCTGCTGCGGTCATCCCGGGGGGCCGAGTGACTAAGAGAAGCATATATAAGCGGACAGCCGCCTAAATCCGGACTACTGTTGCCGCAGTGGGTCTACTATGCGCACGTATGTCCGGATGACGTTCCACTCAGAGGGAGCGAACCCGCTCCAGGTGTTGAAGGTGATGCACGATCTCGGTTTCGAAGAGTCCATGGGAATGCACGACTTCGTTTACAAATGGAAAGACAAGGCGACGATTGACGAGGTACTGCATCTCGTCGCCGATATGCACGCGCGAATGAAGGGATTGGATGTGAACTACGAAGTCACGACGATCTCCTAGTTTCCGATCAAGAGCTACCGATGTCGCGGGAATCCACCGAGCGATTAGAGCAATCTCTGCTGCTCCACCTCTTGGAGCACCGCGGAGCGCAAGTACGCTTTGAGGCGGATCAGTGGACGACGGAATTCGGCATCTTCCGTAAGTTCGCAGACGATAATCAAGGCGAGGTAAAAACGGCCCTGCGCGCACTCGAAATGACGCGCATGATCTACCGGCGGGTTCAGTACGTCGTGGGCTATAGCGAACCCAAGCTCGTCTACTCCCTCACGCCCGGAGGTCATCGCAAGGCGCTGGATCTGGCGCATCAGAACGGCGGCAACAACGGCGGCTCGTTGGAGAATCCGCCTCCTCCGGAGGACGAGATTGCCGCGCCGGTTCCCTCCCACTCGAAAAAGTAACGGGTACGGTGGGTCCGACGCGCGAAGGCCCCAGCGTCCGATTGCGACGCGGGCTACCGAGCGAATATGATCTGCTCTTCAGTTGGTACAACGATGCGGAACGGGTCGCCCCGTTCGACCGATTTTCGGTCGATTCGTTTGATTCCTTCGTCGCGGCGATGGCCGCGGCCCCGGAGGATCCGACGTCCCTCGCGCCCAAATTCATTGTCGAAGAGAAGGCGACGGGAAAACCGATTGGATTCATCGGCTGGTATCAAGCGCACCCGGTCTTGGAGTATCTCGACGTATGGTACGTCCTCGGCGACACCGCCGCACGCGGCAAGGGGTACGGGAGCGAGGCGGTCGGTCTGCTCGTCGACCACCTCTTCGAGACGAGCTCGATCGAACGCATTGGCGCCACGGTCGATGTGGAAAACGTTCCCTCGTATCGGCTACTCGAGCGTCTGGGATTCCGTCGCGAAGGGACGCTCCGCTCGTCGCTATTCCATCACGGGCGATGGCACGACGTGTTCGTGTACGGTGTCACGCGCGCGGAGTGGGCGGCGAAGCGTCCAGCGTAAGAACGACGCGTGTCGGTCCATTTGTCCCATTGGCGGGGGCGGATAGGTGCACGTTCCCGATCTCCCCGGTATTGCGAAGATGGGTTCCACCGCAGGGACATGTGTCGAGACCCTCGATGCCGATGACTCGAACCGGGTCGACCTGCGCGGGGAGCGGGACCAATCCCGAGCGTGAGGAGGGGTGAGCGTCGAACTCGGATCGAGGCATGTACGTGACGCTGACCGTACGGGGATGACCCTGGTGATCGTTGATATCACGTTCCAGCGAGCCCCAAAGTTCTCGGTCCTCCACGGGGCGCTCCAAATCCAGGGTTGCGTGGACGCCCCCGAGGTTCGCGCGTCGGGTTCGATTGCCCGCGCGCTCAAAGATGAGCGCGCTGAGGAGATGCTGCGCGGTGTGGAGTCGCATGTGACGATATCGACGCTCCCAATCCACGGTCCCCCGTACCGATGCCCCCAGGCTCAAGCCGGCGAACGGACCGGCGGTGTGGTCAATTCGGTGCAAGACCGCGCTCCCGGATTTGGTCACTTGTCGAACGAGGATCGGGACTTCGTCCCCGCCGCTCAGAAATCCTTCGTCATTCGGTTGTCCGCCGCCCGCCGGGTAGAAGTAGGTCCGGTCTAACACTACGGCCCCCGGAGGCAGCGCAACGACGCGTGCTTCGAACGTCCGGATGTACGCGTCGTCGGTTGTAGAAAGGTATGCTAACTCGGTCATCCGCGCGAAATCCGGGCCGGACAATGCAGGAGCAGTCGGCGACTTAGATAAGCTATTTAGAGGGGCCAGATGTAGGCGCGCTCCGAGAGTTTCCAATGTTCAAAGCGCGCATCAAGATGGAGGTCCTCCGCGAGCTGACCGAGGTTGTCTCGACGCTCGTCTCGGAGGTCAAGCTCAGCGTGTCGAAGGACGGGATCGAGGTCAAGGCGGTCGATCCTTCGCACGTTGCGATGCTGGTCCTCAAGCTCCAAAAGAGTGCGTTCGAGGAGTTCACAGGCGAATCGACGGAGATCGGCTTGGATGTGGAGAAGCTCAAGGAAGTGCTGCGGTTGTCCAAACCGACCGATATTCTCGATCTTCAGTACGACGGGGGAAAGAATCGGCTCGTGATCAAGGTCGGGAAGGTCACGCGCCATATGTCGGTCGTCGACCCGGCCGGCATCACCGATCCAAAGGTCCCGAATGTGACGCCCCCGGCGACTGCCGTTGTCCATATGGAGGAACTACGCCAGGGGATCCGCGGCAGCGAGAGTATCTCAGACCACGTCACCCTTGCCGTGGACGCCGAGGGATTCTCGATGCACAGCGAAGGGGAAACCGACCGCGTCGACATGCATCTTCCCAAAGAGTCACTTGCCAAGCTCGAGGTGAAGGAAGCTGTGAAAAGCATGTACCCCCTCGATTTCTTTTCTGCAATGATGAAGTCGATCACCACTGCCGAGGACGTAACGCTGCACGTAGGGAACGAATATCCGCTCAAGATCGAGTTCTCGATAGCGGACAATCGAGGAGCCGGTTTCTTCCTATTGGCTCCGCGAGTCGAAGAAGACTGAAGGCTCGGCCCGCGCGTTTCCCGCTACCTTCTTAACGGACGTCCGTTCTTAGGGCCGTGGACGCATCTCCCGATCACTCCGTCGCGATCCTATCGGCCGTGCGAACGCCGATTGGGAAGCACGGAGGAGCGCTCCGAGCCACTCCCGCAACTGCGCTGGGCGTACTTGTCGCCCGCGCAGCGATCGCACGTGCCCGGCTCGCCCCTCCGCAGATCGATGACGTCCTGTTCGGCCAAACGATCCAAGCCGGCGCCGGGCAGAATCCCGCGCGTCAGGTTTTGCGAGGCGCCGAGATTCCCGACCCCGTCGGAGCGGCCACGATCAACATGGTATGCGGCTCCGGTCTCAAAGCGCTTTTGTTAGGAAACACCGCCCTCCGCGCCGGCGATTCGAATGTCGCGCTCGTGGGGGGAATGGAAAGTATGTCCTGTGCGCCGTACCTGGTCCCGTCCGAGGTCCGCTGGGGAACGCGATTCGGAAATCGCACGCTCGAGGATGCGATGTTGAAGGATTCCCTCTTGGACGCCTACGGGGAACACGAGCACATGGGTCTCACGGGCGATCGGATCGCTGAGAAATTCCACCTCTCACGGACGGACGTCGATACGTTTGCCCTTCGAAGCCATCGCTTGGCCTCGGCCGCTCGCGTCGACGGGACGTGGGCGAACGAGATCGTCCCCGTTCCGCCCGACCTCACCCCCCGGGGAGCGGGACTGGAGCAAGACGAAGGTCCTCGCGCCGACACCTCGCTCGAAGCCCTCGCGCGACTGAAACCGGTTTTTCGGCCCGATGGCGTGCAAACGGCCGGGAACTCCTCTCAGCTTTCGGACGGGGCGGCGGCGCTCGTCCTCGCGAGTGCCGCGTTCGTCGACCGGCACGGCCTCGCCCCCTTGGCCTGGATCCATAGTGGTTGCGTCAGTGGCGTCAATCCGCGGGACGTGATGGAGTCGCCGATCCCGACGGTACGAAAGCATCTCGAAAGGACCGGATTTGCACCCGCCGATTTCGACCGCGTTGAACACAACGAGGCCTTTGCGTCGGCGTCCATTGCCATCCAGCGCACGTTCGGGTTTACCGACCGCCAATTCAACGTGCACGGGGGGGCCGTCGCCCTGGGACATCCCATTGGAGCGAGTGGCGCTCGGATCGTCGTCAGCTTGGTGCACGAACTCGTCCGATCGAATTCGCGACTCGGGCTCGCAACCTTGTGTATGGGGGGCGGGAACGGACTCAGCGTGATCGTGGACCGCCGGCCGATGAAATGAGCGGGAAGCCGAGCAATCGCTCCAACGTTTCGTAGTGCGCCCGCGCCCGGCGGATCTCGCCCCGACCAAACCGAGCGAAACCGGCTCGTTCGATCGCCGTGTTCCATTCCTTCAACCGATCTACGGCGCGATGGACCTCGAGTCCATTTTCGAAGAAGCGACGAACGTCGCGCACGACGCGTTCGAGCTCCGCGAGGGAGAGGGATCCCCCCGCGCCCGGTTCCACGGAGGAGCGACAGCGACGGACGACCGTGGCGTACTCCTGTCGGGCTCGGACGACGTCCCCCGTGTTCCAGTCGAACGCCTGATGATACGGCGACTTGAGCAGGTACCAACGCAGCGCTCCTGGACCCATTTCTTCGAGAGCCGCCCGTAGGGGCACAAGATTGCCGGTCGATTTCGACATCTTCTCGCCATTCTGCCGGACCAACCCCGCATGCAGAAAGATCCGGGAAAACGGTTGCCCGGCGATCGAGAAAGCGATTTCGTTTTCATCGTAATGGTGCGGGTAGATCAGGTCCGTACCGCCACCGTGGAGATCGACCGGAATTCCCAGGTAGTGCTCGGCCATCGCGTAGCATTCCATGTGCCAGCCGGGTACTCCGGCTCCCCAGGGGCTCGGCCATGAAGGGTGAGGGCGTCGTTGTTGTTTCCAAAGCAGAAACTCACCGCCGCCAGCGGGCTCTCCCGGAGGAGGCACGCCAGGTTCGAGCACGGCGTGACGTGCCAAATCGCGCCCGATGGGGAAGTTCTTCTCGGCGAAAGACCGGGGGGGAGTGAAAATCCACTCATCGTCTCGATGCTCCACTCGACCGACCCGAGCCAGCCTGCGACCGAGTCGGATCATCTGAGGAACAAAGGTACTCGCCCGGGGAGTCGCCGTCGCAGGTAACAGCCCGAAGGTAGACATGTCGCGAAGAAACGACCGCTCTTCGCGTCGGGCAAGTGTTCGCCACGTGAGATGCAAGGAAGTCGCGCGCGCGTCGAGCTTGTCCTCGAAGTCTGTGATATTCAGCACATGCTGGACCGGACTCCGTTCCTCCCGAAGGTAGCGTCGAATGAGATCGAAGAAGAGCAACGTTCGCGCGTGACCCACGTGAGCGACGTCGTAAACCGTCGGTCCGCACACATAGAGTGTGATTGGGCGCCGAGGCCGTGGCGCGAGGATTCGAGTAGCCCCTGAGAGAGAATCTCGCAACCGCAGCGGCATTCGACTCCGTTCGGGGCCCAAGCGACTTTAACGCTTGGGGTCGCGTGGAGGGGTCCGTCCGAGAATCGCCCCGGACCAAGCGCGCGCCGGGCCGGCTGGGCGGGTTCATTCCTAATTGGTTACCGTTGTCCGTAGACCGTAGGCGCGTATCCGCTATCTTCTGGGTCGTAGCGGGGAAACATGACCGGCTCGAATCCCTGGGTTTTCTTGGTCGTCCCTTCGGAGGGCGGAATCGGAGGCGGCCAATCCCGACGCCATCCGACGAAAGAGGTCGGAAGCCCCACGAGGAACAGTACGATTCCGACCAATCCCAGTATGTTGCCTGAAGTAATTCCCAAGCACTGATCCGGCAAACAAGGTTCCAATGTGGCCAGGTAGAAGAGCAACGCGCCGGCGCCGGCCAGGGCAATCCCGACCGACATGACCCCGCCTTTCATCGAGCTGCCCGTACCAAAATGGCGCCTGGGCTCATCAGACTTATGGAGTGCTGTACCCGCACGTTCTGTCCGAGTCCCGTCGGAAGATAGCGCTACATCCCACGGGCTTCTTACGGCTAGTCGACTCCTGCGCTCGTTACCTTCAAGTGCGGTCCGCCCGTAGGCCGAAAGGCGAGCGAGCGGAATGGAAACCCTCTACCTACTAGTCGAGACGGATGTCGGCCGGCTCGAGGAGGTCATGCGCCGCCTGCAAGCGACTCCCAACGTCACCGAGGTGCAGGCCGTAACGGGCCCATTCGATGTGATCGTCAAGATCCAAGCCGACCACATCAACACCGCGCTGGATATCGTCGTCCACAAGATTCGGAAGATACCGGGGATCAAGGGGACCGAGACGCTCGTGACGATGAGCGGTCCCTAGCGCGGCGACATGATCTAGCGTGAATTCGCTTCCGCGGCTATCGCAACCCCACGAGGACGCGATTCTCCAAATCTTGCCAGACCGTCGCCACGTCCCGGAAGCCCGCCCTTCGTAGAGCGTTCAAATGGACTTCGTAGCCGGGCCCCTCATGGTGCGGATGGACGGCAAAACGAACGGCCCGCTCCTGAAACTCGGGTCGCAGGAATTTCTCTTGTTCGAGCGCCTGCCACCACCGAGTCCAAGCATCGTGGCCCCGCGGAGGTTTCGAACGCAGGCGTGTGTGACGAATCGCTTCTGTTAGTCGGCGAAGCCGGACCTCGCGACGCGGCCAGGGAAAATGGTCTCCATTCACAAAAAGACCGCCCGGCCGTATCAGTCGATAGACGGTCCGGTACAAACGGCCTAGGTCCGGGGCCTCCAGCCAATGGAGCGCCGTGGTACTGATGGCGGCGTCGAACCGTCGGCGCGGAAGGTCATCCTCCCATCCCGACCTGCGCAAGTCCGCGTCGACCCATGTCACTCGTCCCCCCAAAGCTCCGACCGCCCCTCGCGCGATCCTCAGAATAACGGGGTCGAAGTCAACGGCGACCGAACGCGCACGTGGGAAGCGGCGCAGAGCCCGAAGCGTAAGCGATCCCGGTCCACATCCGAGATCCAATATCTGAAGTTGAGTTCGTCGCAGAGCAGCGAGTACATCGAACATTGCCTGGAAACGGCGTTCCCGATCGGGGTTGAAGCTCTCCTGTTGTCGATCCCAGCTCGCGAGCCATCGCTTCCAATTCGGCTCCCGCATTCGCGGCATCGGGAGAGTCGCTGGCGTCGCGGCGCAAATAGCTTAGCGACCCTTCTCACCCCCCCTGTGGGTGGGTCTCCCGCGGAAAAAAGATGGGACGTTTCCGAGCTCGTTGACGAACTTTGGTGCTCGAGTCGTCGCCCATAAATACGGCCCTGAATTCAACGCCCTGTATGGTCGCGATTGGTGACGTCGCTCCGGATTTTGTGGCGCCAACCCAGGATGGAACTCCGTTGAAGCTCTCTTCGCTTCGAGGCTCGCCGGTCGTCCTCTACTTCTACCCGAAGGCCGACACCCCGGGGTGCACCATCGAGTCAAAGGGATTCCGGGACGTCTACCCCGAATTCCAATCCAAGAAAGTGCATGTGGTGGGAGTCAGCGTCGACGATTGTCCGGCGCAACAGGCCTTCGCCCAGAAGTACGGGCTCCCCTTCCCTCTGGTCGCGGATACCAGTAAGAACGTGTCGACCTTGTACGGCGTGTTGGGATCCCACGGGAGCGCCCGTCGTGTTACGTTCTTGATTGACGCCGGTGGCAAGGTCGTCGACGTGATCGACGCCGGATCGCCCGACCCTCACGTCGCCAAGGCCCGCGCTCGTTTCCTCAAGTCCTAGCCCGAGCCCTCGTCGCGCGGCGGGACAATTCGCGCCTCGACGGGGGCCGCCGAAGGTTCCGTCGTCGCCGGTACCTTCCCGCGTCCAAAGAATCTCCACGCGCGGTCGCCCAATAGGTGCAGGGAGGCGGGTACCAGGAAAGTTCGAACGATCATCGCGTCGATCAGGATGGCGATCGCCACCGAGAACCCGATCGCCCGTAGGAGGGTGAAACTCCCAAACAGGAGGATCGCGAACGCGCACGCGAGGATGACGGCAGCTGCCGTGATGATCCCCCCGGTGCGGCCCACCGCTTCCACCGTCGCGTCCGAGGAGCTGCGGCCTCGCAGCCGCTCTTCCCGTACCCGAGTTAGAAGGAAAATATTGTAGTCAATGCCAAGCCCTAAGATGAGGATGAAAAGGACAGTCGGCACGTAGAAGAAGAGCGGGAGGCCGAAGAGCCCGCCGAAGACGAGGTACGTCAGCGCCCACGCCCAGCACAACGAGAGCCCGATCGTCGCCACGGCCATCAACGGAATGATCCACGATCGGAGCACGACCAGCAGGACGATGATCAATCCGATCGAGACGAGCAGAACCATCCGTTCCGTGGCGGTGAACGTCTGCGCCGCGAGGTCGCGGGTCGTAGGCGCGGACCCACCGAAGGCGAGAGTTTGAATCGCGGGATGAGTTGTCGCGTAGGAATTCAGACGCGATTGGACCGAATTCACGGAGGAGATCGCTTGCTCGGAGAGTCCACTCGCGGAGGGCACGATCGAGAGCAACACGGTCCGACCATCGTTCCCGATGTAAGAGTCCGCGATCCCGTGCAGGTTAGCCTGCATGAGCGGGGGCAAGCTAGAGAAATTTTCCCACATTGACAGCGGGGCCCCATAGGGTCGGACGGGCGATTGGACGGCCGCGACCCCCGAAGTTGAAGTGGCGAGATTGGTCACCGCGGCTAACGTGGCGAACTCCGAGGCGTTCGTGGTATTCGAGGTGGGAAACAGGGGTGCGGCCATGGTGACGAGGGCGAACGACGGAAACGCGAAGCCACCCGTGAAATGCTGATTGAGGAGATTCAAGCCATCAATCGCCGGCTGACCGGCGGGCAATTGCTGGTAAAAGTCGTACGAGAGCGGGACTTGGATCGCGACCAGGACGAGCGGGATCGAGATCAGGAGTATCACGCCGACGGTCGCCCGCGGATGGCGCTGGGCGAGTCGTCCTACCCGATAGAAGTAGGTCTGCTCCGCCGCGATCCGCTCGCGGGCCCGTAGCGCATGACGCTCGAACCGAGCGCGCGTCGTCGGCCAAAAGATGCGAGGACCTGCGAGCGTCAGAAATGCAGGAACGAGCGTCAGCGACAACGCCACGGTGAGGAAGATCGCCAGCGAGAGCACCGAGCCCCATTGGCTCAGCAGCGCCACGCCGGAAAACGCGAGAGCCAGCGTCGCAATGATCGCCGTGGATCCGCTCGTCGCAACACTCTGTCCTGCCCAGGTCAAGGCCGTCACAACGGCCTCCTTCGACTCCCGCCCGTTGATGAGCTCCTCCCGATAGCGCGCGACGATGAAGACGGAGTAGTCGGTCCCGACCCCAAGAACGAACGTCTCCACTAGCGTGAGCGCGGTCGAGTCTACGTGGGTCACTAACGTCCCAATGAGGACAGTTCCGGCGAGACCTAGGACGAGTGCGATCGCGATCCCAGCAAAGGTGAACAACGGTGTGATTGGCGATCGGAAGTAGAGCATTGTGATCAGAATGAGAACCGAGACAGTGATCGGTAGTACGATCGCGAGGCTCGCGGACAGCACCTGATTTTCGTTCGCGTCGAGTGCCGGCCCGCCCGTTTGCGCGAACGACAGCGAGTGAGTCGGGTCCGAGGCGGTTAGAATTCCCGGTACCACTTGATTGATGTGATCGACGTCCGCATAGACCGGCGCGCCGCCACTTGCGTTCGTATAGCTATCGCTGACCGCATAGGATACGACGATTAGACTCGCGGTCGCCGCTGGATTCACGAACTGCGACGTAACGGCATACGGAATAATGATCGGGAGTTGCCACAAGCGGCTCGCGGTCACCGTCGCGTTGGCCCAAACTCCGAGTGCGGCCTCTGTAGGGCTTCGGGATCCGAAAGCGTTCCAGACTTGGAGGAGGAAGCTAGGCGATGTACCGGCGGTCCGATTGAGCACGCCCGCCGCCGTGGCCTGAATACTAGAGTAAGTGGTGAAGTTGAGGACGCTCAACGTCGACAGCGCGGTCTCCGGTACGAGTCGTTCCGCCGGCGTCGGCGTGACCAGCGGTATCAGTGGCGCTTCGGTGGCGCGCGCCACGGAACTTGCGCAGCTCGCCACGGCCGGCTGGGTCCAACAGGCCGGAGTCTCGTTGAAACCCGGCGTCGTGGCATTGTATCCTTGGTAGAAAGCGGCGAGGATCTCCAAAGGAACCGATTGATTCGCGAAGGTCGTGCGAGTCGCGTTGAGGGCCGGTAGGTTGGCGGCTTGGGGATCGCTCGGAGAATCGTTGGCGAGCAGCCGCCAATTCGCGACGTAGGTCGCCGGCGGACCCCAAAGCGCACTCGCCGATTGATTGACCGCGGTGACCAAAGGCGGCGACGCAGTAGACCCGTTGAGGGCGCTCAGTAGGATCTCGTGCGTGATACTCGCCTGTCCCGCCAGGTAGCCGGACGCAGACGTGTAGACGCTCGCAATGGAGTCGACCTCTTGGAGGGAGCGATCGACGAGCAAATGATTCGTGATATTCTCAACCGCGCCTTGCGCTGACGCGCTCGTGACGTTGGGGCCCGTGATGACCAAAATGCTGCTCGATCCGCCCCCCTGGTTCGGAAAAAGCCGGTCGAGCTCGGCCTGAGCTTGTGAGCTGGGCGCACTCGAGGGAAGATTCGTCGTCGAACTCGTCGTGACGGAGCCGAGGAGCGAGAGGAACGGGATTGCGACGATGAAGAGGACAACCCAGAAAATGATCGGATACCATGGATGTCGAACCACGGCGCGACCCAGGCCGCCGAAGATCCGATCGCCCACGTGAGATCGACGTGCGACGGTCGACGACATCGCCGAGGCGAGCGGGAACGGGAATTAAGGTGTGCGCCCGCGAGAAGAGTTCTAACCGCTTGCGGGCAGCTTCTTTGGCGTAGCGGATTGACCCCACTGCGCCGGAAATCGCGCCGGGTCTGCAAAGACTCGCGTGGAATCGACGACCCATCCGTGCCGGATCCCAAGGATCTCCGCGGAGTCAAAGAGCGCGGTTCCCAGGGCGACCAGGGCTCCAGTTCGCGTAACGAGCACCACGCTCGCCTCCTTCCCAAAGGGGCGCGGTAACGAGGAGATTCCTCCGCTTGCCAAATCGGCTCCGTGGGCTACGGCGCTCGCCGCGGCATCGCGCAATACGATGGTTGGAAATTCGTTCCATACCTCATTCATCGGGTGCAGCAGCCGCAGTAAGGCCTCGGGCTGGCCTCGGTCGGCTTCCGCCGTCGCATCGGCGAGTGCGGTGAGGGGGATGGAGCCCGCCTCTCGAAACGGGCCCGTCTGGATCCGCCGGAGTTCCTCCAGATTGCCCCCGACGCCCCAAGCTTCACCCAGGTCGACCGCGAGCGAGCGGATGTATGTCCCCGAGTCTGCCGTGACATCGAGGAGGAGGCGGTTTCCTTCCTGCTCGAGCAGCGTCATTCGGTGTATCGTACGGATGCGCCGTTCCCGCTTGACCGCGGATCGGACCGGTGGGGTCTGAAAGATCGGACCGGTGAACTCCGCGATGCCGCGTTCGAGGTCTCGAGGCGATACGGTGCCGTGCAACGCCATCACGGCCACGTACCGTTTCGGAAATTCGAGGACAAGCGGGATCAACTTGAGGGCCGGGCCCACGCCCACCCAGAGGAGTCCTGAAACGTTCGGGTCTAGCGTACCCGCGTGGCCGGCGCGATTGACGCGCAACAGGTCCCGCACCCACGCGGTTACTTGGTGCGAGCTCGGCCCTCTCGGCTTGTCGATCAGAAGAAATGCGCCGGCAGCGACTCGCTCCACCACAGGCGCCGGGAACGGAACGGGCGAGGCAGACTCGTTCATGCGGTCGGAGAAGCCGCCGCGGGATCGAGGTGTCCGATCAGCTCGGCGACGACGCGTGCGGGGGCCAAGTGCGAGGAATCAACGGTCAGATCCCCGACCTCACGAGCCAAGTCGATATCGTACAACCGAAGGTATCGCGCTCTCTCGCTGAGTTCGCGGGCTTGCATATCGCTCTGAGCGCGTGCCAGTGGCACGTCGTCCCGATGGGCGAGTCGCGAGGCACGTACTTCTTCCGTCGCCGTAACCACGAGATAGTGGACCGAGATCGATTCGCGGCGGCACAGGGGACCCGCCAGCCGAGCATCTAGGATGCGGCCGGGTCGTGCCTCGGCGAGCATTGCACGATCGATCGCCCGATCTACCTCGTCGTGTTTTTCCGCGAAGTGCGAAAATGCGATGAGGTCCATCTCATGCTGTCGCGCCTCGGCTCGAAAGATCTCCCCGGCGGAATGATACTCGAGACCGAGCGCTTCGGCAACCTTCCGAGCCGCGGTAGATTTGCCGCTACCGGGCGGCCCCCCCACGCACACGACCCGATCGATCACGCCGCGTCCCTCGCGATCTCCGTGGGGGAGGTGGCGGGGGTCGGATGGGTCGCGAGGTAACGCCGGAGCCAGTAGTGCTTCAGCAAGCGGCGGAAGATGATCGAGGAAGGTACCGTGTAAATGCTGAATAGGAAGAACCAGAGGGGGAAGTAGCCGAAGATCTTCGTTTGCAGGTCGATTGCCGTCGCACCGACGTAGATGAATGGTCCGATGCCGCCGACCGCCGCCGCCGCGATCACCAAGCCGATCCACGTATAGATCAGGATGAGGAGGAACCAGGTGATCGCCATCCCCTTCAGCTGGGCGATCGACACCTCGCTCGAGAGCTTCGTCAGTCGCGCCTGATGCGGTTTGAGTGCGTCGACGCGATCCTTCTTGCCTGAGCGAAGCGCCGCCATCTGCACCTTCCGGAACGCCGAGCTCCAGGCCTGGACCTTCGCCGCTTTCACCCAGTCGGTCGTGTAGTTGTAGGCGAGCGCCGTCACGAGCATCTCAAGGGCGCCGGCCAACGCCATGGTCAGTAGTAGGTACTGGCTCGAGAAGCCAATGAGCCAGTACAGCGGCCCTCCCTGGGTCGCGCTGACCCCCAATAAAGTCGCGAACTGGTTTCGGGCAGCCGTGTCGAACAGCATGTAGATTCCGAGGATGAAGAGGAAGACCAACAGAAAGGTCGAGAACTTGAATGCCGGGGGCGGGGGGCGCGCTGGGGCGGGGCGCTTCCCTTCTTCGACTTCCGTTGCAGCCCGGTCTTCCGGAGTCTCCTCCGCCTCCTCCTCCTCTGCGGAGGGCAGAGGGAGTTCCTCCTCCTCGTCTGCCAGCGGAGTCGTCGAGAGCGGTTCTGGGTCCGTGGGCGGCATCGCCTTAGCTCTCTCCGCCGAGGAAACGACGCAAGAGGGGGTTCATCTCCATGAGCTGTTCGCGGCCCATCGCTTCGTACAGATTTATGATAATCCCTACGGTGAGGAGCACTCCCGTACCGCTCGCGTTCCCGACAGTACCGATCAGGTCGGCGCCCGCCGCGAGCGCGCCGACGGCGGCGCCCGAGATGACCGTAATAACCGGAATGTAGCGTTCTAGCACACGTCGCAACACCCGGGGCTCTCTACGGAAGCCGGGGATCTGCATCCCCGACGCCTCGATCTGACGCGCGACGGCCTCAGGACCCATGTTCGTCGTTTGGATCCAGAATTTGGCGAACATGATCGATCCGGCGACCATGACGGAAAAGTAGACGGCGACGTGGATCAGGGCCTGCCACCACTGATGGTTGACGAGGAAATTGCCGTAGAGTTGGTAGTTCAAGAGCGGTAGTAACCACGACTCAAGACCGTTCACGGTCGAAAGATAGTAGGCACCTCCGCTGAGCGGTGTCGTTTGCGATATTCCCATCGCCTGCGCGGCGGTCGCAGAAGCCGGATACGAGCCGATCCACCACTGATGCCCGATCAGCGGGAAATGCGTCAAGGTCGGGTTGGACCAAAGCAGGATCGAGAACATCGAAACATTCGCGAGCAACGCGGACATCAGGATGACCGGAATGTTCGAAGCGTAGATCAGCCGAAGCGGGTAGCGGCCCCGGGCTCCCCGCGCCTCCGCATGCGATAGCGGGAGCTCGATCCGCGTCGACTCGGTCCAGGCCACCAGGAAGAAAATGGCGGCGGTACCGGCGAGGGCCACCACGGGATTCGGGGCATGCAAGAGGACTTGTTCCCAGCCGCCCCCGGCCATTTGGCTCGCAGTATAGTGGGTGAAGAACCACAGCGCCTTGGGGATCGTCCCCGAGGGCGGATTCAATTGCGAGATCGGTTCACCCGGAGTTTGCGGCAGCCAGTTCAGACTCCCTTGAACGATCTGCTGGGAAACGCCGGCCGCAATGAACAGCGAAATCCCGCTTCCGATCCCCCACTTCGAGACCACTTCGTCCATGAGGAAGACGAGGTAGCTCCCGAATACGAGCTGCGCAATGATGACGGTCTCGACCAGGATCATTCCGTTCCCGGGCGAGGCCGCGTTGAACGAATTGACGATCGACGAGGAGGGCGTCAGGTAGCCAAAGACCTGGGGGATCGCTTCGACGAAGATCATCGCAACGACGACGACCTTCTGGGACCCTTGGTACATCCCCTTGTCTTCGTCGTCGGTCAGGTCCAGGTTGATGATCTTGGCGCCGACGAATAACTGCATGATGATCGACCCCGTCACGATCGGACCGATCCCCAAGTGCATCAGGGTCCCTTGCGCGCCCGCCAGGATCGCACGATAACTGGCGAACAGGTCGATGACGGTGGCCTGGTCGACGCCGAACAGGTAGATGTTCGTCAGGAGGAAGTAGAGCAGCAGTACGCCGATCGTCCAGAACATCTTCGTGCGGAAATGCACGTGGCCCTTCGGTTGGGCGACCGCCGGCATCCGACTCGTGATCGGTTTCAGTCCGTAGAGCTTCGACTTCGTTCCGTTGTAGGAGATGCCCAAAAAGATCAACGCCAGAAGTACGAACAGCCCAACCGCTAGCAGCGTGAAGGAAAGGATCGACGGAGCGCCCCAGACCCAGTCCAAGGAGAGGAGCACGACTCCCAGTACGATAAGTGGTATCGCCCACCGGTAATCGCGTGGGATCTCCTCTTCGACCATGCGATGCTCGCGGAGCCGTCGGGCGGATTATATAGTCTACGGGGAGCCGGCAGCGGCCGGGGGTGCTTCGGCGCCGGGGGGCGACGTAAGGAGGGTCACCTTCTCGCCTGCGTGCTTACTGGCGTGCTTCACGAATACCTTCCAGGGCCGCGAGGCTGTACCGCCGCCCAGCAGGCGGTCGACCCCGGCCTTCGCCAGGTCGGCCACGAACGTCTCGCCTTCTCGTGTGAGCGCGGAGGCGGCTTCGAGCGCCGGAACGAAGGTCTCGAGCTCCCCGACATTCAAGCTGGTCGGAGTAGCCACGATCTGGGACGGCCGCTTGAACCCGTGTCGGCCAAAGTGGTCAGGGGCGTAGATGAGCATCGATTTGAATTTGTACTTGTGAAGACCGGCGTTACCTCGGCCGCCCTGCTTGCCCGCGCCCCGACCAGCCTTGATCCCGCGGCCGTGGGTTCGAAGTCCCCGGAACTTGCGTGTTCGACTCGGCATCGCAATCCCTACAACATCTTTCGGGCGAGCTCGTTGATCGCACGACCCCGGTATCCGAGCGCACCGCCGAGCGCGAACGGTTTCTTCGTCGACCGCCAGCCACCGGTCGGAGCTCGGAGCCGGAATAACGGGCGTACTCCAGGGAGGGTCATGAGTCCCTGTTCGAGGACATGCTTCGTGAGCTCGCTCATGTTCTTCGAGCGAGACGAGTCTTGCACGTTCGTGGCGTCCAATCGCTCCCCTGTGACGGTTTCGCCCCGTTCCTTCATCAGGAGGCTGATCGTCTCGGGCTCCGCTTCGCCCCACGTGACGTAGCCCTGCACCTTCGAAAGCATACCACGGAACGACGAGGCTTCGGGCAGGACCGTGGCATGATTCGGCCGCGTCAAGTGCAGTACATTCAGCGTGTCAACGATGTCATGCCGCGCGTGGATCGTTCCCCGTACCCGAATTACCATCCAAGCCATGTTTACCTCCTCGGTCCGCCCATGGGTCGGCGCCCGCCCGGCCCGCCGGGTCGGCCACCGGGTCCGCCACGTCGCGGTCCGCCGCGTCCTCCCGTTCGAGGAGCCTCTTCTTTGGGCGGCAAGATGGAGGTCCCGATCGCGCCTCGCACGATCTTGAGCCGCTGCTGGTCCTCGCTCGTCACTTTGAGCGACGCAAGGGCCACGAGCGCTTGATACGCCGACTGCGCGTAGTTGACGGTGGTCTTCGTGTGCCCATCGGTATAGCCCCACGCGTCCGTTATGCCGGCGAATCGCAGGATCGGTTTCGCGACGTCTCCGACGGCGAGCCCGACTCCTTGTGGAGCCGGTTTGAAGGTGACCACGACGGACCCCGACCGACCGGAAACCTGGAACGGAACCGTATGGGGACGACCGCATCCGCATTCCCAACTTCCGCAGCCGCGGAACACCTCGAGGATCTCCAGCTTGGCCCGGTCGATCGCGCGTCGGATGGTGGGACCTACTTCCTTTCCTTTCGCCCGACCCAGGCCCACGAAACCGTCTCCGTTGCCAACGACAACGGTGACCGCGAACTTGAAGCGACGGCCGGAATCGGTCATTCGCTGGACCATGTTGACGTCCAGCACCTCGTCGTGGAGATTCGGGAGCAGCTGATCGACGATCTGCGCCTCGCGCAGAGGAAGGCCACTGTGAAGGGCGTCCGCCATCGTCGTGATCTCTCCGGCGTGCACCTTCTTTCCGAGCTCGGTCTTCGGAACCCACGGCGGGGGAGCCGCGGGTCCGCCACCGCCGAGCGACGAGCCGGGGGAAGCAACTCCCGAGGGTGCACTTGCGGCGCTCATGACGCCACCTCCGCGGTCCGCGGGGCGATGTTCGGAAGCTTCTGTTTGTAGTTCTCCAAGGAATCAGGGAGCGGCTTCCCCAAGTGCTTCCCGCTTAAGCGGTCCGCCGTAGGAAAACCCTTCTCACCGTGCGGGATCTCGAGACCGGCGTCCAAGAGCCCCTTGAGTGCCCCGAGGACTCGTCCGCCTGGAATGGCGTGTCGGAGCCCCAGGTCGAGCACCGCTTCGGAAGTGCCCGCGCTTTTCGCTCGTAATCCCGCCAAATAACCCGTTAGATAGGCAGCGGGGGTCGAAGTCAAGCTCGTGGCGGGGAATCCGAGCGGGGGAAGTTCTTTCGAGTCGGCGGATGCGATCACACGATCCCCCGTGGGGTCGTACTCGGTCACGGCGACCCAGAACCGTCCATTCGATCGGCGCACGACCGCGCGAGGAAGCCCCGACTTGAGCAACTTCAAGCGGTGACGATAATCGGTTAGCCCTTCGCGGCGGCGCCGGAACGGCACTCGATATCTCGGTCCCCGACTCATGCCTTTGCCTCCGGAAGATGCCCGGCGAGTCGCAGATTGATAAGAAGGTGCGCCCGGCTGCGGAACATCCCGCCCTTCGCTCGGCGGTAAAATTCTCGGTAAATCGCAGGCTGGATCTTCTGGCCGTCCCGGAGCTCCTGCAGGAGAGACCGCTGGGCGCGGATCCGGCGAATCCAGCGCGCCTTACGACTCACACGTGATTGGGGAGTGCCCTTCCGGGAACCTGCCCCGCTGTGACGTCCTTTGGCAACTTCCGCGGCGTGCCGTCGAGCCCGAACGCGTGAGGTCCCTTGGATCGCCTTGCGTCGGATGACTCCGGATTTGATCGCACTCCGAATATCGGAACGCGTCACGGCGTCCGCCAGCTCCTCTTGGCTCGCCGGATCGATCCATACGCGACCCTCCCCACATTTGAGTAAGAGCGAGGCCAGCCGCCGTTGGTTGGCAAGATCCGGCATCGCTAGGCCTCCGCTTCGCTCTTGACGAGGGGATTCAGAACATGGATGCCCAACTTTCGTGCGATCTCTTCGAGGGCGAGTCGGCGCCGAGTGCCGACCGTGCGGGCGATCACCGCGGCCTCGGTTTTAGCGTCGATCTTCTCGACATCGGAGGACGTTTGTACCAACACGGGCCGGAATCCGGAAGGAGTCAATCCTCGGATGCGCGCCGGGGAGCGGTAACCTACACTCACGACCTCCGAGCGGTATCCATAGTGACGACGCTGCTTCGATTGGAGCCCCCGAGGTCGTCTCCACGACTCCCAGCGGCCGATTCGGAAGTATCGGTGAGCCGCCTGCCGAACGAAGAGCGGCCGATGCCGGTCTTGTTGGTCGCGTAGACCTAGCAAGCGAGTCCGCTGGGCGTCCAACGTCGGACGACGGGGGGCCCGCGGACCTTCCTCAACTTCCTCCTCTTTCTCTTCTTCCTTCGGGGGAGGAGTGGCCTCCTTCGGCGGGGTCTTCGTCGCCCGACGGCGGCGGCCGGCTGATTTAGGAGGGGCAGCGTCGGCCTTCGATGAATCGGTCTCCGACGGCGTCGTCGGCTCTTCGGGCTTCGGATCCGGCATCAGCTCGCCTCCTTGAGGTGGGCTTTCTCGATGATGTAGATGCCATCTTGGAACACACGCGGATCGTAATCGCGAATGTGAGTCGCGCGCTCGATATTCGCGGCGCTCTGGCCCACTTGCTCCACGTCGTAGCCGCGCAGAACGACAAAATCGCCATCGACTTCCGCCCTCACGCCGGGACGCAACGGAGCGGTTCGCGGGAACTTCTCGCCCAGGAAATTCTCAATGACCAACTCGGAGTCCTTGGCTTGGACCTTCATGGGGAAGTGTGCGGCCACGACCTTCATCTTCGCCTCGACTCCCAGGGTCAGTCCGCCGGTCAGGTTCTTGACGTGCGCCGCCCACGTGCGCAGCAGCGATTGCGATCGCTTGCGTTGCGAAGCAATTCGCAACGCCAACGTCACCTCGCCCTTCTTGACTTCGATACCGATTGCCTCGGTCGGGAACGGTCGCTCGACGCGCCCCAACGGTCCGCGGACGGCGATACGACCGGGAGTCGTCTCCACGACGACGCCGTCGGGAAGCGGGAGCGTCACGCGACTGCGTTCCGTATCTTCTTTAGTAGACATAGGCGAGCAGCTTGCCTCCGATCTTGAGTTCGCGCGCTTTCTGCTGGTCGATCACTCCTTGGTTGGTCGAGAGCACGAGCAACCCGAAATCCTGCGCGGGGAGAAATCGCGCCTCGTAGCGTTCCAGATTCCCGTGCCGCACCGACATGCGGGGCTTGATGACGCCGCACGAGTTGATACGACGGGAAAGCTTGACGTCATATTTCCCGCCGCGGCCATTCGACACGAACGTGAACTCCTCGATGTAGTGGTGCTCGCGGAACAGGCGCAGTACTTCGCCGATGAGTCGGGACGTGGGGGCGATCTCTACGTTCGCCCGACCTTGCTGGTCGGCGTGGCGGAGGGAAACGAGGGCGTCGTTCAATAGATCAGTCTGCATCGGCTTCTCCCTCCGTTACTGGTACTTGCGGAACCCGAGGTCCATTGCGACCTCCCTAAAGCACTGACGGCACAGGTGGAGGCCGTAGCGACGTACGATGCCGCGCTTGCGGTCGCACCGCAGGCAGCCCACCTTGCGCCCGAACTGCTTCTTTGGTTTCATCGCGAGCCTCACTCCACGAACGTCAGGTGAAAATTGTTCGCCAAGAATTGCCGCGTCTCATCTCGGCTAGACCGAAGTCGAATGGGGATAGCTCGCGCCCCGATCCGTCGTTCGCGGACCCGGTATCCCCCGCGACCGACCTCGACCGAGATGTCCATCCCATGGATGCCGATCTCGGGGTCATACTTCATGCCAGCAAAATCGGTGTAATCGGCGATCCCGAGCGAGAAGTTCCCCCACTTATCGATCGAGTCGGCGTCGAACTGACGATCGCGCGCATCGAACGCACGATCGAGGAACTCCTTGGCGTGGTCCCCCCGCAGGGTAACCTTCGCTCCAATGATCTGGCCCGCCCGGATCCCGAAATCTCGATTGGTCGTGCGCGAGTGGGTCGCGACCGGCTTCTGCCGCGTGATCATCTCGAGCACCTTCGTCGCCTTGGTCAACGGGTCCCCGGACTGGCCCACCCCGGCGTTGACGACGACCTTGAGAATTCGGATCCGGCGATTACCGTTCTCTCCAGCCCGCGGTTTCGGTTCGGCGGGGGGGCTCACGGCGGTGGCGCTCATCGGTCCAAGCCCTCGGCGATCGTGACCTGCGGGGTGGTGTCTCCGACCACGTAGACGTACTCCTTGATGGTCGAGAATCCTTCCTTAAAGTGTACGAGATTCGGCTGGGATGAATTTCGTACCTCAACTTTCTCGACGCGGGCGATCTCGCCTACATGCGAGCCGCCGGCGACGTAGGCGAGCTGTCCCGGGCTGAGGGGAAGGTGCGCAACGACCTTTTGGCCGGGTACCTGGATCTTGAGGGAGTCGCCGACCCGATAAGGGGAGGTAGGCGGAACGAGGAGGTTCCTCCCATCGTGGAGCGTCACCTCCACTTTCCCACCCGGGACGGCGTGTTTGAACCGGACCCGTCCGATCTTGACGGCGGCCTCGGCGGCGGCGATGGGGATGAGGACGAGCTTACCACGACGATTCTTAACAACTCGGAAATGGGCGTCGAGGGGTTTGGCGAGGGAGAGAGTATCCATGAGGCCCAGACCCCGAGCCAGGTCATGGACGATCGCGCCGTCGACTCGAACTTGCCCGGTACGCATTAGCAGCTGCGCCTCCCGCGCGTTCCGAACGATCTTGCGCACATCGCGAAGAACAAGCAGGACGGGGATGGACTCGTCCTGGGGATGCGGTCCGGGCGCGGGGCGCTTGATCCACTTCGTTCCCTTTCGGGGAACCGTCCAGTTCCGAGGCGCCGCGCGGCGCTTTAGTCGAAACGTCATGCGTCCTTCTCCGGCGTGGGCTTCGCGCGACGCCGCTTCGGGGTAGGAGCCGCTTCTTCCTCAGCTTCACCTTCGACAGGTTCCTGCTCGGGTTCCAGCGTTTCCGCGTCCGCATCTGGAGCGGGCTCGGCCTCTTTCCCCGGCGCGGGCTCGGCTACTTCGGGCGGAGTCGGGGGCGTCAGTTCCTCCTCGGTGAGTTCGGTATCGGCCACGCGCAGCGACCGACGGCGCCACGGGTCCGAAAGATTGAGACGCGTAATGACCAGGTGGCTCAATTGAATCGGAAGGGGCTTTAGCTTCTGGTCCCCGGTCTTGACGGTGATGTTGTCGAGGGTGACCGAGTAGTGTCGACGGCTGACCTTCGCCACGCGTTCCTCGCGTCCCAAGTAACTTCCCGAGAGGACGCGTACCGTGTCGCCCTTTCGAACGGGCACGTGCCGGCGCTTGAATCGCCCCCGAAGGTCCCGCGAAAGTGGAACGGTCATCCGGCGACGCCGCTCCGCTCCATCCGCCGTGTAGTACGCCTTGCGTTGACGGCGCGGTTGCTTCGAAGTCGTCGGCATCGAATTTCGCCCCCTACAAGATGATCGAAGAAGCCGCGGCGATGCGCGGCCAGCGCTCCGCCGCTTCCTTCGCTACGGGGCCCTTGATCTGCGACCCTTTGATTTCTCCCGTCTCCGTCGTGATCACGGCCGCATTATCTTCGAATTGGACCCGAGTTCCGTCGGCCCGCCGGATCGGAGACCGCGAGCGAACGATGACGGCGTGGAGAACCTGCCGTCGCATTTCGGGCGTTCCCTTCTTGACCGAAACGATGATCAGATCGGCGATACCAGCCCTCGGATAGCGGCGGTGCGTGCCGTGCCAGTTCCGAACTGCGATGATCTCCACGATCTTCGCGCCGGTGTTATCGACGCAATCGAGGCGAGCTCCCTTCGGAAGTCCACGACCCCGGCGACCCGGCAATCCCTTCATGGCGTGGCCTCCGGGGCTTCTGCCGCGGCCCGTGCCGCAGCAGCTTCCCGTGCCTCTTCGCCCTTGATCCGAAGCGCGGCTTCGCCGAGATCCTCGACGATGCAAAACGTGACCAGCTTGGACAGCGGCCGGGTCTCGGCGATCCGAACGCGGTGACCGAGCGGCACATGCAAGCACGGGGGGCTGTGCGCAAGATACCGACGCCGGCGCTTCTCGTACCGCTCGAACTTGGGAACATAATGCAGCAACGTCCGCTCTACGACCGCGGTCAGTTGCATGGAGGTGGACACTACCGTCCCTTCCAGGATCTGGCCGCGCAGACTGAGCCTTCCATGAAACGGGCAATGTTGGTCGTCGCACTTGCCCTTCGGGGCGCGTACGTCCAGACCGATGTCACGCGCGCGGCGCGCGCTGGGGGTGCGGGCAGGACTCATCGAAACCTCTTCGAACCGCTACCCAACAAGCGTTTGGTGCGGTCTTCGGGACGCACGCGTAGGACCTCGCCTCTTAACGGTAACTCGCGGCCACCGACATCGATCCGTCCGACCAGCCCCTGCTTGGCGATCTTCAAGGTTCGTCCGTCCGGCACTTGCCGAATCGTCAGCATGTGAAACGATTCATCAACCAATACTCCGTTGATTGGGAGTCCCCGGACCCCCGGCGCTTCGGTGATCTCGACGCTCCCTCCCAGGAGTTCGCCCGCGAGCGCGAGGCGTTCGGTGCGCGACAGCGACGTGGGTTCGGGCATCGATCCGTCCTCCCACTACGGCCGTTGGGTTCCGCGAACGCCTTGATGAGGAGCGCGCGATCGCTCGGACAAAACCGTGAGAGCTCGGGCTACGTTGGTCCGCAGCGCACGCATTCGGCCCGGACTCGGGGGCGCACCGCCCATGGCGGCGACGCCGCGTTCCCGAAGTAGATCATTCTCGACTTGAGAGATTCGACGCTGGAGTTCCTCATCGGAGAGCCCCCGCAGCTCCTTCATCCGCAGCAAGCTCATGGAACCGTCTCCGGCCCCACGGGCTCCAACGGGGGAAGGACCGCTCCCTCCGCGTCTTCGACGGGCGGCAGAACCGATGGCACCGGTTTGGGTCGCTCTTCGACGCCCTTGACACGGATCTCGTCCGGCAACCGCGCCGAGGGTCGCATGATCCAGACATTGACCCCGATCACGCCGGGTTTCAAGCGCGCCTGATAGAATCCCTTCTGAATGAAGAGGTGAACGCCCTCTCCACAGTATTTGATCGTCCCGGCTTTGAATCGCTCGGTGCGGTGCCGCTCGCCCGTCAGCTTCCCTGACAGAATTACTTGGCATCCCCGCGCCCCCGCTTCCATAATGCGGCGTACGGTCGAATGGCCGGCGCGTCGGAAATGCCACCCTCGCTCGAGGGTCGCCGCGAGCTTTTCCGCCATCAACTGCGCATTCAAAGAAGGTTGTCGCTCTTCCTGGACCTCGATCTGCGGGTTATCGAGCGCGAACCGACTCTGGATATCCTGGGTCAATTGTTTGATCAGCTCGCCGCGGCGGCCGATCAGGATCCCGGGCCGTTCGCAGATGAGTGTAACACGCGTTCCCATGGGCGTGCGTTGGATGTCGAGCCCTCCGAAACCGGCCCGGGCACTTTCTTGCACGAGGTAGTCCTTGAGGAGGACGCGACGGGTCGCTTCCTGGATCACTTTCCGCTCAGCGCTCATACCGCCTCCTTTCGCTCACCGAGGACGATCTCGATGTTCGTGGTCTGCTCGTTCCAAGCGGTTGCGCGCCCTTGGGCTCGCGGCATCGAGGCCTTTCGTATGGTTCCCCGAGCGCACGACGCGACTCGAATCACGAGCTGGTCCGCGTCGAGCCCTTCGTACTCGGCGTTCGACTCGGCGTTCTGAAGGATCTGCAGGATCGTTTTCGCGACCTTCTTCGGATACCGCCCGGGGCCGATCCCGCGTTTGTGGGCCGTTTCCTGATTGAACCGACGAAATGGAACCGCCTTGCGCAACGCGACCACGTCCTCGAGCAGGGTTCGCGCTCGATCGAGCGGAAGCCCCCGGATCGCATTCAGCACCTCGTAGGTCTTCTTCGGAGAGATGGGGATATCCTGGCCCCGAGCCCGAGCAACGGAAACGCCCGTTTCCGTTTGGTAGGTGTATCCTCGCATCTCCTCCCCCCCGTTACTTGAGCGGCATGAACTTCGACGAACGCGTCGCGCCCACGCCCGGACCCGAGTGCTTCTCGAATCGCCGGGTCAAAGCAAATTCTCCGTAGTAATGTCCGATCATCTCCGGACGGATCTCGACCTCTTTGAATTCCTTGCCATTGTGGATCGCCACGCGGCGACCGACATGGGCCGGCAGCACGAGCACGTCCCGACAATGCGTTCGAATGACTTTGCCCGCCGGAGCGGTTCGCAGCACCTCGAGGAAGATTTGCTGATCGGCATTGAACCCCCGCCGAATCGTACGACGCGCGCGCGCGGGGAGCAGTTTAGCTAGTTCGGTAAGCTCGAGGGTTTGCAACTTCGGCAGCGTCAGGCCGCGGAGGGTGTACTCGCGCTTCCGGCGCGCCTCGATCTTCTTTCCCTTGCGCCCTTTCGGCATGGTTACGCTCGCACCTTCTTGATTCGCTTCCGGCGTTGGGAGCGAGAGAAGCGGCCCACTTTCGCGCCCGGCCAGGTTCCCGAGGACACCGTGCTCGGACGGCCGACGTGTTGGTGTGCCCCGCCGCCATGCGGGTGATTCACGGGATTCATTGCAACTCCTCGTACTTTGAAGGGGGGACGAGCGATCGATCGGGTCGCCCAGAATTTCTTGCCGGCCTTGATGATCGGCCGCTCGGTCCGTCCGCCGCCGGCCACGATGCCCACTTGGGCTCGGCAGGTAGCCAAGAACGACTTGAAAACTCCGGACGGAAGTTGGATCGTCACCTCGCGACCCGAGTGCGAGACGACCAGGGCGCTCGTTCCCGCGGCCCGGACGAGGCGTCCCCCATCGAACGGATTGACTTCGATATTCGAAACGAGTGTTCCATCGGGGATGTCCCGAAGCGCGAGCACGCTTCCACGGTCGACCGCTCCGACGTTCAGTGAGATTGAATCCCCGGTCCCAAGTCCCGCGCTCGCGAGCAGGAGTACGTGCTCCCCCGTCGCCGCCACGACCTCAGCAACCGGCGCAGTTCGACCCGGCGCCATACCGATATTCAGGACCTTGGCGTTCCCCACGATGGAGGCGGAAGGATGGTAGATCGCGCCATGATGGCGATGGCTCGGCGAGCGGTACCGGCCGGTCCCCGCTCCCCGACGGCGAGAGATGACGCGTTTTCCCATTAGAACACTCCTGCGCGCGTGCCGATGTCCTCGGCTGAAAAGTCCTTCGTGAACTTGACCGTCGCGATCTTGCCGGTTCGCACGATCTTCACGTTGACCTTGGCGACTTTACATTGATAGGTTTCCTCGATCGCGCGTCGGATCTCCGCGCGCGTAGCGCGTCGGTCGACGGCGAATTCGAGCTTATTCTGCCGCTCCATCTCATCCATCGACTTTTCGGTGACGTACGCGTGCAAAAGGATCCGGTGCTGCAGCTGCGGCGTCATGCGACGGCTCCTTCGAGTCGATGCCGCAGGGATTCCACGGCCGCCTGCGAAAAGATGGTGAGACGTCCGGGATCGCCCCCCGGGGCCAGATCTTCGGTGCCGAGACGTCCGACCGCGACCACTTCAACTCCGGGCAAGTTGCGGAACCCGCGCGCCTGCCCGGCCGCGCTGGTCACAACCAGAAGACTCTTCGGCGTCCGCCGTACGCGTCCCCGTCGCTTTCCCCGGCCGGCCCGCACGTGCGTATGCGATTGGGCGCGGGAAACGTCCTCCCACAAGTCCAGTCGCTCGAGGAGCGAGCGGGCATCGGCGGCGGTGAGGATTCCCTCGATCGGCGTTTCGAGAACTACGGGGAGGTGGAGACCGTCCGGGACCTTGTGGCCTCTCGCACGGGCCAGCTTCAGCTCGCGCGTGGCGGCCAACGCTGCCGAGAAAGCGAGATGTCGTTCGTTCTCGTTGATCTTCTTGGCCCAGATACGCTCCACACGAGGAGGATGGGCGGGACGGCCTCCCACGGTATTTGGAGCCTGAGCGCCGCGCATCGAATCCATCAAGCGCGGGGAACGCGAGACCCCCTTTCCCTTCCCAGACCACTCGGTGGAATGGCGAAGGCCGGCCGTCGGCGAGGTCCCGTAGGGCTGGCGTCGCCGAGAGTGGGCCGCGACCACGGCGCGTCGGATCAGATCGTACCGGATCGACTGGGAGAACGCGAGGGGCAACGTCACGGACTGCCCCGGCTTCCCTTGAAGCGACAGCATCTGGACCCGGTGATGCGCCGGACGAGGCTCAGTGGTATCGGGGGCGGTCCCCGAGGCGCCCGCGTCGCTCATCCTCCTTGTTTCGACCGCGTGCTGAAGTAGCGGAGGTCGACCTTCTCGACGGAGACGACCTGACTGCGGATGGGCAGTCGGAATCGGAGAAGTCGCTTTGCTGGACCTGGCAGAGAACCGTGGAGGACGACGCAGGCGGCGCGAACCTCACCGTAGTGCGGGAAGCCGCCCAAAGGCGCTATGGGTTCCGTGCGCGGATCCTTGACGATCTTGAGCACCCGCATGTTGTATTGCGTGCGCTTGTGGAAGCCCATCTGGCCGGCTTGCGGAATCCGATACGATACGAAGCTCGGGTTGTGAGGGCCGAGCGTTCCAATCATCCGCCGATGTTTCGAATTTTTTCGGGGTTGTAGCTTAACACCCCAACGTTTCGTGTGACCTTGGAACCCCTTCCCCTTGGTGACACCGATGACATCGAGAAATTCCCCTTCCTTGATCAACTGCTCTACAGGAATTTCTGCCCCCAAATTTTGGAGGGCAAAGGCGCGACGATCGTCAAATTTCTCCCCCGAGACTCGAACCTCGAATATGTCGGGCGTCTTGGAAGGAACGCCCGTTACCAAGTTGGGCTGCGTATAGACCATCAGCCGGATCTCGTCTCCCGGCGCCTTCCCAAATTCAGTGCGATGCTCTTCCGAGGATTCCGGATGCGGTGGGATTGTCCGTGCGAGCTCGGGGGTGCCATGGGGACCCCAGACTTCAGACACCACGCGACTCCCGTACGGGTCGCGCCGATAGATTCGGGCGCCTGCGACGCGAATCGGTGGGACTTCTACGACAGTAACCGGGATCGATACTTCTTGTCCGGCCGTCGTTGAGCGTTTCCGGTAATCCACGATGAATGCGTGGGTCATGCCCACTTTGTAGCCGGCGAAGCCTTCGAGGGCCGGCTGTTTAGGACCCGGTGGCCACGACCGAACGGTCGGGACGACACGAGCGGAACGGGAACGGGGGGAGAAGCCGAGGGATCCTCGGCGCGGACGATGTCGGGCCATGGGTCGATGAAGAATTCGCCTCCGGTGGGGCTGGGGGAGAAACGTACCCTATATAAGCGCTGGGACAAATTTGTCTCGGAGCACATCTTTCTCTCGTGATTTTCGAACGCGCGCGTAGAGGAACGCGCTCGAACCGGTCGCGTCGAGCCGCACTTCTTTGCGCTGCGTCCGAGCGCGACCCCAATGGTTATGGGACGGACCCGGGATGCGTCGCGGGTGTCCGAGCCCGCCGCAGGTGCCATCACAATCCAGGACGTGGAGTCAGCCCGTCGGGAGATTGTTGACAAGGTCGTTCGAACCCCCTTGATCCGGGCGCCAACATTCCCGGGATTTCCAGAGACGCCCATTTATCTCAAACTGGAGAACCTCCAGCGGACGGGCGCGTTCAAGCTCCGGGGCGCCACGAACCGCATCGCGCACCTCTCGGCGGACGAAGCGCACCGCGGCGTGATCGCAGCATCGGCCGGCAACCACGCTCAAGGAGTTGCGTACGCTGCCCGCGCCCGTGGGATCCCGGCGACCATCGTCATGGCCCGCACGGCCTCGCCTCTCAAGGTGAGTTCGACTCGAGGAATGGGGGCTCGGGTGATTCTCCATGGTGCCGATTACGAGGAGGCGTACGAAGAAGCCATCCGCCTCGGCAAGGAGGGAGGCCTTACCTTCATCCACCCATTCGACGACCCATACGTGATCGCCGGCCAAGGCACGGTCGGGCTCGAGATTCTGGAGGATCTTCCGAAGGTTCGTCGCGTGATCGCAGGGGTCGGCGGTGGGGGCCTCTTAGGGGGCATCGCGACGGTCTTTCACGCTCGATCGCCCACCACGGAAATCGTCGGCGTTCAGCCCACGGGGGCCAGTACGCTCGTCGCCTCTCTCGAGAAGAAACGGGTGGTAGTAGGGGCGCGGCCGACGACGTTCGCCGATGGATTGGCCACGCGGCATATTGGCGACCTCCCGTTCCGGATCTTTGAAGCTACGGGGACAAAGGCCGTTACGGTCGAAGATCGGACCCTCGCACGCGCGTCGTTCCTGCTCCTCGAACTCGCGAAGCTCTTGGTCGAGGGGGCGGGAGCTGCGCCGCTGGCGGCGCTCCTCGAACATCCGGAGCTGATGGCCGATGGCCCGGTCGTGCTCGTCGTGAGCGGGGGAAATCTCGACCCATTCCTGCTCGATCGAGTTCTATGGATTGGACTCGCCGCGGAAGGCCGATTGTTGCGGTTGCGCGCCTCGCTCACCGACACGCCCGGCCGGCTCGCCGAATTCTTGGCGATCGCGGCTCAGGCGACCGCGAACGTCCGTCACATCAATCATGATCGCGAATCGCCCGATCGCGTTCCGGGCGAAGTGACGGTGGAAATCGAGCTCGAAGTTCGGGATGGCGCCCATGCGGACGAAGTCGTTCGGGCCTACCAAGAACGGGGCTGGGCCGTCGAGCGAACACCTAGGAAACCGAACTAACGCGGCGTGGTGTGGTGGCCTTCACACCATACAACTCGTAAATACTCTAGGTGGCATCGAGAGGATTGGGGAGATCGATGGCACGCACCGAAGATGACGCCCGTTCGATAATGCCCCAACCCGCCCATCTCTGGACGGTGATGGAGGCGAATCTGCGTCTCCCGTCGCTGAACGAGCTCCTGCCGCAACTGCGTGCGTGGGTCGTCCGGCTGCGAACGGTTCACGAGGAAATCGAGCGGCTTACCACTTTCTGGGGAAAGGAGATCGACAGCACCGATAACCCGGACCGGGAGCAAAAGGCCCGTCTCGATGCCGAGTGGGAGAATCTCACGAAGCGGCTCGAGGAGGCGATCGGCGGCTTGCAGACCGAAGGGATCGAGATCAAGGACCTTGATAGCGGCCTCGTCGATTTCTATGGTCTGCAGAATGACGAGGTCGTCTTTCTGTGCTGGCAGCGCGGAGAGGACGCCGTAGGATTTTATCACACGCTCGACGGTGGTTACCGCACCCGTCGACCGATCCCGGAACCCACGAAGCGGGCGCCGCGGGCGACAAGCGGTCGTTCGTAGGCTTGGATTCTGGGGCTATTCGAGCTCCGCGGCGTGTCCAGCTTGGATCATCGGCACGAGGCGAACGAGGGCGACAAACGCCCCCACGCCCGCTAACGCAGCGCTAACCCATCCGACCCACGCAAACGCGATGGTGGCCCCGAGGAGAATGAGTCCGATCGGGGCAGCCAGAGTTGCAAATCCGGCCGCGGCACCTAAGGGCGGACGATCGGTCCGGAATGTTGCGACCGCGCCGATGCCGGTGAGAACGGCCGCGAGCAGGAGTAGGAACGCTCCGGACCATATGCTGGCCACAAAGTTCTCCATATCCGGGAAGGGCGATACGATCTCAGTCGAACCGTTGCCCACCGAACCCGGCACGAGCGTGATGCCGATCGCGGTCGCGCTGCCGCCGGCGATGTAGACCTTCGAGAAAAAGAGCGAAACATTGACCGGCGAATAACCGGGCGCGCTCACGTTCAGCGCGACTCCGCCCTGGGGAACGTTTGAGAAGGAGAACGATCCCCCAGGCGCTATCGTAGTGCGTTCGGTGAATCCATTTTCGCCGTAAAGCACAACGCTAACGCCCGTGCCCACCCCCGAAAGCCTCGGCGCCTCGGTGACGGTGCCACCGATGGCAAAATGGGCCGGCGTCATCGCGGCCGCGCCCTCGTACAGGAGGCCGCCGGCGATTCCGACGAGCATCACGGTGGCCAGCACAAGACCGAAGGCTGCGGCACGGCGCGCCGAGTGCCGCGGAAACCGAGGCGGAGGGAGCGGCGGATATAGGTGGGGATAGACTTCCCAACTGAAGAGGGGCGGAGGGTCGGTCGGCGCGACGATCGGCACGGGAGCCTGACAGTGCGGGCACGCGATCCACTTCGTCGAAGGGGGCGGGTCGGCGACCGCCGCAATCTCCGTTCCGCAGCGAAGGCAGCGAACCTGCACGGTCGTCGCGCTCAACACACCAGGCAATCTCCGAGGGAGGTCATATCCTTGCAGCGTGCGCTCGCGAAGCCGCACATTCGAGTTCTCGGGATCGACGATGGCGCTTTCGGTCGGAATCAGAAGACGGCGCCGCTAGTGGGTGTGGTCGTCTCGACTCCTTCCTATGTCGAAGCGATCGTCCGCTCGCATGTGACCGTTGACGGGACCGACGCGACCGAGCGGATCATCGCCCTCGTCGAACGATCCGGCCATCAAGAAGGGCTTCGGGCCATCTTGCTGGACGGCATCGCGGTCGGCGGATTCAACGTCGTGGACCTGGATGCGCTCTTTGAACGCCTCCGAATCCCCGTGGTGTCGGTTACGCCCCGGGCCCCGGACTTCGCGCGAATTCGGGCCGCGCTTCTGACCTATTTTCCGTCCGACTTCGTCCGACGCTGGTCCATCGTGCGAGCGCATCGACTGTATCGTGTCCCGATCGGGGACGGGGCGCTCCGTGCGACCGGAGTCGGGTGCTCGCGGAGGGATGTGAGTCGACTAGTCGCGCGAACGACGATCTTGGGGCATTGGCCAGAGCCCCTCCGACTGGCTCACCTCGTGGCGCGCGCCGGGTTCCCTCGCCGGCGCCTCGGGGTGAATCCTTAAGCTACGGCAACTCGTTCGAAGCATGGGCCTGTAGCTTAGCTTGGACAAAGTACTGGCCTTCTAAGCCAGCAATCTCGGGTTCAAAGGTCCAAGGCGGCGTGCGCCTTGGACGGAGACTCCCGACAGGCCCGCTCGAAAGTGGGCTACGCCGCTCCCACTTCGCTCGCGCAGCGCGAGCACAGGATCCCCGAATGTCCGGGAGGAAGCGGGTCGCCGCACAGGGGGCACGTGGCGCGCGCGTCCGCGGCGGCAAGGAGTTCCATCACACTGGTGCGAAGCGCCGGGTTCGCAAGCGGCGTCGGGCTCTCGTCCCGGGGAGCCGCCAGTTCCGAAGGAGCCAAGAAGGCCTCGAGGCGCGGACGATACGTTTGCGTCCGGCGGTCGTAGGAGATCAATTGCCGAGCGACGAGTCCCTGCAGCGCCGAATCGACCAACTCGCGCAGTCCTCCGAAGACATGCGCAAGTTCGACCGAGCTCACGCCGTGGCTCTCGACCAAGACCTCCAGGGCCCGCGCGCTGACCAAGGGTAGATCGCTGCGCGCGATGTACGAATCAACCCCAAAGGAAACTCGGGACGTGCGTCGAACATGACGGGCGTGAGCGAATCGGCCGGCCCGGGGATCCGGGAGCAGCGTCATGTCCATCAGGTCGAACGCGTACCGGATCCGCTCCCGGGGCAAGTAGAGCAGGATCGCGACGGAAAATGGCACGATCCCCGCGCGCCGGATAAATTTTAGCGCGATCGATGCGGGGGCGAGCTCCGTGGTGAGCCGGCCGCCCGTACTTCCCAACCCGGATTGGTCGTCCTCCGTTACCGATCGCGGAACGTAATGTTCGCGAAGTACAAAGCGGGCGATCGCCCGTTCCGGCGAACTGCCGGGATCGATCGGATACAACTCGGCGGATCCGTCGGCCTCGAGATCGATCCGCTCGAAGGGTACGAGAAAATCCCAGGAAGAACCGACCCGAGGCGGGTCGATGAGCACGATGGAACCGGTTTCGAACCGCACGTCGAAGTCCTCTAAGAGACGGAACAGCGATTCGTAGCGCGTTCCCTCCACCGAGAGCTGGGCGCGCGCTAGCGGAGGGGGTCGGCGCGGGAGATACTCTTCAAAGGCAGCGGTAAGCGCTCGTTCGGAGTACGCATCATGTCGAGTGGGCGCCGCCTTGCGGGCGAACGCTTGCAGCTCATCCAACGATACGAGCGGCACCTGGGGCTCCTTGCGTCTGAAGTAGTTCGTAGAGGGAAATAAAGCGACGGGCCGTGGCGTCGATCGACCGCTCATCGCGGACGTACTCGCCGGCGGAACGCCCCATGCGACGACGATTTTCGGGAGCGTCCAAGAGTCCTGCGATGGATTCTGACAATGCCGGGGGATCGTTGATCGAAAAGAGCCGGCCAGTAACGCCGTCCCGGACCAGTTCTTGAGGACCCCCGACGTCTGATACGACGCAGGCCGCGCCGCACGCCATAGCTTCCAAGAGCGCGATCGAAGAGGTGTCGGAGGTCGAAGGGAGGACGAACACATCCGACTGCGCCAGGAGCGCGGCTTTCCACTGTTCCGGGACCGGGCCTACAAATCGCACCCGATCGCGCAGCGTGGCAGAGTGAGCGAGTCGAGCCGCAATCTCACCCGCCTCCGGACCGGAACCGCCGATAATCCCGACGAATTCGCGCCCAGGTGCGAGCGTTTCCAGGGCGTCGACAAAGCGGTGCACTCCCTTGTCTTGGGTGAGCCGCCCGAGAAACGTGACGAGCGGCGCCCTCGCGAGTCCGACGGCGGTGCGCCAGTCGGGGAGGGTGATATCCGGATGGAATCGCTCGACCTCAATTCCGTTCGGGATGACTTCGATGGGGCGGCGAAACGGCTTGCGAGCGTGGGCTTCCAAGGTGGCCCGCGCGCTTTCCGACGGAGCCGTGGTCACGTTGCAGCGCCAGTACAGGCCCAGATTGTAGAACCACGCCGTTCGGAAGAACAGTCGCACCCAAACGGACTGTTGGAAGCTTTCGCGCATCTCCCACACGTTGGTGTGAAAAGTGCCCACGAGTGGCTTCTTGAATCGTCGCGCGGCGAAAAATCCGGAGGTTCCCATCATACCCGGTGTATGCAAATGTACGACGTCGACTTCCGAATCGAAGTGATCCTTCCCGAGCCGGCCCAGGAGCGGAAGCGACCACCGATACTCGGGATAACGCGGCACCGGCACGGAGCGAACGCGCAGCACCGGGACGCGATCTTCGACGCTGCGCTCGGTCGCCGCTCCGCCGACCGGTTGCGGCGTATAGACGCGGACCGAATGGCCGAGTCGCTCGAGCGATCGCGCCAGCCCACCGACGACCGTCGCAACGCCGTCCCGAGTTGGCAAGTAACTCTCGGTGAAAAAAGCGATTTCCATTTGCGAGATCCGTGCGGGCTCGTCTGGTCAGAGCACGATATTAAACGCGCGCTGGAGCCGACTGAGATCCTTCAGGTCGAGGGCGGAGGGATCGAGGGAGACGACCAGGGCGGATCCCGTCGTTTGAACTTGGGCGACCAACCAATTGACGAAGCGCGCGATCATCTCGACTCCGTTCTCGGTCACCAGGTACTCGAGCGCATCGAGGAAGACGATCGCGCCCCCACTAGCTTCCGTCGGCGCGCGCAGACGCCCACCGATCTCACCTGGCGATACCGACCCTTCGCCCCCCGACTCGCTCGACACGTTGGCCCCGAGTTTGATCGTGGTCGTAGCACCATCGGTTTGTCCGGAGAACTTGGGAGGATGCAGCGACACTACGACAAGTCGCGGGTACGATGGGAGCGATTGCTCCACCATACGGATGGCCCGATCCGGTCGTTGTTCTTTCACCAAGTAACTGTTGGACGGGAGCAGTCCACTCAAGGATCCCGCAGGAGCTGGTGGGGTGCCCGCCCGTCCAACCGGTTGGGGTGCTCGCAAGAGAGGCCCCCAGGCCGGTCGACGCGGAGGCCCTAGCAGGCTCTTGTGCTTGAGCTCGATCTCTTCATTGACTCGGGCAAGCCGACTTTCGATCAAGATCCGTAACTCTTGGGCCGTGTGCCCACGTGAGACATGCTGAAGGACCTCCTTCAGGGCGGAGCGGATTCCCTCGCCGAATCCGTCGGCGTAGGCGCGTGCGAACTCTTCGTCGTCCGGGGCGCGAGGAGTGTCGCGGGTGGGGCGGTCGCTCGATTCGGCGGGATCGCTCACGCCGACGCCCGGCCGTGTTTCGGGGAGTCCGGAACAGGAGCCGGCTCCGAGGGTCCTCGCACCGGCGGGCCTCGCGCGGGCTCTTCGGCCGGTGCGAATTTGTAGCCGTAGTGGATGACGCCGGCCTTCCCTTCCTCGCGAAGCTTGCGGAACGTTGCCTTGACGCGAAGACCGATCTGGACCTGTTGCACGTCGGTGTCGACCACTTGGCCCGTCAGCACGGGTCCTTCGACCGTCTTCACCAAGGCCAACGCGTACGGGACCTGCATCTCGAATCCCTCCGCGGGATCGTGCACGATCGTGTACGTAATGACCTCGCCTTCTCCCGATAGTTGGAAGGGAACCATCTTACCGAGGGATTGGCGGTGCTGCGAGCAGGTCGGACAGACAGAGCGAGGCGGGAAGTAGACGGTCGAGCACACGGAGCACTTCGAACCGCCCAGATTGTAACGACGCGGCGTTTCGCGCCAGAAGCGAGCGATCGACATTGATTGCTCCTAATTCACGCGCTCCAATAAGTGCACAACGCTCGTCGCGCCGGTACCGCCGACGTTATGCGTCAGTCCTAGTGTCGCGTTCTTGACCTGCCGTTCGGCAGCCTCGCCTCGGAGTTGACGGACGATCTCGACCGCTTGGGCAACACCGACAGCGCCGAAAGGTCGACCTTGTGCCTTGAGTCCTCCGGATGGATTGATCGTCGGCTTTCCATCGAGACCGAATTGGCCCGAAGCAAAGGCACGGCCAGCGGTCCCCTTGGGCAGAAAACCCAAGTCTTCGAGGGCAACAAGGGCGCCGATCGAATAGCCGTCATCCACCTCGGCGACTTGCACGTCCTTCGGCGCGCGATGCGCCTGCGCAAACGCACGTTGCGCGGAAACAACCGTGGACTCGAGCGTCGTGAGTTCCTTGCGGTGTTGAAGGGCCATCGTGTCGCAGGCCACCTGGCTGGCCGCGATACGGATCGGAGTGTCGGTATACTTTCGGGCAGTTTCTAGCGGACCCAGGACGATGGCCGCGGCTCCGTCGGAGAGGGGGGCGCAGTCGAACACGCCCAGGGGTTCCGCGACGGGGCCCGCGTTCACCACTTGGTCGAGCGAGATCTTGTTGCGATAGTGGGCATTCGGGTTCTTCGAGGCCATCAGGTGGTCCTGCACCGCAACAGCGGCGAACTCCTCGCGCTTCGTGCCGAAGTCGTGCATGTGCCGTCGTGCGACCAGGGCCCAGAGGGCGGGCAGAGTCGCGCCGAACACGACTTCCCACTCGTGGTCCGCCGTCCCACTCGTAATGAAATTGGCCGTAGTATCTGGCACGTCTGTGAGCTTCTCCGCGCCGCCAACGACCACAAAATCGTGGGCGCCGCTGGCCACCGCGAGGTACCCTTGGTGCATCGCTAGCGCTCCCGAAGCCCCTCCTCCTTCGACGCGTACCGCCTCAAGGTGATGCCCGCCGAGTCCCGCGTAGTCGAGGATCATCGGCGCAATGTGCTCCTGATCGATGAGCGAACCACTCGCCATATTGCCCAAGTACAGGGCGCCCAAGTCCTTGGAAGAAAGTTTCGCGTCGACCAGCGCTTGGAATCCTGCTTCGATCCCGATCTCTCGAAACGAGCGGTCCCACAGCTCGCCGAATTTCGTCATCCCGACGCCGAGGATCGCCACGTCGCGCATGCGCTAGCTCCCCGCCAAGTGGATCTTGCCCCGGAATTTCGCGTAGATAGAGTACGGGATGTCCGTGCCGTGATCGAGATACTCCTGGACCGGTTTTCCGAAGGACCGATCGTAACTCGCGAGCGCATCGGTCGTCTCAATATCGAACGCGTCAGACCCCGCGCCGCTCCCGTATCCGATGACCAAGATCCGTTCGCCGGGGTGAGCGTGGTCCAGCACATTCGCCAGTCCGATCAGCGCGGCGCCTGAGTACGTGTTGCCGATCCATGGAGTGACCAAACCGTAGCGCATCTGCTCGTCCGTGAACCCGAGCTGCTTTCCGACGCGTTGCGGGAACTTACCGTTCGGCTGATGAAACACGACGTGGCGATAGTCCGCGGGCGTCGTACCTTCGACTTCCATAATTTTCCGGCCACACTCAGTCACGTGCCGGAAGTAGGCTGGCTCTCCGGTGAATCGCCCTCCGTGACTTGGGTAGCGCTGCCCTTCCCTCCGCCAGAAATCTGGAGTGTCGGTGGTATAGCTGAGAGTCCGACGGACGCGTGCGATGACCGCTTCGCGACCGATCACGAACGCCGCACCCCCGGCACTTGCCGAGTACTCCAGGGCGTCGCCGGGAGCTCCTTGAGAAGTATCGGAGCCGATCGCGACTCCGTACCGTATCATTCCAGCTCCGACGAGCCCTAAACACGTTTGAATGGCGGCAGTTCCGGCCTTGCACGCGAACTCAAAGTCCGCGGCGGTCAGAAACGGCGTTGCTCCGACCGCTTGGGCGACGACCGACGCAGTCGGTTTGACGGCGTACGGATGGGACTCGCTCCCCACGTACACCGCTCCGATCTGCTGCGGATCGATCGCCCCGCGGACGAGCGCCGTGCGCAGCGCCTCGGTGCTGATCGTAATCGTATCCTCGTCGGGGGATGGCACGCTCTTGCGCACGACATTGAGCGCCAGTCCCATGCCCGCTCCGTCGGCTCCCCAGACGCGCCCAATCTCGGCGGGGGTGATCCGATACCTGGGCACGTATGCCCCATAACTCACGATTCCTGCCTCCATGGTTTTCGTTCCTCCTTGTTCCTTACAGTTCTTCCAAGCGTTCGAGTATCACTGGTGCGTTCAATCCCGTCGACAGTAGTGGAATATTCTCGACCTCGCTCAGTCGAATCGCGAGCGGGTCGATCCGGCCGGGATTCGAGAAGACGACTGCCGCCGGTTTTAATGGGTGGGCCCGAATCGCGACCATCGGAGAACGACCGTAGCGCACGTTCGAGAAGATCAGCGCCCGCTGCGTGGTCCAGCCATACACCTCGACAAACCGAGATGCGTCGATCGAGAGTATCGCGCGCGGCGCATCAAGGATCGTGAAGCCGTGGATATCCCGGTGCAGATCGACGTGGCTCACCGCGCGGGCCTCTAACCGGTCCCCGAGGGTCTTCAGGGGGATCGCCACCGCGAATTCGCCCATTCCGAGAATTCCGTCCGAGTGGGTCTTCACGCCTAGGCGCTGGCCCACCCGAGAGCCGTGGGCGAGATCAACCTCGAGCAAAGCCTGTACATAGCGTCGGATGAATGTCGCTCCCGGGCTGGCGCGCCGTTCCGATTCGTAATCGCTGACGACCGAAGGGACGGTCGAGAGCGCTTTGGCCAAATCCCGTTGCGAGATTCCAAAATCCTCGCGCCACTTTCGAAGAGTTCGCCCGGGGTGCGGTGAAAGTACAACCTCCCCGGCAATCTTTTCTCGGAGCTCGACCTCCATTGCGCGTCCCGAGAAAAATCGTCTATAAATGGGTGCCGCTGGCTGTCGGTGGAGGGGTTCGACAGGAGACGTAGGGGCCGTTGTTCTGAGGAGTGGACCGGGCGAGAGTCTCCGGAACAGAGGCTCGTCCTCTCTTCCGTTTGAACTCGCGGCCTCTACCTTGCCAAGGTAGCGATCTTCCGGGCTAATCTACCGGCCCACGTCGGCCGCCGAGATGGGTCCCAGGATAAATCTTCGCCGTTGGACCTCGCCTGCTGCGCACGCGCCGAACGTCGAGCGCGGTCCGCCTCGCGCTAGACGACACAAACCCTTATGGGTCACGACTCGCTCGGCAGCCCGATGGAAGATCGCTCATCGGCCGGCGAGCCGATCGATGTCATTCTGAAAAGCACCCGCGACCTCCTGCGTCCCGAGGAGTTGGTTCAAGAGGCAACGCGTGACATCGTCAAAGAGGAGATCCGCCACCACATCGAAAAGACCCTCAAGGAGGACCCGAAGCTCGCGCAGGACCTGAAAGACGCGGTCCGCGCGCTGTTGGAAGCGCGCGCGATGGAATACGCGGCCTTGGTCCGCGTGGGTACTTGCTCGGCCCGCCTGGGTCTTTCGGCGCTGCCGGAAAACGTGCGCCGAGCCCTGACGAAGGACGTCTACGACCTGATCAGCCGGGAACTCGGCCAGATCGTCGAGAGGTCCCTTTAGGTCATGCCGATGGAACCGGACGAGGTCCGGATCTACGAGATCAAACGCGTCGATGTCGAGGGCGCTATCGTCATCGATGGCTTTCCGTCGGTGGGCCTCGTGAGTTCGATCGTCGCGAACTACCTGATCGATACGCTAGGCATGGAACAGATCGGAATCGTTGAGTCTCCCGCATTCCCGACCGTCTCTCTCGTACGAAACGGAGAGCCTCAGCATCCGGTCCGTATCTACGCTGGCCGACCCGGAACCGATCGTGCCGGTCGCGTCGCCGATCGGATCGTCGCGTTCGTTTCCGAATTTCACCCAGCGCCGGCGATCATCCATTCGCTCGCGACATCGATTCTCGATTGGGTCCAAGAACAACGTTGCTCGATGCTCGTATCACCGGAAGGACTTGTCGTCGACCAGGTGCCCGCCGATACGCGACGCGGGCGCGTGCCGTCCTTGAAAGACGTCAAGGTCTACGGGGTCGCCAGCACCCGGCGGGCCCGAGAGCTCTACATCGAGCCCAACATGCTCCCGTTCACCGAGGGGGTCATCACGGGCATCGCGGGGGTGCTGCTCAACGAGGGGCGGCGCCGGGGGTTCGACGTCCTTACGTTCCTCGCCGAAGCTCAGTCCGATTATCCCGACGCGCGAGCAGCTGCGAAGGTGATCGAGACCATCAACCGGATATTGTTGCGGACGCCACTGGATGCGGTGCCGCTCTATGCGGAAGCGGAGCGGATCGAACAGCAGCTTCTGTCGATCCAGCGGCACGCCGTGGAGAAGGGCCGCACGGAACACCCCACGGCGCCGTCGCCCCCGATGTACCGCTAGACATTCACGCCGCGACGCGCCGTCGTTTCCTCACGTGTGCCGTCCCCTTGGTGGCGGCGGCCGCGGCCGGCGTGGGCACGCGCTGGACCAGCTCGCGAAGCGCCCGCACGAAGGTGTCGACGTCCTGTTGATTGTTGTAGAAGTAGAGTGACGCGCGCACGTTGCCCGGAAGATGGTGCCGCTGGTACCAAGAGTGCACGCAGTGCATTCCGGAACGAACCATCACGGAATAGCCCGTGTCGAGGAAAAGGGCGACGTCATGCGGGTCGATCCCTTGGACATCGAACGCGAAGACGCTGGGTCGATCTTCTGGAGCAGAAGGACCGATCGGCCGGATCCGAGGTTCATCCTGCAGCGCCTCCGAGATACGTCGATTGAGCTCGATGAGGTGGGCGCGAATTTCGGGGAGGCCAACTTGGTCGAGATATCGGAGTCCCGCGTGAGCACCGATGACGCCCGCATAATTCTGAAGTCCGGCTTCGAATCGATACGGGGGGGGACGAAGCTCATGCTCGCGAAGCGTCGACCATTCGACGGTCTCTCCTCCCAAGATCAGGGGGCGGAGGTGCTCGAGGGCATCTCCGCGACCTAAGAGCGCTCCCGTACCGGTCGGGCCGAGCATCTTGTGAGCGGAAATGGCGTAATAATCGGCCCCGATCTTTTCGAGGTCAACGCGCTCGTGGGGCGCCGCCTGGCAGCCATCGAGCAGAACTTGCGCCCCCCGCGCGTGAGCTCGCTCGGCGATCTCTTGCACGGGGAGCGATCGGCCGTCCAGGTTCGAGACGTGAAAGAGGCTCACAAGTCGTACCGACCGACGCAACGCGGCATCCAACGCGTCCATGTCGAACGCCCCGTCGTCCGAGAGCGGAAGGATCTCGATGCGGATGCCGCGTTCTTGAACGAGCCGTTGCCAAAGAACGAGGTTGGAGTTGTGCTCTTGATCGGAGACCAGAACTCGATCCCCCCGGCGCCAGGGGAGCCCCTGCCCTACGAGATTGAGGGCCTCCGTGGCGTTGCGGAGGAAAACCACGTGCTCGGAGCCGCCGACGTGAAAGTGACGGCTGAAACCCTCCCGAGCCGCGGCAAATCGAGCGGTGACCTCCTCGGCGAAGCGGTGCAGGCTGCGACCCGCGCATCCCGGGAAATCGGAATAATATTCTTCCATCGCCCGGAGGACCGGGCGAGGGACGAGGGACATGCACGCAGAATCCAGATAGACGGGGGCGGGGCGTCCACGAACCCGCCGTAGCGCGGGAAAATCGGAGCGAATGCGAGCCGTGTTCACGGGGATCTCCTTTGCAGACCTTCCACGGCCGTTGCCAAGGCCGCTGCACCGATCGTGGCCGCGGATGAGTCGGGCGCAAACGTCGGGCTATGCAGAGAAGCCTGGGACGCGCTTGTGGCGACGCCAAGGCCAAGAAAGGTCCCCGGCGCGACCTCGAGATAGCGGGAAAAATCCTCGGCGGCCATCATGGGCTGCGGTATCTCCACTAGCGCCTCGGGTCCAAATTCATTTCGTAGCGCGGCGACGACCGTCGCGGTCGCGGTCGGATCATTGATCGTCACCGGATAGCCCCGGATGTACTCGATGCGGACGCTCGCGCCCAAACTCTTGACCAAATGACTAACCCGTCTCCGAAACACGAGCTCGATCCTATCCCGGGTCGTCGCTAGGAAGGTTCGAACGGTTCCTTGAAGCTCGACAGTCGCGGGCACAACGTTGTGGCGCGTACCGCCGTGGATCATCCCAATACTGATCACGACGGGGTCCAGCGGATCGCGCACGCGACTGACAAGCGCTTGGACTCCATTGACTACTTCAGCTGCCACTAGGATCGCGTCGGGTCCTCGATGGGGTGTCCCCGCGTGCCCGGCCGTGCCTCGTATAGTGAGTCGGAAGTGATCTGCCGCTGCCATGAACGGCCCCACGCGCCAGCCGATCTTTCCGAGAGGAACCGTGGGTTCTACGTGCTGCCCGACGACGAAATCGACGTTCGGCCGCCGAAATGCACCCCGCGCAAGAAACGGTGCGGCTCCGCCCGTCGTACCCTCCTCTTCGGCGGGTTGAAAGAGTAATTTCACCGGGCCACGAAGGCGGGCCCGCGACGCTTGAAGGATTGCGCCGGCTCCCAGCAATGCGGCCATGTGGATGTCGTGCCCGCAGGCATGCATCCGACCGGCTTCCACCGATGTAAAAGGCAGTCCGGTGTTTTCCGTGACCGGGAGCGCATCCATATCGGCGCGCAAGGCCACGACGGGGCCGGTTCGATCGGTTTCAACGATTCCGAGTACTCCGTTAAATTTCGGGTAGGTGCGGGCGGAAATTCCCAACTCGTTCAGGGCGCGGACGATCTTGTCGTGGGTTTTGAATTCCCGGTCCGAAAGTTCCGGTTCTCGGTGAAAGCTCGTCCGCCACGAGTCGAGCTGGGGCTGAATGCGTCGGGCCGCCTTCATCCATCCCCCCATGAAACCGACCGTGCCCGGCCCGACGAGCGTTCCGCTATATCAGGGCCGTCTCGGCCGAAGGGCGCGCCTTTGGTCGCGAATAGCGAGCGGGCGCTGCCACGAGAGCGACCGCCGCGCGGCCAAAGTCCGGGACGCCGGCCAGGGTGCGCTGATTTACTCGAACGTGCTCGAGTCCGCCGATGAAAATTTCCGTTTTCATAGCGACGAGTCTCGATGGCTTCATCGCACGGATTGATGGGGGGCTCGACTGGTTACCGCCCAACGGCGGAGAACCCCACGGTTACGACGAGTTCATGGCAAGCGTCGACGCCGTGGTCATTGGGCGAAAGACGTTCGAGACGGTCCTAACGTACGAGGTCTGGCCTTACGAGAAGAAGCGCGTAGTCGTCCTAAGCAATCAGTTACGAGAGGTAAAAGTTCCGCCGGGGGCAATGTGCGAGGTGATGGCGGGCCCTCTGATGAAGGTGGTGAATAAACTCGCTTCCGACGGCGTCGAACATATCTACGTTGATGGAGGAGTGACGATTCGTGGATTCTTAGAGGCGAATCTGATCCAACATCTGACGATCACACGAGTTCCGGTTCTGCTCGGTGGGGGCGTGCCGCTCTTCGGACATTTGGCAGGCGATATTCGACTCGAACACGTCAAAACGCAGGCCTATCCGAGCGGCCTAGTAACAAGCGAGTACCTCGTTCTCCCCTGATAGTACGCGAGCCCTTCGGCGCGTAGCCGGCGCCCCCAATTCGACGCGCCGGTTACGGAATATACCCACGCGGCATGGGGGAATGCTGCGATCGATCCGAGAGGGCGAAATTCCTCGAACCGACTTGCTCGAACCGTCAGTTCAATGTGCTAACCTTTTATAGTAGTGCTGGCATCTCTTCGATGCAAAAAGAGTGCGGCCCGGGCGACGTTCGTCTATCGGCCGCAGGAGAAATTCAACATGGCAAAAATCATCGGTATTGACCTCGGCACGAGCAACTCGGCAGCCTCCTTCCTGGAGGGCGGACGACCAGTAATCATCCCAAGTGCAGAAGGCACGACGGTAGGGGGAGGCAAGGCGTTTCCCTCCTATGTCGCGTTCACGAAAGATGGACAGCTCATCGTCGGGGAGCCCGCGCGCCGCCAGGCGGTATCGAATCCCGAGGGCACCGTCACCGCCTTCAAGCGAAAGATGGGAACCGACTACAAGTACAAGATTTACGGCAAAGAGTACACGCCTCAGCAACTTTCTGCCTTCCTTCTCCAAAAGATCAAGCGAGATGCCGAAGCGTTCCTCGGCGAGAAAGTCGAGAAGGCGGTCATCACGGTTCCCGCTTACTTCAACGACAATCAGCGCCAGGCGACCAAGGATGCGGGCGCCATCGCCGGGCTCGAAGTCGTCCGTATCATCAATGAGCCAACCGCCGCCTCCCTTGCCTACGGATTGGACAAGGCCGGAAAATCGCAGAAGATCCTCGTCTTCGACTTGGGCGGGGGTACGCTCGATGTCACGATCATGGACTTCGGAGAGGGCGTCTTCGAGGTGCTCTCGACGAGTGGCGACACGCAGCTCGGCGGAACGGACATGGACAACGCGATCACCGAGTGGATCGCTTCCGAATTCCAAAAGGAAAGTGGCGTCGACATCCGCAAGGACAAGATGGCCATGCAGCGAGTGCGCGACGCGGCGGAGAAAGCGAAGATCGAGCTTTCGTCCACGCTCGAGACCCAGATCAACCTCCCATTCCTCACCGCCACGGCGGAAGGTCCCAAGCACCTGGCGCTTCAACTCTCGCGCGCGAAGGTCGAGGGATTGATCCGACCAATCGTCGACCGATGCCGCCCTCCCGTTGAGCAGGCGATCAAGGATGCCAAGCTCTCGAAGGAGCAGATCGAGAAGATCGTCTTAGTCGGCGGACCAACTCGAATGCCGGTCGTTCAGCAGTTCCTCGAGCAGTCAATCGGTCGACCCATCGAGCGCGGCGTGGACCCGATGGAATGCGTCGCGATGGGTGCGGCGATCCAGGGTGGAGTGCTCGCGGGCGAGGTCAAGGATGTCCTGCTTCTGGATGTCACTCCCCTCTCGCTGGGAGTCGAGACCCTTGGAGGGGTGTTCACTCGTCTGATCGAGCGGAACACAACGATTCCGACGCGCAAGAGCCAGATCTTCACCACCGCGGCGGACAATCAGAACTCCGTCGAGATCAAGGTCTACCAGGGTGAGCGGCCCATCGCCACAGACAACGTGGCATTGGGCAGCTTCCTCCTCACGGGAATCCCTCCCGCCCCCCGCGGTACCCCCCAGGTCGAGGTCAGCTTCGACATTGATGCGAACGGGATCCTTAACGTCTCCGCGAAGGATCTCGCCTCCGGTCGCAAACAAGGGATCACGATCTCCGCCTCGAACAAGCTCGCCAAAGACCAGGTCGAAAAGATGGTCAAGCAGGCCGAGGAGTTCGCCGAGGCCGACCGCGAACGGGCCGCCCTGATCGAAGCGAAGAACAAGGCCGAATCGCTCGCCTACGAAGCCGAGCGGCTGATCACAGACAGCAAGGAGAAACTCTCCGAGAGCGAGATCACGACCGTCAAGGAGAAGGTCAGCGCCCTACGCTCAGTGCTTGAGGCGAAGGATGTAACCGTACCACGTGTGCAGACCGCGAGCGACGATCTGACGCAATCCCTACACGCCATCTCGCAGAAGCTGTACCAATCGACTCCGCCGGCGGGGTCCGCTGAAGGAGCGACGTCCGAATCGGGCTCCGAGCCGAGAGGAGCAGAAGGCCCGACCGCTCCCGGCGGTCCGGTGGATGCCGATTTCAAAGTCGTCGACCAGGATTCGGACGAAGAGAAGGGTCCCTCGTAAGCCGGACTGGCTTACCGACCGACCCACGCCCGAGGTCGAGGCCATCGGGAGCCGGTCGGCGCTCCAACGTACTCGACCTCGGGTCGGATCAGCCGGTTATCGCCTGCTTGTTCGAGGGCATGGGCCACCCAACCGGCCGTGCGCGCGAGGGCAAACGTAGGCGTGAACCATTCTCTCTTGAGCCCGACGGCTTCGAGTACGACCGCTCCCCAAAATTCCACGTTGGTATACAGACGCGCCTTCGGCTTCGCGATCCGGAGCGCGGCAAGGGCTTCGCGCTCCACCGTGAGGGCGAGCTCGAGTCGCGCGGGCGCCGCGACGCGCTGAGCGATCCCTTTGAGAAGAACGGCCCGTGGGTCTTCGACCTTGTACGCGCGGTGCCCGAATCCATACAGCACTTCGCCCCGCTGTAGCTGTTCTTCAATCCACCGTGCGGCCCGATCTACCGACCCGATCGCGTCGAGCATGTCGACGACCCGGGACGGCGCCCCTCCATGCACGGGTCCCTTGAGCGCGCCGAGCGCGGCGGTCTCCGCCGAGACCAGGTCCGATTGAGTGGAGATCACCACACAAAGCGCAAAAGTCGAGGCGTTCATTCCGTGGTCGGCGAGGAGCACGAAGTAGCTCTCGAGCGCTTGCAGTCGGTCGGCGTCGGGAACCGATCCTGTGAGCATGTGGAGATAATTGGCGACTTGGCCGAGTCCGGGCTGGGGCGCGATCGGGACTTGACGTGCCGATCGTCGTACGTATCGCGCAAACGCCGTCGGGAGGCGTGCCATGAGGGTCAACCCCTGATCGATAGTCGGGGGGTATCCGAAAGTTTCCTCAGACAGACCGGATAAGATCGTGCGCATCGCATCCAACGGGGGTCGCTCCGCGGGGATGGCATCGACGAGCGCCGCGACTGAGGGCGGTAATTCGCGTCGATCACCCAATCCTGTCGTCACGTCTTTGGCGGGATCCTCGGGAGGCGGCATGCCGCGCAACAGGAGGTGGACTACCGATTCGTAGGGCACCCCGGGAACAAGTTCTCCGATATCGAAGCCGCGATAGACCAATCCTCCGGTCTCCCCCGCGACCAACGAGATGGAGGAACGCCCGATGACCACGTCGTCAAGTCCCTTCGACAACGAGATCGGCCCCGTCATGGTCGTGACGCTGGAGGGTCAGCGACGTGCTGCTGATATCCTGTGCGATGTCGCGCGCCGAGGAAAGGTTAAGGAACGTTCGGTGGTCGGTCCGCGGATGCCCGAGACCCCGAACCAGTTGATCGACCGACTGCTGCAGCAGCGCGTGACGTTGCTTTTGAAAGATGCCCGGATCCTCTCGGGGAAACTGCTGGGCTGCGATGAGCACCTGAATATCGTGCTCGACGCAGCGGAAGAGACGACTCAGGATCTGACCCGACGGTTGGGCCGCGTCGTGTTACGCGGGTCGAACGTCATCAGCCTTAACGCGCCCGGCGGGTCGGCCGCCAAGGGCACCTGATCGTGCCCGCGCCCCGCCCTCGAGCGAGCCGGGAGACGCCTCGTTCTAAAGGGGAGGAGCTGGCCGTCCTCAAGCTCCTGGCATTGGCCGGCGCAGACCATGCATCGGTCGTTCTGACCTCCCGCGAGATCGGAGATAAAATCGGGGTCAGCCAGCAGGCCGCGGACCGGTATCTCGTCTCGCTCGAAAAGCGCGGCCTCCTGACCCGGGCGCTCGCCGCTCGCCGGCAGCGGCTGAGTCTTACGCCCAGCGCGATGAAGCTGCTACGCAGCGAGCATCACGTGTATCGCCGGATCTTCGAGGGACCCTCCCGCGTCGCTTTCGTAGGAAGGGTGGCCTCAGGGCTCGGAGAAGGTCGGTATTACCTCAGTCAGCCGGGCTACGTCGTTCAGTTTACCGAACGTCTCGGCTACGAGCCGTATCCCGGCACCCTCAACATTCGCGTGGCGCCGGATGCGCTTCGAAAGGTGTCCCTCGTTCGAGATTGGACGGGGATACGAATCGATGGATTTCAGGCCGGAGGACGTACCTTCGGCGGAGCGACTTGTTTCGCAGCGCGCCTGAACGGCCGCGCCAGTCACTTGATCCTCCCCGACCGCACTCACTACGAAGACGTGGTAGAGCTCATCGCGCCTGAGTACCTGCGCGACGCGGTGCACGTCAAGGACGGAGACCAAGTCCGGGTCGAGGTCGAGGAATCGTGACACCGGAGTCCGTCGCCCATCACGTTGCCCGTGAGCGACGTCCCCCTCCTCGAGGCGAGGACTCGGCGCGTCGGTACGTGAATCTCTGGACAGAGGACGAGGCGCTCGGGGAGGAACGGGTGAGCGCATTCGTCTTGATTCTCAAGACGCGCGGGTGCTACTGGGCAGACCTCAAGGGCTGTTCCATGTGCGGGTATGCGAAAGACACGCTGGGCCGTTCGGCGACTCCCGATGAGTTGGCCGAGCAGCTGGCGCGCGCCTTGGACCGTTACCACGACGAACCGTATGTCAAAGTGTACACTTCGGGAAGTTTCCTGGATGACCGCGAGGTCGATCCGGATTCCCGACTTCGGCTCGTGCGCGCCTTCTCTGGGCGTGCGCGGCGTCTCCTCTTCGAGACCCTGCCGGAGTTCGCGACCGAAGCCGCGCTCGATCCTCTAAAAGCGTCGTTCGCCGGGGAGATCGAGGTCGCCCAAGGTCTCGAATCAGCGCAACCCGAAGTCCTCCAACGGTTTGTCAACAAGGGAGCCACTCCCGAGGAGTACTTTGCTGCCGCCGACCGGATTCACGCGTTGGGGCTCCGGGCGAAAGCGTACCTCTTGCTGAAACCTCCCTACCTCACAGAGTCCGAAGCTGTGGATGATGTCGTCCAATCGGTCGAACGGGCGGCCCCGCACTTCGACTCGTTGTCCATCAATCCGGTGCACATCCAGAATGGAACGGTGGTCGAGTACCTGTACCGACGTGGACGGTATCGGCCCCCCTGGTTGTGGAGCTTGCGGGAGGCGCTCGTGCGGGGAGCGAGCGCGCGGGGAGCGGCACGATTGGTGTCCTTTCCGACGGCGGGTGGAATGGCGCGCGGTCCTCACAACTGTGGTTCGTGTGATGCGCGAGTACTCGACGCCATCGAAGAAGCGTCGCTCTCCCAGCGATTCGACCCACTCACGGAACTGGACTGCGATTGCCGCGTCCAATGGGAGCGGTGGCAGCACCTCGAGCCGCTCGGAGTCGAGGCGTGAACCTCGTTCCACATCTCCCTCCGCACGCCGAGGAAACGATCCACCAGTTCCTGCGCCATCATGCGCAGGGCGCGGAGCGCGGCGGCGTAGTGGTCGGCTTGAGCGGAGGGATCGATTCGGCGCTCGTCAGCCGGCTGGCCCGGGACGCGCTCGGTCCGACTCGGGTGTTGGGCGTCCTCCTTCCCGACGCCGCCTATCCGCAGGCGCTGCGGGAGGAAACCGAGGCATATGCCCGCGGACTCGGGATCGGAGTTCGCCGGATCCTGATCGATTCAGTGGAGGAGGCGATCCGCCCGCTCCTACCGAACGTGGACGATCAGGTGGCCTGGGGGAATGTGAAGGCGCGCGTGCGAATGATCCTCCTGTACGCGACGGCGCGTGAGACGGGGTTCCGGGTCGCCGGGACGGGAAACAAGTCTGAGATCTTGCTGGGCTACTTTACCAAGTACGGGGATGGAGGCGTCGATCTGGTTCCGATTGGTGATCTCTACAAAACGGAAGTGCGCGAGCTGGCCGCGCGTCTCGAACTGCCACCCGCGGTCCGCGAACGGGCTCCTTCGGCGGGACTGTGGGAAGGCCAGACGGACGAGGGCGAGTTGGGCGTTCCCTACGCCGAGATCGATCGAATCCTGTATGGGATGGAGCAGCTCCGTACCCCGGCCGAAATCCACGCGCTCACGGGCATCTCGAACGAGGTGATCGGAAGGATCATGCTCCGTGTCGAACAAAACCGGCATAAGCGTCGTTCCCCACCGATCCCGAAGATCGGGCTTCGCACGATCGGCATCGATTGGCGCGACTAATGTGATCGCCTCAGCGCCCCCATCCTACGCCGGGACCAAACCTTTTACTGTCAGTCGCCTCGACGGGGCATCCCAGTAGAGACCAGGAGCCCATGGATCGCGAGACGTATCGACGTCTGTATGACCAGTTGGCCACGGTCGAAGATGTCCACCGGATGGCGCATGCAGAGAAGTTCGATGAAGAACTCCTCCTCGTGATCCATACGCATCGAGTGACTCGCGATGCGACCCGACGCTTTTACGTTGTCAAGCGGCAGGCGGGCCAGCTCGCGAGTCAGTGGCGCCGAGGTCGGTCGATACTCGACATCGCGCGCGAGTGGAAGTTTCCCCCGGTCCTGATGGGTCAGATCATGCTCGCCGAGCTCAAAGTCCCCCGGAAGAGGGTGTGGCAGACGTTCTTGCATCCCGAACAAGCGCCCGATCGCCGGATCCACACCGAAGTCGAGCAGCTGCTCGCCGAGGACATGATCTATTCCCCGCGCGGGATGGAACTCCAACGCGAGCGAGGACGAAAGGGGGAGGAACGCCTCTACCGGTGGCTCGAACAGCACGGGATCGGATATCGAACCGAGGTCGACCTTCGGGGGAAGTATGCGAAAACCCCCGATGCGCTGCTCGACGATCCGATCATCTTCTACGGGCAGAAGCTCAAGTGGATCGAGTCGAAGGCCAATTTCGGGGACGATGTCGAACTGCGCAAGAACCTCAAGCGCCAGCTGGGACCGTACACCGAGCTTTTCGGCGAGGGCGCTGTGGTCTATTGGTACGGCTACATCGATGGGGCCGACTCGCCCCCCGGGATCTTGCTGTGGGATGGGCCGACGATCGAGTCGATTACGCCGGTTTTAGCGCCGCATCCCACGCCAAGTCACGCTGCGCCCCCGACGTCAGGTCCCGCTCGACGACCGCACCTGGCGGCGTCTCCTTCAGCCCCAGGATCAGGGCACGACGCGCGCGGCGCCGCGCGGCCTCCTTGAGCTGACGCGACATCGAGCGCGCCATCAGGTCCGAGTCCGCCGAAACTCCGGCGCGCCGCAATCGGTGCACCGCCTCGAGCGCCCGTGGGACCTCCTCCTCCGAGACGGTGACGACGTACGTATCGAGCGGGGCTTCCCCCTCCGGCCAGCGCTGGTGACCGCGGAGAAGCAGCTCGAGGGTCTGGTCCCCGATAGCCAGCCCGATCGCCGGCGTCGCGGGGCCTCCAAAGAGTTCGATGAGATTGTCATACCGTCCGCCTCCAAACAGCGCGCGAGAGTCTCCACCGGCCTCGAACCCCTCGAAGACCGTCGATGTGTAGTAGGCAAGACCACGCACGACCGTCGGGTCGAAGACGAGGCGATCCGCGATGCCTACGCGGCCCGCGAGTCGAAAGATACGATTCAGGCGATCGATGCCCTCAATCGCCGCCGGCGCGAGTTTCATCGCGAGCAGGCGCTCGAAGTACGGCTCCACTTGGGTCGCGTCCAGACCTTTGCCCGCAAGGTCCACGGTCGCGCGGAGTTGTTCGGCACTCTGTCCGGAGACCCCGGCCTCGTGAACGCTCTCGAAGAACTCGCGTGGCGTGATCTTCCGATACCGGTCGAGGGCCCAGAAGTAGCGCGGGATGTCGCGCGCCCCAAAGTGGACTCCGAGTCCTTCGGCCAGGGGTCGATCGTTGAGGCGAAACGCGTAGAGCCCCTGCGCCCCGATCTCGTCCAGCATCAGGGCGGTGGAGGAGAGAACTTCGACCTCGGCCTCGATTCCGGGGACCCCGAGAATATCCAAATTGAATTGGACGAATTCGCGAGTCCGACCCGCTTGAGGTTCCTCGTAGCGCCAATTTTTGGAAACGGTGAACCACTTCACCGGGAGGGGTTCTGCCTTCGCACGATCGACAAAGATCCGCGCGAGAGTAGGAGTGGTCTCGGGCGCCAGCGCGACCTCGCGCCCGCCCTTATCGACGAATGCCCAGACTTCTTGTCCGATCTCTTCGCCGCTCTTGACCTTGTACAATTCGAGCGACTCGACGGCCGGGCCGTCGAGCTCAACGAAGCCGCACCGTCGCGCCAAGCCGCGCATCGCGTGCCGCAGCTGCGAGCGCGCCCCGGCGTCGGGCGGGAGATAGTCGCGAAAGCCTCGCAGCGCCTCGAACCGCACGCTGTTGAGAGCGGGACGGCGGTATTTAGTCGCTAGGTCGAGCGCGGAGCTCGGGGGCGAGCACCGGGATCGGGTTTCCCTCAGGCTCGGACGCGCCATGGTCGACCAAGACCTTGAGGCGCCGGTACGCGACCACCGTTCCGACGAAGTTACGCTTCCGTAGCTCGACGGTCAGCGCGCGCAATTGCTCGACCGCCGGCTCGATATCGTTCCCGCTCCCGCGCAGGTCCAGGATCAATTCTTTCAGCCGTAGCAAGTCGCGAACCAACACCGGCTGGAGGACGGACCAGAGCGCGATGCTCGCGCGCGCCAGCATCTGTTCCGCTTCCGCGCGACGGCCTTCGGAAACGAGTGCTCGACCGGCGATCAGAGGTCCCAGCGCAGGAGTCGGATCTTGACCGAGGTCTCGGATCGTCTCGGCCAGGAGATCCGCCTCGGTCGTCAGGATCTGAACGACTTCCCACTCTTCCTCGAGTCGTCCGAGTTCTTCGGAAACGTGGCGCAGTCGGCGCTGCGCCCCGACCAGATCGCCCCGGCCCAACGCGGTCCGGGCGGCCTCAATCTCGACATCGGGGGTCGGCGTCGCGATCAGTTGGGCGAGTTCGTTGCGGCGCCCCGAGATCGCTTCATAATCGTCGGTGAGCGCGGCTGTCAAGTGCACAAAGAGATCGCGCGAAAGAACTTCGAGCGAGGGAACGTCATCCGTCAGCATCGCGGCGCCGGCTCGCTCCTTGAAATCCGTAAAGTCGAGTCCCGCGCGTCGACCGAGCTGGAAATACTCGTCGACCTGACGCTTCAGCACGCTGGCACTCGTGGCAGCGGGGAGAGCAGGCAATTCCAAGATCGGTCGCACGGGCTCCGGGGTTCGAACGGGAATTGCGGGCGCATGTGGCGGGACAGGCGCGGGGAAGCGTGAGGGCCGGCTCAGCAAGGCGAGCGCCGGGGTTTCCATGGGGGCGGCCGGATGCGTCAGATCGACCGCCGATAGGATCTCCCCGATCGTGCGAATGTAACTTGGATCGCTTGTCGACCCGCCGGCGGCTTCCTGCACCGCCGCGAAAAGCTCCACCGAGAGATGGCAGCCCGGACAATCCTTGGCGTCCGGCGGGGTTGCGGCGCCACACGCGGGGCACGTGAGGTCTGTCACCGTCGGTGCGGGTCGCTCCCTACGACCGGCTAGCCCCCCTCTGACCGATTTGGGCGGATTTCACCGTCGGTCGGTACTGGTAGTCGGGCCGCATGGCGCGCAAGCGGCGAATGCGTTCAGCCAGGGGGGGATGGGTCGAGAAGAGCCGCGAGAACGAACTCCCACGAAACGGATTGACGATGAAGAGGCTCGCGGTCGCCGGCGATCCGAACGGCATCGGCTGGCGCACGTTCGCCGTTTCGAGCTTCTCGAGCGCGTCGGCGAGCGCCCCTGGATCGGCGATCGTCCGCGCCCCCACTTCATCGGCCCGCAGTTCGCGAGAGCGAGAAATGGCGAGTTGGATCATCATCGCTCCGATCGGAGCCGTCGCCGCTGCGAGGAGAAGTACGATCGGGTTCACCCCGCCGCGATTTCCACCGGCGCCACCTAATAGCATTTGGAAGAACACGATCTGCGCGGCATACGAAATGGCCCCGGCCACTGTTGCGGCGAACGTCATCAACAGGATGTCCCGATCCTTGACGTGCGCCAACTCATGCGCGATCACGCCGCGGAGCTCGCGGTCGTTCATGAGCCGAAGAATCCCCTCGGTCGCGGCGACGATCGCATGTTGGGCGTTCCGACCCGTCGCAAACGCATTCGGGGTCTGAGTCGGAATCAAAGCGAGTCGCGGCCGAACCAGGCCGAATTGCGGGGCCAGATCATCCACAATCCTCGCGAGACGCGGCACTTCTTCCGGCGCCACGACCTTCGCGTGGGTCGTCCACAGCACGAATCGGTCACAAAGAAAGTAGGAGATCAGATTGAAGGCGAGCGAAAGGCCGATCGCCACGATAAGCCCCGCCAGCCAGCTTCCGAAGAGGAATTCGCCGACCAGGCCCCCGACCACAACAAAAAGGGCGATGATGGCCGAGAAGAGAAGGAGCGTCCGGACTCGAGGATCCGACATCGAAACTCCCTCAGAGACCCTATTGAATCGGGCGGCTTATAAATAGAGTCTCGAACCGCCTCGTAATCATCGCTCGGGACCGCGCGGAGCCAAATGACGACGCGCCGACGGTGTCGGATGATAAATTCCGAGCGGGAAGGAGGGTGCCTGCAGAAGGAGACGGGTCGCCGATTCCGGTGGGAAGCGTGATCCACAGGCCGAACAGCGATACCCCTTCTGAGCGCCGATGGAAGAGGCCGACCGACGACATTTGGGGCAGCGAGGGGGCCGCGGTGGCGATAACCGCTGACTCCAACTGAGCACTTCGATCCCTTCGATTCGACAAACCGGATCGTCGGCTCGGCTGCCCCAGACCCTGATCCGGTCCCCCGGTCGTAAGGACTGGGCTAGACCGGGGAGCGTCTTAGTGGGTTCGAACGCGACGCAATCGATCAGATTACCCGCAGAATCACGGAGAGGGACCGTGACGTGGCCCCCCGGCCGGACGGTGGGAATCGCGGCCACCCGTCCTAGCAAACGAGCGGCCGTGAACGGCGCAAAAGACGTCACAGATCTCGTAACGAGGTGGTCGCCCGTCGCTTGATTGGTTCGAAACAACAGCCAACGATCGATCGGCTCCGAGCGGAAGGTTCCGAGGGCGGCGATCGGGCTCCGAGCATCAGTCGATCGGAGTCCGAATAGAATCGGACAGGCGGTGTGCGGCGCGACCAGTAAACGTCGCGTTCGCCGATCGTAGCAGAGAAACAAGCGCGGCCATCGTCTTGCTGCTCGTCGAATCCCCACCGCAGAAAGTTCGCGTCGCGATCCGACCCTCCCCGGCGTTCGATAGGCAAGCAGCTCCCAAGTGACATGCTCCCCTCGCCACGCCAAACTTGCCGTGGCCCCGATCAGCCCGCGACGCGACCCCGCGGTCCGGCTCCACATCCCGTGCGCGCGCACCCAGCGCCGGACGGGGGCCAGATCAACCACTTCCCGGACCGCCCGCCAGTAGAACGTGGCCGGAGGAGGACGAAATGCTGCCACGAGCGCTGGATCGGTCCCTGCTACAGAACTGTCGGACTGCTCGCGGACGACCCTCCAAGCCGCCTCCATGAGCTGCCTTGCTTCGGAACGGCCGACCGGCCCGGACCGAGAAAACGCGAATACCGGTCGGCCGCCGATCTCACCGATCCGGCGTCGGGGGCCCACGCCATGACCAAAACGCGCCGAAAGCGCCCCGTTTCCTCGCGTCTTCCACGGGATGTTTGGATTCAGGCGCACGAGGCGCGGCTCGCCGATGAGGTCGAATCCCCGCTCGCGGGCCGCGCGCACGATCTCCGTGAGGACAAAGGTCGTACACCCTCCCGAACGACTGTCGGTATCATCGACGCCGATCCAAAGACCCGACGACCGTCGCGAGACGGTTCGCCGCGGTCGCGAAACGAGCCGCGACGGGCGCCTACGCGACGGACTTGAGGAGTTTTTCGTACGCCGCGAGGTTGGAGTCGATTCCGATGTCTGCAACGGCAGGTCCCACTCGGTCGGGGAGGAGTTTGAGTTCGAGGGAGACGGCCTCGACGGAAGGCTCCTTCGGGCGGTGCATTACCCCGATGGGGATCTTGCCGGTTTCCATCGTTTCGAGGCAGAGCTTGAACATCGCCTTGCGATCCGTCGGGTCGTACCCGGGGAGTTTCGCGACGTCGAGGACCTTCTCGCGCCACTCCTTGTACGTATCATTGTAGGTGACGCACGGGGAGAGGTCCTCGATGAACGCGTAGCCGCGATTTTCCCGATTGAACTTGAGTGCCTCGACGAGGATCCGAATCATCGTCTTCGGGTCGCCCGAGAAAGTCCGCGCGATGAAGTTGGGAGTCGGGACCGAGAGAGCCGTCAGGATGGCGTCGAACGGATGCTCAATGTTCCCTTCAAAACCGATCTGGCTCGTCGGCGAAGGCTGACCCTTGGTCAGACCGTACGTCTCGTTATTCATGACGATGTACAAGATCGAGGCATTTTTCTTGAATGCATGCATGAAGTGGCCCATTCCGATGGCGTAGCCATCGCCGTCTCCGCCGGCAGCGATCACGGTGAGCTTCGGGTTCGCGAGCTTGATTCCGACGGCTTGGGCGAGCAATCGTCCGTGCAGCGCGTGAATCCCACTCGTCTCGAGGAAGTTATGGATTCCACCCGAACATCCGATCCCGCCAACGAGGACGACCTCGTTCATGGGTACCCCGATCTCGACAATCGCCTTTTTGGCGGCGGCCAGTACGCCGAAGTCCCCGCAACCCGGGCACCAAGTGGAGGGGATCGGCTTGACGGACTGGACCATCGCTACTTACCCCCCATGACCTGGGCCGCGATCTCGAGCGCGCGGAACGAAAACCCATCGAACTTGAGGATCGAACGGAGTTTGGCATGCACTTGAGGGATCGCTTCCCGGATCAGGCGAGCGAATTGGCCGGTGTAATTATGCTCCACGATGTACGCGACGTCCACATCACGTAGGAACGACTCGAGCTCGCGCGTGGGCACCGGATACAGAGTTCGTGCTTGGAAATGACGCGCGGAGACGCCTTGCTCCTTGAGCAGTAGAAGGGTTTCCTGGATCGGGCCCCAGGTGCTCCCGTAGCCGATGATTCCAATTCGAGCGGCGGGGTCCCCGTAGAGCCGAGCGGGAGGGAGGTCCTCGACTGCGCGAGTCATCTTTTCCATGCGCTTTCGCATCATCTTGACGCGATTGACGGGATTGACCGAGACGTGTCCGAATTCGTCGTGCTCATTCCCCGTGACTTGGGAAAAGACTCCCGGGGTTCCCGGCGGGACGTGCGGCGAGATCCCATCCTCCGTGAATTGGTAGTACTTGTACGCCTCGAGCTTCGCCACTTCCTCCGTGGTCAGAAGTTTTCCACGGTCGATTTTGGCCACCGCGAGGTCGAAGGGGTCCGCGGAGATCGTGTTTTGACAGAGCGCCTGGTCGAGGAGGAGGATCACCGGGACGCGCCACTTATCGGCAATGTTGAGCGCGTCGATCGTCAGAGAAAAACAATCTTCGATGGTTCCCGGCGAAATGATGAAGCGCGGATACTCGCCGTGGCCCAAGTGCGCCAGATGCGCGAGATCCGATTGTTCGTGACGCGTTGGCTCGCCGGTCGAGGGGCCCACTCTTTGGCAATCAGCGACCAGGACGGGTAGCTCGGCCGTACCGGCGTGGCCAATACCTTCGGTCATCAACGAGAGGCCGGGTCCACTCGTGGAGGTCATCGCCCGAGCCCCCGCATACGAGGCACCGATCACCATGTTGATGGCCGCAAGCTCGTCCTCCGCTTGTCGAGCCACGCCGTGGAACGCCGGCAAGTATCGTTGAAGATACTCCATAATCTCCGTAGCGGGAGTGATCGGGTATCCGGCGAAAAAGCGACCTCCACCCACCACGAATCCGAGCGCTACAGCCTGGTTGCCGGTAGTGAGAATCTGATTCCGAGCTTCTCCATCCACCACCTGCCAACGATCGACCGAGTCCGGATTCGCGAGGGCCACCTTCCGCCCGATCTCCAACGCCTTGAGATTCTTCTCGAGCGCTTCCCCGCCACGTCGCTTGAATCGGTCTTCAATCACCGCGCGAGTTTCGGCGGGATCGAAGCCCATCATCACGGAAATCGCGCCGTACGCCGCTGTGTTCTTGTAGATCGGTTGACCCACTTGGCCGCCGACCAAGGTTGCGAATGGAAACCCGAACGCGTTAGGCAGGTCGGAGTGAAAGACGGAGGAGTCGTAAAGGATCAAACCGTCCGGCGCGAGCTCCGCCTTCCCGATCTCCACGGCTTCGTTATCGAAGGCCAGAATCAGATCGACCTGCGATTTCGCCGCGGCAATCGGATCACGGCTCGCGCGGATCGAGGCATCGGCGTGACCGCCTCGGATACGTGAAAGTACATTCCGCGACGTGTAGACATACAAACCCCGCTTGCGGAAGTAGCGTCCGAGGAGGTCCGAAACGGTCAGCGTCCCGTCGCCTCCTTGTCCACCAATCATTACGGATAGGTCCCCGAGTTCCTTCGCAGGCGGGCGCGCGCTTGGAGGAGTTTCGCCGGCCAGCGGCACGGCCCGGGCGGCAGGAGTCGTCATCTGTATGAGTCGGAGGGCATCCCTTCGGTATCTCCGACAGATTTCATTGTTAGTTCGTATTTAACGGGTCGGTAGCAAAATCGCGGTGAGAAGCTCCCACACGGACGAGATCGACGCGACGGAGCGACCGAGCGCCCGACGCTTCGAGCCGGGAAATTCCATCCTACCGAGGGGATCCCTCGTCGCACGCGAGCAGGAGGACGTACGCTAACGTACGGCCGAGCCGGACGCGACAAAGGTTATGACGCATTTTCCGCTCTTGGACGTTGATGCCGGAGGAGGCGCTCGTCGAAAACTATCACTCGGCGACTTCGGCCGACCGTCAGTTCGCGAATCCCATCATCTTCTGGGACGAGACCCTGCGCGACGGCGAACAGATGCCCGGGGTGCATTTCGCTCCGGAAGAGAAGTTGCAGATCGCCGAGCTCCTGTCCGAGATTGGCGTGGCCGTCGTAAATGCCGGAATACCGGTGGTTTCCGAGGAAGAAGCGCGGGCGGTGCGTCTCCTCGCAGACGCGGGACTGAAAGCCAAGATCCTCGCCGCGGCGCGCACCGTTCCGAACGACGTGGAAGCGGTGATTCGAAGTGGTGCCACGCACATTGCGATTTTCGTCGCCGCGAGTCAGGTCCACTTGCAGTACAAACTCAAGATGTCGCAGGAACAAGTGCTCGATGCGTCTCTCCAATCGATCCGACACGCCAAGGAAGCGGGTCTCCATGTTGCCTTCGTGACGGAAGATACCGTACGGGCGCCCTTTGACTTCGTGGAACGACTCTATCGGGCCGCCAAGGACGCGGGTGCCGACCGCCTGGTGGTATCGGACACCGTCGGGATTATGACGCCCCTCACGTTCCGGTGGTATCTCCAAGAGTTCCGCCGACGCGTCAAACCGACCGATTGGTCCGTGCATTGTCACAACGACTTTGGACTCGCCGTTGCCAACACCCTAACGGCGCTCGAAGTGGGGGTTACCTCTCCCCACGTCTGCGTGAATGGACTCGGGGAACGGTCGGGCAACGCCGCGCTGGAAGAGGTCGCTCTGGGACTCGAGTCCTTGTATGGGGTTCGAACGGGGTTGAAGACGGAGCGGCTGTACGAACTCTCACGATTGGTCGAGGAACTGTCGGGTATCCCGGTGGCGCCGAATAAAGCGCTGGTGGGGTACAATTCCTTCTCGCATGAAGCGGGGATCCACACGCACGGGATCCTGGCCCACACGCTGACCTATGAGCCTCTCCAACCCGAGGTCGTGGGCCGCCATCGCAGTATGATCCTCGGTAAACACACGGGCAAGGCGGCGCTAGTCGAGAAGTTGAAGGAGCGGGGTATCGAGCGACCGGATCCTGTTCTGATCGAGATATTGCGTCGGGTGAAATCGACTTCCGAGGCCCGGTCGAAAGATGATCTACGACACTTCCTGGAGGAGTATCGGGCGATATTCGACCATCCCGGGCTTTCCGATTCAGACTTTTGGATGATCGTGGAAGAAGTAGGCGCGGAAACGGTGAATGCATGAAGAGTGGAAATGGCCACGGGATGACGCTCGCAGAGAAAGTCCTCGTCCGTGCCTCGGGGGTGGAGTCGGTGGTCCCCGGTCAGATCGTCGAGGGTCAGGTTGACCTCGCAATGATGCACGAACAGGGAGCGCAGACGGTCGGACCCTTCCACGACATGGGCGCCGAGAAAGTGTGGGATCCGGACCGCGTGGTGATCGCGATCGATCACTGGGTGCCCGCGTCCACGGAAGGCGCCGCGGTGCTTCACCGCATTCTTCGAAAGTTCGCCGCCGAGACCGGCCTTCCGCATTTCTACGATGTAGGAAATCACGGGATCTGTCATCAGATCTTGGCGGAGAACGGCTGGGTCGTGCCCGGCGACCTCGCGGTTGGTACGGATTCCCATACGAACATGCTCGGCGCGATGGGCGCCGTTGCGACCGGCATCGGACCGACCGAGATGGCGGCGGTGCTGGCCCTCGGGCGTCTTTGGCTCAAGGTTCCCCCGACGCTGAACGTTCGCGTGCACGGGTCCTTTGGAAAGGGAGTCACGGCGAAGGACCTCATTCTACGCGTACTCGGGGAGATCAAGACCACGGGCGCGACCTACAAGGCTGTGGAGTTTTCGGGACCCACCATCCAGGGCCTCTCGATGCCTGAGCGGTTTACGCTCTGTAACATGACGACCGAGATGGGTGCCAAGTGTGGCATGGTGGCTCCCGATGCGGCCACCTACGAGTATCTGGCCAAGATCGCCAAGCACCCGATGCACCCGCTGAGTCCGGACTCCGACGCTCACTACGAGCGCGTCATCGATATCGACGTCGATGGAATGCCGCCGATGGTTGCGTGTCCGTATTCGCCGGACAACGTTCGCCCGCTCACGGAGGTCGTCAAGGAGCACGTCAAGGTCGACCAAGTGTTCCTCGGGTCGTGCACCAACGCACGGATCGAAGATTTGCGCGAGGGCGCGGCCCTGATGAAAGGCCAAAAGGTTCACGCGGGCGTGCGTTTCATCGTGTCCCCCGCGTCCACGAAGATCTACGAACAGTGTCTGCGCGAGGGATTGATCGAGATCTTCACGACGGCGGGGGCAGTCTTCACGAATTCGAGCTGCTCCGCATGTTTCGGAGGGAACATGGGCATTCTCGCGCCCGAGGAGGTCTGCGCCTCTTCTTCGAATCGAAACTTTCCCGGGCGCATGGGCGCCAAAGAGGCGCGCATCTACCTGATGTCTCCGGCCGCCACGGTCGCGGCCGCCATCGCCGGCGAGATCGCCGATCCGCGGGAACTACTGTAGGAGGTCGCATGCAGGAGATCATCGAAGGGCGCGTGTGGACCCTAGGACATGATGTCGATACGGATGGCATCATCAGTGGAAAGTACCTGACGATCATCGACCCGAACGAACTGAAGAAGCACGTCCTGGAGATTGCACTCCCGGAATTTGCCCAAGGCGCCCGCCCCGGCGACCTGCTGGTCGCGGCGGAGAATTTCGGATCCGGTTCGAGCCGCGAACATGCCCCGCAGGCGCTCCGCGCGATCGGAGTTAGTGCAATCCTGGCCGACTCTTTCGCCCGAATCTTCTTCCGCAATGCGATCAACCTCGGCCTCCCCGCAATCGAAGCACACGGGGTCCGCGCGCTCTTCGAGAAGGGCGATGTGGCGCGCGTTGAAATGCGGGCGGGACGGATCACGAATCAGCGGACCGGGCAATCGATCGAATTCCCGCCCTTGCCGGCGCACTTGCTTGAGCTTCTCGAAGTGGGAGGCCTGGTGGAGAAGGTCAAGCGCGAGCTCGCCGCACGAAAAGCGGGCGGCCCGACTCCGATGGTCTCGGCATGAAAGAAGGCGGCTACGATATCGTAGTCCTCCCCGGCGATGGGACTGGACCGGAAGTCATTCGCGAGGGACGCAAGATCTTGGACGCCCTCGGGGAGGGAGGTCCCGCGCCGTGGCGGTTGCGCGAGTTTCCTGGTGGCGCTCAGTACTATCAGAAGCACGGAAGGGAATGGGAGCCGGAGACGGCCGCGGCCACCGAGGCCGCGGACGCCATATTACTCGGCGCCGTCGGCTGGCCTGGGGTCACCCTTCCGAGCGGGGACATCGCCGGTGCGGCCCTCGTGCTCGGACTCCGACAAAATCTCGATCTGTTCGCCAACACACGACCGTGCAAACTGTATCCGGGAGTCCTCCATCGAATCAGCGGGGAGTATCGAAAGGTATGGTCGCCCGACAAGGTGGACATGGTTATCATACGCGAGAACACCGAGGGATTGTACACCCCCATGCGGGGGCGCCTGCGTCGCGGCGGCGAGACGGAGGTCGTTACGGACACGCGGGTCATGACCCGCAAGGGGGTCGAGCGCGTGGTACGGCGCGCCTTCGATCTGGCCCAACGGCGGAGTCGGGGCGCTCCCGAGGATGGCGTGCGCCGGGTCACCTGTGTCGACAAGTCGAACGTGCTCGAGGGGTGCCGATACTTTCGAGAAACATTCGATCGGATCGGGGCGGCCGAGTATGCGGGAATCGAGCGCGACTACGCGTACGTCGATGCATTCACCCAGTGGCTCATCCGCAGTCCCGAGCATTACAACGTCGTCGTCTCCTCGAACATGATGGGGGACATCATCACGGATCTGGCCGCGGTCCTGCAAGGCGGTATGGGGTTTGCCGCCGGCGGGAACATCGGCAGCGAACACGCCATGTTCGAGCCTGTCCATGGCAGCGCGCCGAAGTACGCGGGCAAGAACCAAGTCAATCCATTCGCCACCTTCTTCGCTGTGGAGATGATGTTACGGTGGCTAGGAGAGCGCCATCAGGATCGCGGTCTAATCGGCCAGGCCGATCGCCTGTCCGGGGTCCTGGCACGCGTTCTCGCCGAAGGCCAAGCACGAACGTATGATCAGGGAGGCACCGTAACCACGTCGGGGGCCGGAGATATGGTCTCGGACGCAATTCGGTCGGAGCGAAGATGAGCGCTGTTCGGAATGTCGCACTGGTGGGTGGCGCGACAACGCCGTGGGGAGTCCGCCCGACCACTTGGTCGGAACTCGCCCAAGAGGTCGGAGCGGCACTGTTCCGGGCCGTGCCGAATCTTCGTGCTGAGGACGTGGATTCCCTTTTCGTGGGCGCCGCCGAGCCGGAACGATTCGCGTTCCAGTCTCACGTAGCACCGCTCGCGGCCGAACAAATGGGGCTCCGGCCCCATCGCATCTTGCAGCGAACGGAGCTCGCGTGTGCCTCGGGTCAGGCGGCGATCCGAAGCGCCTACGCGGCGATCGCGGCCGGTCTATCGGACGTCGCTGTCGCGGTGGGGATCGAGAAAATGAACCTTCCGTCCATGGCCGAAGCCAACGCCTCGATGGCGTGTGTGATGGATCGTGCGTGGGACGGTCCCGCCGGCGCGACGGCACCTCCGTTCTTCGCGATGGTGGCGCAGCGGCATATGCGGGAGTACGGCACCACCGAGGAGCAGCTCGCCGCCGTCTCCGAAAAGAACCATCGATTTGCGAATACGAATCCCCACGCCCAATTCTTTGAGAAGCGATTCTCGCGAGAGAAACTGCTTCGCCTCCCGCTCGTCGCGCCCCCGCTTCGACTCGGCGATTGTTCTTCGATGACCGATGGCGCCGCCGCCGTCGTTCTAGTGACGGAGGAGCGCGCTCGTGAATTCACCGACACTCCGGCGTGGGTTCGCGGCACTGGACAATACTCGGACTTTCACAACCTGGCCCACGCCGGCTCGTTGACGGACTGGGTCGGCATGAAACACGCGGCGCGCGAGACGTTCCGAAGCGCGGGCATCACAGCGCACGAACTCGACTTCGCAGAAGTCCATGACTGCTTCACCATCTCCGAGATCGTCGAGTACGAGGCACTCGGCCTCTGTGCTCCCGGGGAAGGGGGGGCCTTTGCGCTCGACGGCCGGTCGGACATTGGAGGAGATCTGGTCGTGAATCCACGAGGTGGTCTGCTCGGGTGTGGCCACCCCCTCGGGGCGACCGGCATCGGCCAAGCGGTCGAGGTCTACCAACAGTTCGCCCACGCGGTGCCGGCCGGACGTCAGGTTCCAGATCCGCAATGGGCCCTCGTGCACAACCTCAGTGGAAGCGCCAACGTCCACTCGATGATGATCTACGAACGGGGAGGTTCCTGATGGCGACCTCCACGGCCGATCGGCGTCGCACCGCAGGCTCCGTTACTCCACCGGTCCCCGAGCCGCCGGCAGCGGCTTCGACCCCCTCGAGCGTCACTACGCCCAGTAAGCCCGCGAAGCCAGCGCCGAGCTCGGTACCGTTCCTCCTCGATTTCGTACCTCTGGAATCGATCGACCAAACCCGGTTAGCGCGCTTCTTCGACCGCCTTCGTCAGGGCCGACTCTCAACAACTCAATGTCCAGTCGATCATTCGCTCCACTGGCCGCCCCGGGTCGCCTGCCCGCAATGTCACACCGACCAACTTGAATGGGTGGACCTTCCTGAGGGCGGCCGGATCTACGCCTTTTCCGCGGTGCTGGGGGGCGCCCCGCTGGGAATGGAGGCGGAAGTACCGTTCGTCGTTGGACTCATCGACTTGGAGGGAGTGGCGCTGCGTATCTTTGGCCGCATCGAGGGAACTACGTGGCAGGAATGTCGCATTGGTCAGCCTGTGCACGTCGAGGGGTACTCCCTGGCCGACGGGCGAGTCTTTTATCGATTCCGGGTCGTCCCGGAATAGGTGAGCAGTTCGAGGTCCTGCGCTATCGGTCCCGGTGGATGCGCGCTATCTGAAGTCTATTTATAGCCGCCCTCGGTCTCGCGCGCCCGCGGCTCGGGAGAGCCGCGACCCATGGAGTCTCTAAATCCGGGCTGGTGGCGACGGCACGGGTGGACGCTCGCGATTCTGCTCACCGCCTTCGGGATCACTTTCATCATTCGATCGATCTGGATGATCCCCGTCCTCCAGCAGTACGGCCAACTGTACGTCTACGGGGGTGGCTCGGATTCGTTCTACCACTCCCGTGTGATGCAGTACATCATTCTCAACCATACGAATCTCGTCCTCGACCCGCTCCTCCGGTATCCGCTCGGGGCGATCAATCCGCGCGAGCCACTGTTCGACTGGATGAACGCCATCCTGGGACTCGTCTTCGCTCCCTTCTTCGGCGGGAGCGCCGTCAACGCTGGGGCGTTCTTCTTGAACGCGAGCGGGCCGATCTGGTCCGCCCTGAGCGTCTTTCCGATCTACTTGATCGGTCGGGACGTCAGCTCGAAGCGCACGGGGCTGATCGCGGCGCTGCTCTTCCCGTTCATCGTCGCGGACATCAACTCCTCCACGCTCGGTTACGCGAACTATCTGGCGTTTTACACCTTCTTCATTCTCATCGTCCTTTATAGCTACCTCCGAACCGTTAAGGCCGTCAGTAGCCGCCGCTACGTCGAGAGCTATCGGCATCCCAAGCAGTTCCTCCCCGCCCTGAAACAATTCTACGTTTACGACCACACTGCCGTCAAATGGGCCGTTTTCACGGGCGTTTCGTTCGGGGCCCTGACACTCGCGTGGCAAGGATACACCTACGCGGTAGCCACGATCGCGATTTTCATCGTTTTCGCGATGATCGTGGAGCGGATCCGCCGCGTGGACTCATTCGGGCTCTACGTCTCCACGTGGATCGTGGGGGTCGTCGGTTTCCCCATGGCCGTACCCTACTACTGGTTCCAGCACGAGTTCGCCGGTTGGTTCGACCTCCCGCTCCTGCTGTTCTTCGGCGCCTTGCTTCTCCTGCTGCCTTTCCTCCTGATGCGCGATATTCCGTGGGTCTTCTCAATCCCCGCGCTGATCCTGATTGTCCTTGTCGGGCTCGCCGGACTTGCGTTCTTCGCCCCAACTTACTTCACGAACATCATCACGGGGCAAGGCTACTTCGTCAAGACACTCGTCTATTCGACTGTCGCCGAGGCGCAGGCGCCCTCCGTTGACCAATTGATCCTCGGCTACGGCGTCGCGACGTTCTTCCTCGCCTTCGTGGGCCTGGTTCTCTTCGTGATCGATCTCGTCCGGGGTCGATTCAAGCGCTGGCACATGCTCTTCCTCGTCTTCGCGGTCCTGGATCTCTACCTGCCGGTCACCGCGGCCAAGTTCTTCCTCATCGGATCTCCGGCGTTCGCCCTGCTTCCGGCGGAGGCGCTCCGGCGCGCGCTGGACATCGGTGGCTATCCGGAGCTTCGTCGGAACGTCGCTTCCCTCTCTGACCGGCGGAGTCAATTTACCGCGTTCCGCAAGTCGTTCAAGGTGCGGCACATCGCGATTCTCGTCGTCGTGGTGCTCGTTGTCGTACCGAACGTGTGGTACTCGATCGACGCGGGAATCCCCTACAACACAAAAACCCAGGTGGGTGACCAGATCGTCAATACGCTCCCCGGTTTTCTCCAACCCAGCTCCTCGATAGGTTCCTCGGCTTATCTGGGGGCGTCCGGGACGAGCCTCGACACGCCGGTGCAATACGACGAAGCCGGCTATAATTGGCTCGCGCAGCAAGATACGAATCTACCCGAACCGCAGCGTCCGGCGTTCATCAGTTGGTGGGATTACGGATTCCAAGCGGTCGACCAGGGGCAACATCCAACCGTCGCCGACAACTTCCAGAACGGGATCACACCGGGCGGTGCCTTCCTGCTCTCCCAGAACGAATCACAAGCGATCGGTGTCCTGGCGACGGAGCTCCTCGAGTCGGAGCTGGTGAAGAGTGGCGACCCATACCTGCCCCCGGCGCTCAACGCGATCCTAGCGAACGAGGGTCTCAACCTGACCGAACTTCACACGTTGCTCGTCAACCAGACGAACGACGTTGCGCTCGTCATTGCGCACCCGGAATTGTATCTCCCCGTCGATGCGAGCGAGCTGAGTCCGCTCAATGCCATGTACATGGCGATGGAAGTGTTCCTCGCCTCCTCCCTCCCAATCAGCGGCGTCGCGCGCGTCTACAACAGTATCCAGGCCTACACCGGTTGGACGATCCGCTACGGGATGGTCGATAGCCGGCTCTTCCCGTTCTCCGGTTCCGACACTGGGATTTTCTACGCGCCCGCTGAGCTTACGAATCGCGTGATTGCCGCGGACAGCGTCCCGACCACGTTCTACAACGTGACCGTGCTCGGTTCCGACGGGAACACCTATCCGGCGGGACAAACCCCGGCAGACGTGCAGCCCGTTCAGTACAATATCAACTATTTCGCCCCGTTCTACGATTCGATGCTGTATCACATCTACATCGGGTACAACGGGACCCAGATCGGTCTCTCGGGCGGAATTCCGGGACTCGAAGGCGCGGCGGAAAGCTCTCCGATCGAACCCGGCTGGATGCTCCAGCACTTCCAGATCGTGTACAAGACGGCCTATTACTGCGATAATGTGACGCAGCAGAACAACTCGAACTGCCTGGTGGCGATGAATCTGCCGGACGCCGTGTCCCTGGCGAAGACCGCTGGCGGCGTAGCGTTGACCTCGCCCAGCCAGTACTTCGGCGGCGGGGAAACGATGCTCGAGTATTACCCGGGCCAACCGATGATCGGGACCGTCCAACTCCCGAACGGCGCGCCGGTCCCGGGGGCGCGCGTCACGGTGTATGACTCGTGGGGAATCCCGCATATGACGACTGTGACGAACGCTCAGGGAGACTACTCGGTGGTCCTCCCGCCCGGTCAGGACACGGTGAACGTAACCAGTGGGGCGCTCGACGGGCTGACGCAAGCCGGCTCGCTCCTCCTGAAGTCGCTCCCGATCTATGTCTCCCCCGCGCTGGGAATGAGCTTCGACGCGCCCCAGCTGAACCAGCAAATCACGCTGGCACCCGCCCAAGTCCAGGGCTTTTTCTATTGGAACACCGCCAACAACTCGACTTACGTCCCCGACACGGATCCCCTCGTGAGCGGTGCCTCGGTGCAGCTGTGGGGCGCCGGCCTCCCGACCTACGCGACGACGACCGACACCAGCGGAACCTATTCGTTCCCGAACGTCGCGCCGGGGGTTTACAATTCGAGCGTCGTCTATCAGGGAGCGAACTTCTCGCAGCCCCTCGTCTACGCGAGCCCGGGGAAAGTCGCCAACCAAACGCAAGGACTCAACCCGGGAACGATCAAAGGGATCGTACTTAGTCCTCAGTTGGTCGCCGTGAGCGGCGCGACCGTTACCCTCACGGGTACGACTGGAGTCATCGCCAACACTCAGTCCAATTCTTCCGGCGGGTACACGCTCAAGAATTTCGGACCGGGGGTCTACAATGTGACCGCCACCCTTTCCGGCACGAATCTCCGCTCGCCGGCGATCACATTCCAGATCACCTCGCCCGGGCAGATCGTGAAAACGAACTTGACACTCGCCCCGACCCAGACCATCACCTTCCCCGTTACCGTCAACGGAAACCCCGTCCCTAACTTCCCCGTCCGCTTCACGGGCTTGCCGGCGATCGCGAACGCCACGACGTCACCACTCGTTTCGCTGCGTGCGGCTGCCGTGAACTCCACATTATTCTGGACGAATAACGCCGGGGTCATCTCGGCGACCCTGGCCCTTGGCAACTACTCCGTTTACTCGAGCGGCTATATCGGAACGACCCAGTACGCAGGCTTCACGGATATCTATCCGAGTTCCACGGCGCCGACGACGTTCCCGGGATTGGCCCTTGCCAGCGCGCTCCGGCTGACGGGCAGTGTCTCGACCGCCGGGCCCTCCGTCAGCAATTCGAGTACAATCGTGAACGTGTACGATGGTTCGGGAGCGTCGGTGTCGACGTGGACGGACGTGAACGGCTCGTTTGGTATTCTACTGCCCGCAGGAACCTACTCGCTCTACGCGCTCCAGGGTGCGACCACGAAAGGGGCAACGATCTACGCCGCGCTCGACACCGTCGCGCTAACTTACGGCCGCAGCGTCGCGCTGAACCCCGTCGTCGCGACCCCCGCGCGCTTCCTGGTGGGCACGCCCAACTCCGGATCCCCGAACGGAGTCTTCCCCGCCGCCAATGCTACCGTTACCGTCGGTCTCGGAACCGGCGGCGCGGCCTGGACTTCGGTAGCCAGTACGACCGGGAACGTCTCGCTCTACGTGCCCTCGACCCTTCCCGTCGGCGCTTCGTACTGCTTGACCACCCGAGCCCTCGGCTTTGTCGCCCAGCAACAGTGCGAGCTGACGCCGAGCGGCCTGACCGCGATCACCCAGGTCTCGCTGAGTCTCGCCTCCGTGCCGGTGACCCTAACGTTCACTGGATATCCGAACAATCTCGGTCTCAAGGTGAACTTCACGGCTCTCACTCCCACGGGCGGGAGTCAGACGCTCATCGGCGGACCGATCTTCTCCTTCTCGGCGCTGCCGGGCACGTATCGCATTACCGCGGCCGCCCCGGCCACGCCCTCGGGGCTCTATCTGCCCGGCCAGGTGACGAATTTGACGGTGCCCCTCGGCGCCACGTCGACGCAGACCACCGTTCGACTCGTGGCACAGATCATCTCGAAAGGGACGCTCACGCTTCCCGCGAACGTAGCCAATACGTCGGTCTCCGTTCGGTTGACGTCCACGCTGGTTAATGCCACGCTGACCGGCAAGCAGTACGAGCAGGGATTCTACGCCCGGGCGAGCGCAGTCTATACCGCGTATGCGACCGCCCCGGGGACGAACAACAGCACCTACGTGAGCCTCTCTCGCATCACGATCAATGCCACGGGAGCGGTCTCCTCTAAGATCGTCCTCACCACGCTCGGGGCGCTGGTTTCCGGAAATCTCACCCTTTCGACCGGTACGGTTCTAAATGCCACGACCCCCGTCACGTTCGAGTCTCCGCATGGCGGCTCCGTGACCGTCACCGCCCGGGACGGTGCGTTCTCGCTCCGTCTTCCGCCGGCGCTGAGCTACGGCGTGTCGCTCAACACCACCGTTCTCGTTTCTGCGGAGGGGGGACAGACGGCGTACCAGAGTTTCACGACCACCCCCGGCTACACCTGCGCCGTCGGCAACACTTCCGGGAACTGCGCGGTCTCCCTGGTATCGACTACGCTGCTGACCTGGCTCAATGGCACCGTGACTGCGCTCGGGATCCCCTACGCGTTTAGCGGTTCGCTTTCCCTCTACGGTCCCTTCCCGAGTTCCAATATCACCAAGGTTGCCGTTACGAACGGTACCTTCGCAGCCGAAGTGCTACCGGGGGTGTATGTCGGCTATCCCGTCGTCGCCGAAGGCGGCTTTGCCTACGCGAACCTCACCACCGTAGTCGCGACTCCCTTGTCCCAGGATCCCGTCGCGCTGTTCGTCCGTCCAACGTGGTCGTATACGGTTACCCTGCTCCCGCCGTCCTCGGGAAGCGCGCAACCGGCGACGCTCACGGTCGCCGATACGCTCGGGCGCACGATCTTCTTCACCTCCGTGCCTTTCGCAAGCCCCGTCAGCGTTCCATTGCCCGCGGGGGTCTACACGGTCCGCGCCTCGGCCACCGGTACCCCGTACGGCGTCGCCGCGACGGCGAACGCGTCGACCGTGGTCTCTCTACTTCACGGGAACGCGGCCACGACGCTGACGCTGACCTATGTCTTCCACCCCAAGGTCAATGTGACCATCCAATCGCCCACGAGCGTGACCGTTCCGTCCACCGGCGGCCCGGCGACCTTCACCTATGTGGTGACGAACGTGGGGGATTCTCCCGTCCAATTCTATCTCGGCGGTAGCCCCGCCTATTGGGGTTTCACCTTCTCCACCCAGAACGTGACGCTCGGGGTGCTGCCCGGTTCCAACTCGGTCGGAGGCGAGGTGGTCATCACGGTCCCGGCGGGAACGATCGTGCAGCACCCGGCGGTGACGATCCAAGCGCTCCTCACGTCCAATAATTCGGTGATCGGGTCTTCCAGCCCGTATCCGAAGATCAATGTCGAGGTCCACCAAGCGCTTGGCGCCGGATCGGCGTCTTCCCTCCCTCCCTCGCTCGCCCCGACCAAGGCGGAGATACCGTTCTACGTGGTAAACCAGGGAAATATTCTCGAGACGGTCCGCTTGACGATCTCCGACGCGAGTCGGCTCCTTGGATTGGGCTGGAATTCGTCGCTCCTCTACGAGAGCACTGCAGTCACGACGCCCCAGGCGCTTCCGCCTCAGGCCAATCACACATATTTCGTCGTGTTGAACACGACGAGCACCATCTTCGTTCCGCCCGGCACCGTCACGGTCACCGCGACCCTGGTCAACACTACCACCCCCCTGACTCAAACGGTCGTCCTGAAAGTGCCGATCGTGCCGCTGAATGTCAATCGAGGGACGCTCTCGGTCACCGGCCCCGCGATTGGAGCCGCGCCGACCACGCCCGACTGGCTGATCCCAGTCCTGGTCTTCATCCCGGCGATCGCGCTGGTCGTCGGAGCGCTGGTGATTCGCTGGTTGCGAACGCGTCGCTGGACGCGGCGGTAAGAGGGGGCTTCCGATGGTTAAGAAGATCCGAGTCTCCCAAAGTGTAACGCTGCTCTTGGTCGCCCTGATGCTAGTGGGTGCGTGGGCGGCTCTCCCCGTGCCCGCCGCCCGCGGCGCGACGGCGTCCGCCCCGCTCGTCGCGAGCGTCCACGGCCCGTCGTATTTCGGAACCGGCGGAAACGGGCGGTATCAGATCAACGCTTCGGGGGGGCCGGCCCAAGCCGCGAATGGGACGTACGTGGGTCAATACAACTTTACGGTCTCCCCTCAAGCCTCGAACACGACGAACATCGTCGTGTCCCCCTCGGACGGTATCCTGGAGAACGGATCGTTCAACTTCACGCTGGACGCGAACAACGTCTCCCAAACGATCACGCTCGTGGTCGAGGTCTCGTCGATCTATCAGGGGAAGAACGAAACGACGAACGTATCGACGAGTGTCCAGATCGTCACACCGTACAAGGTGTCGGCGACCGTGATTGCCAGCAGCTCGGCCTCGGTGCTTGCCTTTTCATTGCAGGTGCTGCTGGACGGGCGGTCCGTGGGTTCGGTGTCGATCCCCCAGTTAACCCCCCGGCAGAACTACACCTTCACCTTCAGCTACGTAACGCTCGGACTTTCGTCGGGGTGGCATACGTTCTCGATCTCCCTCGGCCCCGAGAATGGGCTCGTCACTTTCGCCGGGGGGACCATGAGCTACGCCCAGTCGTTCTACATCCCGGGCGCCGCCCCCGACTATACGGTCTGGTACGTCGCCGGAGCGGTCGCATTTTTCGGGGCCATCTTTATATTCATCTCGAGGGTGGCCGCGCGCCGGCGGGGCACGGCGCGTCCGTAGGCCTCGCGGCCGAGTGAGTCCCATGATCGCTTCCGGAGAACTGCGCTGCACATCGTGCGGGCGAGGGCTCGGCGGCAAAGGCTCCACCCATTTCCTTTGCCCGCAATGCGGGGAGGCCACAATCGGTCGCGAGGCCCGTTGCCGCGACCAGAGCGTGACCTATCATTGTCCCGTCTGCGGTTTTGAGGGTCCGTAGAGGAGCACGGCGATGGGCCAGGTCGCAGTCCTCTTCCGCTTGATGCCACAGGGTCCGGAGACGGACATGCAGCATATGGGGGAGGAAGTCCGCACCGCCATCCCGCACGGCGTCGTAGTGCGCGGAATGCAGGTCAAAGACATCGCCTACGGCCTCAAGTCGTTGCTCGTATCGGTCGTTATGAACGACCAGGGCGGGATCCTTCAGTCGACGGAGGAGGCGCTGGCGAAAGTGCCGCACGTCGAGTCGGTCGAGGTCATGGAAGAAGGGCTCCTGTAGGGGGCGTCCATGGACCTCTTCACCCACGTCCTCATCGCGTATCTCCTTACGTTCGGGATCGTCGGGTTCCAACCGTCGTACCTCGCGGCCGGGGCGCTGGCGGGCGGACTTCCCGACGCCGACGCATTCTTCTTTCCACTGGCAAAGCGGTTTCCGATCCTGCGGCATCACGGGATCACCCACTCGATTACGGGCGTCACGATCGTGGCGGTGGCCGGCGCTTTCATCGCGCCGATGATCGCACCCGGCTCGCCGTGGGTCTACTTCCTCGTCATGGAAGTGGGCGGTCTCTCCCACATGCTCGAGGATGGGTTCACGCATTTCTCCGTGCCCCCGTTCCTGCCGTTCTCCGAACGTCGTCTCGAAGTCGACGCCGACCGTGCGATCAATTTCCTGACGCTCATCGTCTCCGTCGTCGGATTCTACTTGCTCCTCGGCGTAGAAAGGAATCACGTCGCCTTCGCCCTCTATCTGGACACCCTGTACGGCTTGACAGCCTTCTTCGTGGTGTACTTCTCGATCCGGATCGCGGCTCGAGTCCGGATCGGCCAATTGATGAAGCAGCTCGGGACCTACCGGACGCCGATCCCAACGGGGAACCCGTTCGTCTGGCTCGTCCTTACCGAAGATAAGCGCGATGGTCAAATGCGGACGACCTTCGCGCGGTACGTCTTTGGCCGGGGACTCACCAAGGGGCCATTCAGCGTCGCCGCGCCGCTCGAATCCCCCGCGGGAACGAATGCTCCCGTGAGCACCGCGGAGGAAGCGCTGGCCCGTTCGTACCCTCTGGCGCGGAAGGCCAGCACGATCTTCGATCAGACCTACCATTTCGGCGAGGCGAAGGATCTCGGACCCGACGGTTGGATCGCGTATTGGTACTCGCTCGAATTCGAAGCGTTCGGTCGAGCCGCCGGCGTGCGGGTCAAGTTCCCGAAGGACGGGGGAGCTCCGGTCGTCAAGAGCGCCTGGCACACTCCCTTGTGGCGGCAAGAACTGACCTAAAGCCCGGTGGGCACGCCGCGTTGCGATCTAGACGCGCCAGGGGCGTGGGGTCCCGGGTGGGGGACGCGGCGCCTTTCGGTACAATAGCAACAGGTCGTCGCCGAGCGACCAACGCTGCGCCGGTCTCCAATTGAGGACCCGCGTGCCGAAGTGTTGGAGGGCACTTGGTGCGGGCGAGGGATCGTGTTGCACGACGCAACTGCGCTCGCGAAGAAAGCTTTCGCTCGTCAACAGCGTACGGAGTTCGTCCGCGGTGTATTCCATGACGTGACCGTAGCCACCCGTCCCATCGGTGGGAAACCGCCCTCGCTCTTTGATCGAACGTCCCCGCACGAGACGGAGTCGATTACCCAGCCGGGCTTGATTCGGGGTCGTGAGGAACAGTCGCCCGTCCGGCGTCAGGTGATCGTAGATCTCGCGGAAGAGGAGCAGGGGATTGACGAGCAGATGTTCCAAGACTTCGACGAAGAGTACGATATCAAAGTCGGTGGGCAACGACCCGAGCGCTCCCGGTCGGGAGAGGTCGACCGGCAAGGTCGCCTCCACTCCGAACCGCCGCAGAGCCTCGTGCTGTGCGGGGGTCCATTCGATCCGATCCGCGAGGCAGTACCGCCCTCCCAACTGCGCCTTCATCAATACCGCGAGCGAACCGATCCCGCCGCCTAGGTCCAGGATCCGGCGACCTTCGAGCGATCCTTCGGGGCGCCAAAAGGAGAGGATCGACGGAAAGCGACGGGCGGAGAATCGAGCCCAATCGGTCTGTTCCTCCGTCAGACCGCTCAACTGCCAGAACGCGGGCAGGACGTCGGAACCGGCGGTGGCATTTCGCGGACGATCGTTCATGCTCGCTCCGGAAAATTAACGTGGGCCAGTGAGCGGGGGGCACTACTAAGGTTTCGGCCCGGCGTTCCGCCTTGCCGGATCGCGAGACTCGAAGCTCAGCGGTCAAGTGGCCGACCGATCCCTGTGAATTGCGGACGGCGACCGAACGATGACGCCGAATTACTTGTAGGTAGAGCCGTGAACCGTGCCTTCGTCATCGACGATCGTGATGCACTCCCCTTCGCATTCGAAGAGGCACGCTTCACACATGATGCAATCCGGCCCGTGGATCACGGCGGATTTCTCACCTCGGAACTGGAACTTTGCGGCAACCTGAGGATCGTCGACAACGCCCGGAAACGTATCACTCGGTCGCATCTCGAACACCGTCACGGGGCATACATCGCGGCAGTGAGCGCAGCCCGTACATTTCTCGAGGGCAACCTCGACGGAAACCATTCTGTCGAACCTCGCCCAAACGACCGAGGCGCGCTATTTAAATCAATTGTGGCAAAAGTCGTGACTTTATAAACCGACCCGAGTGAGGTCGCTTTCCGACCGAAGATCTCGCATGACACGTAGATGGCCGGGCTGCCTCCTTTTGAGATAGGCAAGGGTGGCAGGGCCGTGGTCGCTTCGTCCGAAAGTGCTCGTCCGGTCGCCGTCGTTACCGGCGCAAGCTCGGGGATTGGAGCGGTACTCGCTCAAAATTTGGTACATGATGGCTGGCGCGTACTCCTACTGGGTCGATCGCGCGAACGGCTGGCTGACACCGAACGGGAGATGGGATCCACTCCGCAGCTCGGTCAGACGCGGTCGCTGGTGGTCGACCTCTCCGTGCTCCAGTCAGTGCGCCAAGTCTCGGACGAGATCCTCGCTTCGGAAACCCGTATCGACCTTCTTGTGAACAATGCTGGCGCCGTCTTCGCTCGAAGGACCGAAACGCCCGATGGCATCGAGCGGACGTTTGCGCTCAATGTGCTGTCGCCTTTTCTCTTAACACGTCGATTGTTGGACCGACTGAGAGCCTCGGCCCCGTCGCGAGTGGTGAATCTATCGTCGGCGGCCCACCGCGGAGCTCGACTCCGATTCGAGGACCTCGAACGAAGAAAGCGCTACTCGGCGTGGGGAGCTTACGGCCAGTCGAAGCTTGCAATACTGATGTTGACCTACGAATTCGCTCGGCGATATCCCGACCGACTTGTTACGTTCAACGCGGTGCATCCGGGCTTCGTCAATACGCGATTTGGTCGAAACAATCCGGGTAGCTTCGGTGGAGCCCTCGCGGTCGCAGAACGGCTCGTTGGTATCTCGGCCACGCGCGGCGCGCGCACTCCAACTTTTGTGGCCACGTCCCCCGAAGTAAAGGACACGACTGGCGCCTACTTCGCTCGAGGGCGGGCGGTCCCGTCCTCGCTGCGTTCCTACGACATCGCCTCGGCCGCCCGACTCTGGGACTATTGCACGGATCGGACAATCGACTAACCCCCCCGGGCTCAGACCAGGAGGATGGAGGACGAATTCCAGCTATCGATCAACTGAGCCCAACGCGACCCAGATCTCCTGCCACAAGCCGAATCCGCCGCTTTCGACGCTACGCGTTACACGGACGCCGCGAGTCGCGCAAACTCGGTCTCATCCCAGCCTTTGAGCGTGATAGTTCGAACGTTCCCGAGTCGCGCCGTCTGCAAGGCGAGTCGATTCGCGGCCTCGTCCGAGGGAAGCTCGAGCGCCGCCACGATGTCGTGGGGACCCATGGTAAAGAGGAAGGACACCACCTTTCCCCCCTCCTTGGCTACAGCCTTGCGAAACGCTTCGGCGCGGCCGGGAGATTCTTTAACGGTTCGAACTCCTTGTTCGGTCCAATTCGCAAGGACAACGTAGTACGGCATACCCGCCCCCATTGCGTCGGTCTACAAGTTTCTTCGCCGCTGAAGCTCGGTGGAGATCTGTTCCCACCCGGGGGCAGTCCCTTCAAAGCAGCAATTCGGATTCCGCCGAGGGGTTTGGCGGGGAATTTGTACCGAAGCGTCTAAGAACCAGTTGTTCTATCGTGCTCGCGGCGAACACAATGGGATACCAACCGTACACCCCGGCGCCAGGCGCGCCGGCGATGGAGCCTCCCGAGGCACAATCGGTCAAATCGATGCTGCATATCGCGAGAATCCTCGCGATCATCTTCGGTGTGATACTCATCCTGATCGGGTTGGCCGACGCGGCGTTGGTCGCCTACTACGCAAGCGTCTGTTCGACTTTCGTGGGCTATGATGCGTACTGTAGCCCCATCGGGTTTTTGCTCATCGGTCCGATTATCGCGATTATCTTCGGCGTAATCGACTTCATCATCTACATGAAGCTCAAGTCGATCGAAGCCCTCGTCAACAGCCGGCAGTACGAGCAGGCGAAGGCTCAGACCTTGATCTGGATGATTCTCGGGTTCATCCTCGGAGGGGTCATCATCGGGATCATTCTCTTGATTGCCTACCTCAAGTATGACCCGCTGATCAACTGGCAGCGCAGCGGAGGGCAGGGAATGGCCCCGCCGGGCTATGCCGCCGCCCCGATGGCGGCACCCCCCGCGCCTCCACCCCCGACCCCCCAACAAGCTGCTTCTCCGATCTGCCCCAAGTGCGGGCAGCCGACGACCTACGTCGCGCAATACGGTCGCTACTACTGCTACACGGACAAGCAGTACGTTTAGTCGGAAAGGGAACAACACGACGCCCGACCTAAGGGCGTGGGCAGTACGCTGCCGGGGTTCACCCATAGGCCTCGAAAGGCTTCGAGTTTATGGCCCAACCGGACGATAGCTTCACCGCGCACCCGACCCCCTTTCTTGTCGGCGCAGTAGAACGACCGAGACGGACCTGCTACCGATCCGAGGATCTATCCTGGGCGACCCATGGCTCGCGGAAGCGTCTTCTCGAGGAGGAAGAGTTCGTGTCCACTCTCGCCCTCCGGCACAAAATCGCGCGTCAAGACTTTGAATCCGATCTCACGGCACCAATCAGCGTAGCTCTCCGCGTCCGCGTGACTCCAGTACATCGTCGCCTTGGACCCGAGCCATCCACTTTCCGTGCCCGTCCACGCCCCATGACCCGTGATGAGGAGGAACAGGCCCTGAGGCTCGAGCCACGCGAATATCTTCCTCAGCAACCCCCGTTGTTCTTCCAACGGGACGTGTATGAGGGCGTACAAGCAGACGACTGCGCCAAAATGGGCGGGAGGAAAGTCGACCTCGGTCATATCGGCCCGTACGAAGCTGGCGCCGGGAACGAGCATCGTAGCTCGCTCGATTTGCACGTCCGAGATATCTACGCCTGTAACCCGGAAACGACTGGCAAGTAACTTCGCGTCAGGAATCCCACAGCCACACCCAAGATCAAGGACGCGCATCCCAGCCGCGCCCCGATCCAGGATCGGCTTCAGCCATCTTTTGTGATCGTCGAAAGTATGACCGAACGCGTCCTCCGAAGTTCCATCGGGTCGATACACGAATGAAAGGTCGTTCCACCCTTCTCGTACGATCGATTTGGGAGATCGCTCAGCGCGCGCTTCATCGGACTTAGGTGTCACGGCGACAAGGAGCATCCGAACAGCCAATTCAGTTCGCCGCTTGCCGGCCCTGCGCGCTGGGTGGACCCCGCGGCACTTGCGGACCTCGACCGACGGCTGTTTTGGGGGGCATCTTAGACTGGCGCGAGTAATTATTGCGCGTATTGATTCCAATAAATAGGTCGGGTTCGTCGTGGGGGCATGGCGCTGTTCATCGCCGAACACGAACACTCGGCCGACAGGTGCCCTGCAGCGAATCCACAAATGGCCGCGTTCCTGTTGGACCTGGTCTCCAACGAGTCCGCTCAGAAAAAGGGGATAACCATTCGGGGCGACGCCGTTGCGAACGGCGCACATCATCTGTACATGATCGTGGAGGGGCCGAGCGCGAGCGCCGTCCGAGAATACTTCCAGGCATTTGCACAAGCGGGTACTCTCGAAATAACCCCCGCTTCGCATTGTGAAGAAGTGGTACAGCGTGGCGCGTGCTGAACCGCGGTTCGAAACCAGACAACCTGCGGGTGGCATAGTTCGGCGATTGCCGGATGGTCCGCGCCACTAGCTGCTCGCAAACTTCTAAGTAATTCCCCGCCCACCCGGGGACCGGTGGGATTTTTGAAGGCAAACGTCTACAACGGGCCTTACCAACTCGCTATTGAAGACAAGCCGAAGCCCAAAGTGAAAGAGCCCGGCGATGTCGTGCTGAAGATCACGGCCACTTGCATCTGTGGCTCCGACCTACACCTCTATCACGGGCTCATCTCTCCCGACCTGCCCGGTCAAACGCTGGGGCACGAAAACGTGGGTATCGTCGACGAGGTCGGCGCCGGAGTCAAGTTCGTCAAGAAAGGAGACCGCGTCGTGGTTCCTTTCAACATCAGTTGTGGGGCGTGTGAATTCTGTAACACGGGCCTCTGGTCGATGTGCGATAATGCCAACCCTTTCTATCCCAAAGGGCCGGGTGCGGCGTTCGGATACGCCAAACTCCTCGGAGGCTATGATGGCGGCCAGGCGGAGTATCTTCGCGTCCCGTTCGCCGATACGATGTGCCTCAAGATCCCCGATGACGTTCGAGATGACCAGGCCGTCTTACTGGCCGATATCTTTCCTACGGGCTACTTCGGGTGCGATATCGCCGGCGTGCGACCCGGTCATGTGGTAGCCGTGGGTGGCTGTGGGCCCGTGGGGTTAATGGCCCAAATGGGAGCCCTGCTACGCGGGGCCGCGCGAGTCTATGCTTTTGATCGGATTCCTGAGCGATTGGAGATGGCCCGGAAGATCGGAGCGGTGCCCGTCAACGTCGACAAGGAGGACCCCGTGAAACGTGTTCTCAACGATACCGGGGGATCGGGGGCTGACGCTTGCGTCGAAGCGGTCGGATACGAAGCGACGGGAAAGGGAGTCCTCGCACCGGGACCCAAGGTGGAAGCGAAGCCTTTGGTCGTTCTCGAGACGTTGATCAAGGTCGCCAAGAAGGGAGCGATCATCGGCATGCCCGGACTATTCGCGCCAACGCCGGCGGACCCGGAGGGACGAGTGAGCTTCCCGCTCGGCGCCGCTTTCACCCGAGAGTTGGGCTTCCGAATGGGACAATGTAACGTCAAGAATTACAACCGGCTCCTCCTGCAAGCGATCGCGGATAAGCGGGTCGACCCCTCGATCGTTGTCACGCATCGGGAACCGTTGGAGCGTGCGCCGAAGCTCTACGAACAGTTCGATAAGCGCCAGGGCGGGATCATCAAGGTCATTCTGAAGCCGTAACGGGCAAAGGGGAGTGGAAAAACATGGGAGGAGTAACGCACGCACAAGCGTGGGCTGCCATCGAGGCGGCGATGAAGAGAGCGCAAGAACTCAAGACGAAAATGAACATCGCAATCGTCGATGACGGAGCGAATCTCAAGGGATTCCTCCGCATGGATGATGCCTGGATCGGCAGCATCGATATCTCGATCAAGAAGGCGCGTACGGCGCGCCTCTTCGACATGAATACCGAGGCGATCGGTCAGCTGTCGCAGCCCGGAGGTCCGCTCTTCGGGATCGAAGTTTCGAACGGAGGTCTGATCAGCTTTCCGGGTGGAATCCCGCTCAAGAACAGCAAGGGCGAAGTGATCGGGGCGATCGGCGTGAGTGGCAGTACGGTGGAAAACGACCACGCTGTTGCCGAGGCGGGGGCCAAGACGATCCACTGATTCCGCATCGGACCGGCCGCGATCCGGGCGGCCGCTCGAGGTCGGCTCGGTCGCGACCTTGCGAGCGGGGGTGGAGCGCCCCAAATCGCGGCTGTCGTTTCAGGGGGCGACGCCGAACGAGTCGAGGAATGTCCACCAGCCTCGCATCGATCGACGAGCTTCCGAGCGCATCGTGAGAGCGGCCTCGGGGGACTCGCGGATGAGGGACTTCATGACGCGGCGTTCCGCGGCCGAATGTGCGACGTCCGCAAAGGAGTGCACTCGGAAAAATTCATGGGCGGCCTTCGACCGGATCCCGTAGTGACTCCGCAACCCGCGCGACTTTTCGGCCGCGACCTCAGGGAATATCGATTCGTAGGCGTATAACGCGCCGAGTCCCGACGCCGCCGATCCGTGAAGCGTGGCACGCTCGTACACATCGAGCAAGTGCTGGGTCGCCGGGGCCGGACGCGCCGACTGCACGGAGTGGGGGGAGGCGCCGACGGCGCCCGCGAAATCCAGCCAGAGCTGCGGATGGGTGGGCGCGCGGCCCTCCTCATCGACAAGGTTGTCGAGGAGAACGCGGCGTTGGGATGGGTCCAATAGCCGGGAATACGTCGCTCCCACGTAGCGGGGGAAGTTGGACTCGAATTGGTAGTACTGACGCGCATATTCGGCAAGCGTCGGCAGCGGTATCTCGCCCCGCGACCACGCGGTGTAGAAGGGATGTTTCAACAGATGGTACGCGCGAATGTCTTCGTCGATCTCTTTGATCGTCGTCACGGACTCCCCGAACTCGGAAGGGGGTGGTATAGATATCGGTTCCCGCAACCCAAAATCGGTCTCTTCTTTACGCGATCCGGAGTAGTGGACGCTATGGATTGTCTATGGGGAGAATTCCGGTCGGGCTTGCGCCCAGCGGGAGCTCGGCGTTTGGTCATCTTAGGAAGGCACGTGAATGGTTGATTCGCAGATTCACTCCCGAGCGTCGGCGGACCGCCGAATGGAGGCCTGGGACTCTTACTGGGAAGCGACTCGCGACCGACTTGGGAGCGGGCCAGGTGGTTTCGCCCGCTGGTGCCTTCCCTTCTTGAAGGAAAGAGCGCCCGGACCTCGGGTTCTCGAGCTTGGCGCGGGCGCCGGCCGCGATCTCCAGTTCTTCGTCGAGGAGGCTCTCCTGGTCGACGGCGTGGAGTCTTCGCAAGTCGCTTTGCGTATCGCCGAGTCGGCGCTAACCGGACTCCCGATGTCAATCCGAGAACGGGCGAAGTTGATTGAAAGCGACGTGCATCGCTTCCTCGCTGAGGTCGCTCCCGGGTCGTATGATTCTGTCGTAGGGATCGTCCTGTATGAGACGATGAGTGAGGAAGAGCTAGGGGAGCTCTTCGACCGCATTCACTCCCGGCTCCGTCCCGGCGGTCTCCATTTGTGGTGCGTCCGCTCCAGCGAGTATCCGCTCAAGTCGCAGCCATGGTTGATTCCTCCGAACCGGGGATCGGACGCCGCCCCAGTCCCCCATCGGCTCTTCGAAGTCGCGGAGACTGACGCGCTCCTGAAAGGTCGGTTCGAGCGGCTGCGTCTCGAGGACGTATCGGAGCGCCATTACCTGTACATTGCCGATCGACGTCGCGAATGACGTATGCGATCCGACGATCGACCGCGAAAGGTCTAGGGGATTTTGGCGGCCAGCATCGAACTCGGGACGTGCCTTTATACTCCCCCGCCGAAGTTCATTTTCTCTGAGTCGATGACCGGCGCTCCTCCCCCCTATCAGCCCGAGGGCTACGGACACCCGCGTGGTCCCGGCCCGCGCCGGTGGATTTTCCTGGGCCTCGCGGTAGTTCTGATCGTCTTGGCCGTGTTCGCCGTGCTGCTGTTCCTTTTCCCGAGTTCGTTCGGTTATTCCGGGCCGGGTCCATATGGCGGCGGCTTCCGGGTATTCGGTGGATTCCTCCTCGTAATCTTGGTCGTGTGGATTGTACTATGGATCGTACGCCTCTCGATGTGGGGTTCGCGGGGACGTCGATATGGCGGAGGGGGGTATGGTCCCCGGGGTCCACGGTCGGCGGCCCACATCGCCCGCATCCGGTACGCTCGCGGGGAAATCACCCGGGAACAGTTCGAACAGATCATGCAGGACCTCGAACGGCGTCCCCTACCCCCGCAGTAGAGTCACGTTTTACCGAACTAGAGATGTGTGATCGGGGGTGGCTCGTTCGACTCCGCCGTACGCATGGTGGAACGTGGCGCGCCCTACGGCTCTGACCGTAGGATTCTCAATATGGCGTCGTGGAGTCGACCGTTCGTCCCGACGGCGTTCTTCCCGAGGATCGTCGGGGTGCCGGTCCAATCCGTGAACCAGCCCCCAGATTCTTCTAAGATCGGGAGCAATGGAGCCGCATCCCAAATCTGAACGCCGGAATCGATCATCACGTCCGCGCGCCCGGTCGCGACCAGAGCGTAGCCGTAGCAGTCGCCCCATCCGCGCTGGACGCGACTCGCCGCCGCGAGTCTTCGAAACGGGATTCCGGCATCCTCGAGCCCGCGGACCGAGGTAGTCAGAACGGTAGCCGCTCCAAGGTGAGCCGTCGCCGATACTCGCGCGGCATCGCCATTCCACCAGCAGCCCAGACCCGAGGCGGCCTCGACGAGTTCATGGAGCGCCGGCAAATAGATCACGCCCACTCGCGGTGCGCCCAGGACCTCGACGCCGATCAACACGCCGTACAACGGGACGCCGTGGATGAACGACTTCGTTCCATCGAGGGGATCGACAATCCAGCGTACCTCGAGATTTCCTGCGTGTAAGCCGCCCTCTTCGCCTAGTATAGCATGCTCGGGATAAACGTCGGAGATCACTTGTCGGATGGCGGCTTCGGACTGCCGATCCGCAATAGTGACGGGAGAACCATCGGCCTTGATGTCGGGCAGCAGGCGCCGGCCAAAATGCTCCAGCGTGCGCGCTCCCCCGGCACGAGCGGCCGTGCGGGCGACGGCGAGATACTCGCGCAACCTGCGGGGCGAGTCGAGCGGCTCGTCCGAGACCTCCTCGGAGGTCGTCATGAGTGGATGGCTCGCGGGGAGTGCGGAGTAGCCCGGTTGGAAGGGACCAACATCAAGGCCGGCAACGGCGCGAGCGCCACGAGACCGAAGATCACCCACGCGGAAGTGAATCCGAAACTCACGACGATAAATCCGAACAGAACCGCAGCTCCTCCTTGAAGCAAGACCTGGCTCGTCTCAATCACCCCAATCGCCACGGAAGTATTCCCACCCTCCGTCTCTCGGAAATTGGAGGGCATGGCAAACAGCAGCGGGAGTATCGCGCCGACAATCAAGCCTCCCAGCACGTAATCGACGACGAGCACTGCCTGGTCCAGGAAAGGGAGCAGGATGATAATCGGGGCGAAGAGAATCCCGAACACGACCGCGAGCGTCCGCCGATCCGAACCGCCATCGCTCAGTCGGCTTCCGAGAAGACTGCCAGGTATTGTGAAAAAAAGGGTGACCGAGCCGAGCGCCCCGGCAAACCCAATTCCCCAGCCCGGGTGCACTTCAACGATATAGGTGGAGACGTAGGCTATCGAGAGCGAGGCGGCGATCACCAATCCCGCGAAGCCCGCCGTCAATCCCCACAGCCAACGACTCCGCAGAACACCACTCGCGCGTTGTCGCACCGACCGGTCGGCGAGAGTTAGATCAGGGGCAATGTGCGGGGGCAAGTACCAGATCGCCAGGAGTAGGACCGCGCCACAGATGCCGGCGGTCAGGACGAACACGGCCGGCCAACCCAAGGGAGGACCCAAGACCGACCCCTCGATGAAACCCAACGCCCCTCCGACCCCCAAGCCCGAGCTCGCGTAGAGCCCGAGAAGCCGAGCTCGCATCTGCTCCGGAAGCGTTTCGGAAAGAAGCGCCGCGGTCGGAGCAAAGAAGAGCCCCGCGCCGGCTCCCCCCACGAAGCGCCATACGATCAACTCGAACACCGACCCGGCGAGGGCGGAGAGCACCGAGGAAGCCCCGAGAATGATAAGTCCCGTCAGTGCGGTTCTTCGATGTCCCCAGTGGAGCGTGAGGACGCTCCCCGGTAAGGCGAGCAACGCGTATCCAATCGGGAAGCCAGCCACCACCCACGCCACATCTGGCGTACTTGCGTGGAATGACGATTGGATCAAGGGGAGTAGCAACTCAGCGTTGGTCCAGACGATCTGGACTACAAATCCACCGGCGAATACGGCGACGATTGTGCCCCACTGTTCGGGCGTCAGGCGAGCGGGCAAGGAGGAAGTTGGCGCTTCCGTCGGGGGGGCAGAAGGTTGGATGTCGTCGGACACGAGTAAATCGTCCCTCGTCGTCGGCCGGGTCCGTCCGAAGCGTATCCAAATTGATGTTCTTCGCCGCCGGTCAAACCTCGTACTCAGTTCCCGAGGATCGATCGAAGACGTAGAGTTGCCCGTAGTGAAACCATCGGTCTCGGTGGCCCCATGCCATTCGCAAAAACCCGTTCTGTGAAAGACACTCGGCTCGCGAGAACCCTAGAGCGACGAACCAAGCGGCCGGCGCATAGACGAGTATCGAGGTGAAGAAGAGGGCGGGATTCAGCGTGATCCGGGGCAGGAGCACGACCACCGCGAGGCTCGTGCCTCCGATGACCAGCAGCACGAGGGCGAGCCATAACAGGGGAAACTCGAGTGAGTCGACGATCCGCAAGTGGATCCGGCTGAATAGGAAGGGAGCGGCAGGGGCCAACGTCACGGCGAGGAGAAACCCCGCGACGGCCTCATCGAAGAAGAAAGTCAGCGGACGCGAGACCGTGAACTGGGGCGAGAGCTCCCCGTGACGGAACAGGAGGAGCATGAAGAGGAGCTCGAATCCGAGCGTGATGCCGAAGAGGAGACCGAACCGCCCCCACACCTCCTGCGTCGTGTCCGGACGAGTTGGGGCGGAAATGACGACGTGCCGTCGGTAGAACGGGAGCTTCGCGAACAACAGCAAGAGGCCGCGGGCGACGATTGGGCCCAGAAAGCGAGATGCGAGGTAAGCTAGCCCAAACCATAGTACGGAAAAGAAGAGGTTGATCCCGAAGAGGGTTAGGCTGATGCCGGTGAGTCCGAGGTGGGCTTGGGTCCACCGTGCCTCGCTTCGAAAGAACGTTAGCACGACCGCGATGTAGGCTAGTACGAGGCCGAACGGCACGACCCAGAGGAGCACAACGGGAATGCGGGTCGTCGGGCTTGGGACCTGCGGCGGACTGGACAAGATCGTCCGCTGCTCCTCGCGGGGAGTCGTCGCCACGGCGCGACCAAACCGGACCTGATAGCTAATCGTATCGGCGAAGTGGTAGTAGTTCCCGATTTCGCAAGGCGCGTTTGATTTGCGAAGGTGCGTAGACTCGCGTTCGATTATCGGGGCAGCGGATTCGGCCCCGTCGACCCGCCATTCTTCCGAAGGGCCGCATCGATCACGAGTCGTGCGGCGACACTGATGAGGCTGATGACCTCTGAGGCGCCCGCTTTGCGCAACTTTGGAATACTCGCGGCCGCGGAGGCTATCGCTACGATCGGGATCGTAGGAAGCATGCCGCGGACCGTGATGACCGTGAGCAGGTTTTCCGCATCGGAAGAGTCCGCCGCGATCAGAGCGCGTGCGCGTGCGATCCCCACTTCCGCGAGCGCCTCTTCAGTAGAACTCTCGCCCAGATGGGTTCGGAAACCTTCGGCGTCCAGTTGGCTGATGGCCCCCGCGTCCGTTCCGAGGACAACGGTCGGGACCTGTCGGTCGCGAAACGCCTCGACGATCGCGCGAACTTCGGGCGACGTCCCACACACCACGACGTGATCGTTCATCTGCTCCATTTGCGACCGCTCCAATCGATTTGCTACTCGTTCGAGACGCTGTTCCAGAAACGGAACGAAGAATGCCACTACCGCGGATAAGAACGCCGACACACCGAAGAGAATCAGGATCACGGTGTACAATCGAGCCTCATCGGTCTGCGGCACGTAATTCGATCCGTTAGTGGAGATGGTGGCGACCGTGAAGTAAAGCGACTGACTCCAGGTGCGTATTCCCGGAGCCGGAGCAAAGTCGCCGCCCAATAGTCGGCCGCCGACGATCCCGTACAAGAGCGACGACAGCGCACCCAGCAACACCGCGTACTGCGCGGTTTCGGCTCCGAAAATAGCGCCGCGATAGAATCGGATCCGAGACGGATACATGAACGCGAACAGAAGGAGCGAGACCGCGGCGCAGGCGACCGAGAACGCGTCGGGCGAGAGCGCGGCAATCCCGATAGTGACCGCGGGGGCGATGGTCGAGAAGAACCAGGCGATTCGACTTCGTTGGCGGAGGCCAAACGAAACCGCCAGGAGCAGGACTCCGGCGACCGACTCGAACGGAGGCTCGTAACCGGGCAAAATTCCCGGATAAATATCAGGGGAAGGAACGTACGCAGAAACGATGCCGACGATGAATAGAAAAGCGCCGACGAGGGCAGTCGCCGTACTCAGCGTTCTAGGAGAATATCCCGGCGCGTGTCCGAAGACGTCGTCGTCCGGCAAAGAAGCGCGGTGGCGCGGCGAGTTCGACCCCGGGCCGACCACGTTGGCGGCACGGCTCCCACCTCTTAGATAGTTGCGTTTTGACGAACAATTCCCTAAACGGTAAGGCAAGATCGGAATCGACTCGCGGTCAAGCCGCAAGTCGAGGGAGCGCCAGGCAAATCCTCAAGGGAGCTCGGGACTGTGGAGCCGAAACTTGGCGACTGACCGATTTGAGCCTAATGTCGTTGTCATCGGGGCCGGGATCATTGGGGGGGCGTGCGCCCAGGAACTCGCTCGTCGCGGCCATCGTGTCTTGATTCTCGAAGCTCAGGAAGCCGCTGCCGAAACAAGCTGCCGGGCGATGGGCCACTTGGGAGCGTGGGACGAGAATGAGGCGCAGCTCCGCCTTTCCTTACTAGCGATGCAATGCTGGAACGCGCTGGCTCCTGAGCTCCCAGCGGAGGTGGAATTCACTCCACGGGGGGCCATCTGGGTCGCTGCGACGGCAGACGAAATGGAAGCCGTGCATCGTAAGGGCGAGGTACTTGGTCGAGTAGGAGTCGAGAATCACGTCCTCGACTCCGAGGCGCTGCATCGGGAGGAACCGAACCTACGTCGAGATCTTCCCGGCGGGTTACTCGTACCGCATGACGTCGTCATCGATGCCGCCGAGGCGACGCGATTCTTGGTCCGTCGCGCACAAGCGGCAGGTGCGATCCTGCGCATTCACAGCCGGGTCGTCAGCTTTGCGGACCATGCCGTCCGCCTCGAGAATGGAGATCGCGTGGGCGCCCCGCACATTGTGGTGGCCGCAGGCTGGAGAACGCCGCAGCTATTCCCCGAACTTCCCATCCGGCCCCGCAAGGGCCACATCGCCCTTACGGCACCGAGTCCGGGCTATGTTCGTCATCAGCTCTCCGGCGTCGATTATCAGGCAAGCGCTCGTCCCGATGCGTCCGACTCCATCGTGTTCAGCTTTCAACCGCGCGTGAGCGGGCGATACCTCATCGGCGCCACACGTCAGTATGTCGGGGACTCGATCGAAGTCGATCCTCGAATTATCCGGGGCCTTCTCGACAAAGCCCGGGAATATCTCCCGGGGGTTACGGCGCTACCGATCGAGCGCACCTGGGCGGGTTTTCGCCCGGCCACTCCCGATCCGGTGCCCATTATCGGACCCGCCCCGGGGCGCTCCGACCTCATCTTCGCCACGGGGCACGAAGGAATCGGTATCACTACGGCGCTTGCCACAGGTCGCCTCGTCGCGGAGATGATCGAAGGGCTTCCCGCATCCATTCCGCTGGAGCCGTACCGACCGGATCGCTTTCCATTTTCGCCGAAGACGTAAGTAGCGAGTCACTCCCCGACTAAGATTGCCGGGGGGTCGAGGTTTCCATTTCACCGATTGCCAGAGCGGCCCGCAAGAGGCCGATATGGGTCAAGGCTTGAGGGAAATTACCGAGTTGTGCCGCACTTCGAGGGGCGTATTCCTCGGCAAACAGATCGAGCGGAGTACCGGAACGAAGCAGCTGCGACCAGAACTTACGGGCAAGAAGGACCCGGCCCTGTCGGGCAAGGCACTCGACCAGCCAGAATGAGGCGGTGAGGAAGGCGCCCTCCTGTCCGTGGACGCCATCGTCCGCCGTGTAGCGATACACGAAGGGACCATCGCACAATTCCCGGATCACCCCATCGACTGTCCCGATGACTCTCGAGTCGTCGGCGGGTAGGAAGCCCACAAGCGGGATCCTTAGATTGGCGGCATCGGGATGCGCGTCACCCTGCGCCCGACGGAACATCCGCGCGCCCTCGTCATAACCTTCGTGAAGGATCCACGTCCTGATTTTCTCCGCCTCTCGGGCCCACTGGTCCGACGGTGCCTCTCCGCCGAGGTAACGTGCCAACCTCACGCATCGATCAAGCGCGACCCAGGCCATCAACTTCGAATGGACGAAATGAACCGGGGGACCTCGAATTTCCCAGATTCCTCGATCGGGAAATCGCCAACGTTGCATGACCTGATCGGCGAGCCGCAGAATCGTCGTCCGGTGGCTTGCGAGGAACTTTGGATCCCGTCGACAGAAAATGAGCGCGCTGTCGAGCAACTCGCCGTAAATGTCGAGTTGGAATTGTCGGTGGGCTTGGTTCCCGACGCGAACGGGCCGGGAGTCCCAGAGCCCCCGGAGGTACGGCAGGGACCTTTCGCGAAGATCGGTTTCTCCGTGGGCACCGTACATGACGTGGAGTTTGTGTCCCGGATCGTGGGCCACCTGACGGAACGCCCAGTTCAGGAAAGCGCGGGCTTCTCGGCGGTGCCCGAGATCGAGCATCGCCTCACACGCGAAGGCGGAGTCCCGGATCCATGCGTAGCGATAATCCCAATTACGGGTTCCACCCGGCCACTCGGGGATCGATGTGGTCGGCGCCGCGATGAAGGCGCCCGTGCTCTCTTGGGATAGAAGTTTCAGGGTCAGCTCGGACCGCTCCACCCATCGATGCCACTCTCGTGCTAGGCGGTGGAACCTGCTGCGCGATGAGTGGACCCATCCGTGCCAAAACCGATCGGTGGACTCCAGCAACCTCTCCGGAGAATATGACGTCGGCCGTCGCGCCCCCCAGATGAGCTCGATCGAGGCTCGTTCACCGCGAGCGAGGGTAAGATGAGCCGTTGCGACCTGGGGACTCACGGTCAACGGTTCAGGGTGAAGATATCGCATTCGGAGCGCACCATTCCGCGCCTCCACACCGGCGGAGACTCCTCGCCACGATGGAGGATTTCGGCCGTATTCGAATCGCGGAGCGAACTGCGTTTGCACTTGGATCTCCCCCCTTTGGGCTTCGAGAATCCGAAGCAGCATGGGCGAGGCTTCCGCGTGAATGCCCTTCACGATAGGCATGAAATCGGTCACGAGGAGCGTCCGTCCCCGAGACAGCCGAAATCGAGTTTCCAAGACACAGGAGGACGGGCGATACCTTTGGTCCGAGCGGTAAGACTCGATCGGCGCGATTCGCTGGTATCCGCCTCGCACCGAATCGAGGAGTCGGGCGAATACACTCGGCGACGAGAACCGAGGTAGGCAGGCCCAATCGATCGAGCCGTGGCGAGAGATCAACGCCGCCGTGTGGAGATTGCCCACTATCCCGTAGTCGGCTAATGCCAATCCATCCGCGGGAAACTTGGGGGAGCGGAGTAAGCGACCCCAACGGGAAACGGGCGCGTGATCGCTGTGGTCCGGTGGATCTTCTGAACGGTTCATGGGGGCGTGCTCCGAGTGTATGGCCGCGATAGTCTCGGGACTTTCTCTTTCGCCAGCCAAGCGGTGGGATCGCGACTCTTCAGTTTCCGGATCCCACCGAATTTCGGCTGTTTGACTGGAGGGATAACCATTTCCGCTAGGTGCAAAGGATAGCCTCATCTTGGTGTTGGAGATGCCCTTAGGAATGCCCAACTCGGAGTCGCCGCCACGCGGGGGGAAATCAGAGGTAGAAGAGGACTTGGCCTGGGCTAGGACCAGGAGTTCCCAGGGAACTCTATCGAGAATGTGGTGGCCAACTTTCTTCCTGCTCCTCGGATTCGTGACGGCAGTCCTGGGCTTCACCGTCCTTTTGGCCACCAATAATTTCGCGAGCTCGTCTGTCGATTGGCTCTCTTGGCCGAATGCCCCGGAACTGTTTATCGTTGGGTTGGGAGCCGCATGCGTGCTCGTAGGTGGGATGTTGCACCTGCTGAAAATGGGTGGCTCCGACCCCATCGAGTCCGCGGCCTAGGTCAAGGGGAAACGGCTTAATCCCCCCCTGGCTCGACCTGACCCTATGGTTGGCATCGCCTCGCTGAAAGCGAACTCAAACGGCACGATCGATGGAACAATCACCGCGATCTCGACCCCCCGCGACGTGACTACCTCCCGAGGACCCTCCCGCGTTGCAGACGCCACGGTCCAAGACGAGACCGGGTCGATCCTGCTCACGCTCTGGGGCGATGATATTCAACGGTTCTCGGTAGGGCAAAAGATCCACATCGCCGATGGCTGGGTAAAGGATTTCCGCGGGAAACTCCAGATTTCGCTGGGACGATCGGGAAAGATCACGACCCAACCGTAATACTCCCCAAAGAACGACCGCTTG
>JBAUYF010000017.1:0-33485 GCA_049584655.1 Thermoplasmata archaeon | reverse complement strand
CTTCCTTACTCCCCTAAGTTGTCTGTTCTTTCTCTACGTGGTCGCGCCACGAAGCGAGTTGCCTTTCGGAGTGGTCGGTGGCGTGCTCTTCTCGTGTCTCTTCACCGGGAGCGGAATGATGAACGATTGCGCTTACCTTCGGCTCGAGCGCCAAATGCAGCAGGTGTTCATCACGAGCCCCTTACGTCCGATCTCTTGGGTGCTCGGCATGGCGCTCAGCGAATTGATGTTCACGATCCCGGCGCTCGTTCTTTTCCTCGCGGTATTGACTCTGGTCACTCCGATCGGAGTGCCGTCACTGGTCGCCCTGATCGGCGTGATCATACTGACGTGGCTTCTCGCATCAAGCCTCGGTTTCCTTCTCTCCACATTCTTCCGAACGCTGCGGGAAATTTGGCCGATCGGGATGGTGGTATTCACCACATTATCGGTTCTGCCCCCGGTATTCTATCCCCTTCAGGCTGTCCCCGAATCGTTTCGATGGGTTGCATTTCTGGCTCCTTCGACGTTCGCGAGTCAACTCGCGGTGAGCGCCGCCGGGCTCCCCGTCACTTCGGTGCCGTCCGCCCCGTTCCTTTCCTCAATTCCAGGTCAACTGGTCGGGCTGACGGTCCTCACGGTGTTTTTCATCGCGGTCGCGATGGGGCTGGCTCGATGGCGCGAACCTTGAGCGCTTCCTAGTGTGCCGTTAGCCGTACCAGTAAGTGCGACACCCGTTGCACGCAGCACGCGCCTGGGGGTACGGCCCGATTCTGCGGTGCCTCTACACTTCGGACAATTTTCGATTGCGCGACAAAGTGTAGTGGCATCCTCCGCGAAATCGCAGGCCGTTTCACCATCCATCATTCACTATTCCAGAAAGCTATTAATTCAATTGAGACAATAGAGTCCTCATGGCCGCCGAATTGGACCCTCCTACCACCGTCACGCTCCCTGCCTCTCTCCGAAGGCGCTTACGCGATTACCAGATCGGCGGGAAGAGCGCGGCGGACGCGCTGGCCGACCTGATGGACGAGATACCCCCAGACTATTTCCGACGGGATATGCAGCAAGCGCTTGAGATGAAACCCAGGGTTGCCCTCGAGGAGTTCAGGAAACGGCATCGGCTTCCTCGCCGATGAGATTCAAAGTCACCTTTGCTCCGACCGCCGACCAGAGTTTTCGTTCGCTCCCCCGTCGCATCCAGGAGCGGTTCAACGAGTTGTTCGACCTAGTTGCGCAGGATCCCCGTCATGCTCGCCCGGTTCTGGACGTCCATCAGCTATTCGGCTACCGAAACGTGTGGACGTTGAGAATACCTCCCTATCGAGGAATCTATGCTATCGATAGTGGCGAGGTCGTTTTCGTAATATTCGGCCACCGAGATCTGATCTACCCGCAACTTCACCGACTGATTCCCCCACGCCGTCAGTCGCTTTCCAGGGACGTCTTGGCGCGACGTCACTAATCGCTCGCCCCCAACTCCCAGGAGTCGCTCAGGCCGTTGGTGCTGATTCTCCAAAGGAGCTCATTCGTCCAGCGTGCTAGGGTGCAACGATGATTGTACCCAGCGTGCGAAGCCGGCGAGTTACTTCTTCACGAGCTTCGCGGCCTCGGTCAGATTGTCCAGAGCTTCCGTCGGAGTCAGATCCCAATTCTTCCCGGCCTTCTCGATGTCTTCCCAAATGATGTCACCGGGCTTATGTCGATCATTCGGCATTTTGCATCCGCAAGTCAAACACATGGGGAACCCTCGGCCAACTGGACGGGACGAACCGATATGACCCTGTCCGGATGAGAGTCGAGCGCTACGTTCGGCCCCGGACTGGGGAAAGGAGGGCATCATAAGACGACTTGAATGTCCTACCCCTCAGCTCCCATTCGTTGAATATGACTCTCGAAACCGACCCACGTCGATTGAAGCTGCCAATAATCGGGCGTCGCCTCATCCTCCGAAGTCTGAAACCAAAAGATGCTACCGCGATCGCGCATGCACTCCAGGACCGCCGGGTCACTCGACCGATTCACTTGCCGGCCCGCTACACACTTCACGATGCTCGTGAGTTCATTCTTAGAAGTAGCCGGGCGCTAAAGGATGGATCGAAGTACAACCTCTGCGTCGTTCTTCGAAGTAGCGCTGAACTCATCGGCGGGTGCGGTCTCGACCAGATTCGGTTCGGCCATCGCAATGCCCACGTCGGATACTGGATTGCCCATCCCCATTGGCGAAAGGGGTATGCCTCGGAGGCGGCGTCGTTACTGATCTCAGCCGGATTCCGGGAACTCGGGCTTCACCGAATTCACACAGGAGTCTTTCCCGACAATCCTCGGTCAATGCGGGTGCTCCATCGATTGGGCTTTCGTGAGGAGGGGCGAGCCCGAGAAGATCGGGTAGTGGACGGTCTTTATCGCGACCTGGTTCTCTTCGGACTGCTCCGCGAGAAATTCAGGCCCTTCCGACCAAGTGTCCCCGCTTAGCAAGGCCCACCCGGTCCGGACTTCCGTGTCTGGCTGGGAGGCAATCAGCCGCGGTCAACTTCGAATGTTTAGAGCATAGCTGTTTCTACTCTCGGCCCGATTCTCGACTCATCCCGCCATTGGCTACATGTAGGAAGTCGAAGATTTCCTATGTGTGTTGGGTCCCGGTTCCGATGGTCTTCTTGTTCAGTCCGCGGGTACTCAGGTCGATTCTAACGAACACGACCGCAATTCCCAGCGCCAAGATGAGAGGCGAAGGCGGTTTCCGCTTGGTGCGTCAGCCAAATCGCTCTGGTTTTGGTTGGGAGTGACAACGGTTCTAGTCATCGTCGTTGCGGCCAATATCTATTGGGCCGAGAATCGCCCGTCTGGCGTTGGAGGGTGCGAGGGATTGTGTGGCACGGTATTTGGGTTTGGAACCGCGTCTCAAGAGAAACCGACGAGTGGTACCGCGGGTGAGTGCGCCGCCAACAACTACTGTTACGAAATCGCGCTCAGTGAGGCGAGCGGCGGCATGACCCCGTCGGACATGCAACTAAAGTTGACTTCGAATAGCGGAGCAACCATCCCGATAGTTTCTTGGTACATCGACTCCGTCAACGTGACTGTAAACCGATTCCTCAGCAACCTCACGAACCCCTCGGGGACTTGGGTGTCAACGCCCGGTACTGGAGGATCCGCCGTGGAAATCACAGGCGGAACCATGCTAACGGGCGCGATGGTAATTTGGATAGACGTCTCGGCTACGCACTCCCCGTATGGCACCGGTGCGATGTTGGTGGCGTACGTGTCAGGCCCACACACATCTTCAGTCGAGACCACGCTTCCTTAGGCAACGGGATGGGGTCGCTATCCCGCCGAGCGCACCACAACGCATTTGGTCTGAGTGCCGTTGCCGCCAACAATGCGATCTGAGTTCGAAACAATCCGTGATCTCTACCGTTACAATTCTCTCGCCCGAAAGAAGTATCTCCAGACCATCTGGAAACTCACTCCTCGACAGCGTTACAAGAATCGCGGCGGCTCGTTCCCTTCTATCGTCGACATCTACATGCACGTCCTCGACGCTTACCGGTGGTGGTTCATCTCCGTCTACGGGGACGGCGAGAAGTTCGAGGAGTACCCTCTAGGTCAGCGCTACACAAAGTCGCAAGCGACCAAAGAGACCGCCGCCGTAGATCGACTTCTCCAAAAAGTTCTCCGAGAAGTTGGCCCGGGCGGTCTGAGCAAAACTGTCCGCTGGCGGGGGGAAAGGCCGTTTCGAACTTCGATTCGCAACATGCTCATCCACATGGTTGAAGAGGAGTTGCAGCACCGCGGAGAGATGAATGCCCTCCTCTGGCAGATTGACGTCGATCCTCCGGTAACTGGCTTCGGGGATGATTAACTATCTGCTCCATAACCAAGGGCCATTGCACTGCCCGCCCCGAGGTGTAAGTGGCGTTGCACCCACCGAGCGGCAGCGGAAATGAGGACGTCAACGATGGGCGTTCGCGTCGTCGAGGGGCGACTTATGCCTGAAGATCGGCGTGCACTAGCGCACTGAGTGTTCTGACCCACCTTGCGAGCTCCCTCGCGTCGTTGGGGCCGACGGCCCGATCTTCGTACTCCACCTCGTTCTTCCTGCCAAGAATGCGCGAGATCGTCGGCCCAACCTCCCCCTTCTGTGGGGCTCCGCTTCGGGCAATGAGCGCGATGACCTCGTGATGATCCTGCCCTCTGCAGCGCTCTTGCAGAAAGTGAATCGTGTATGCATCCCCCAGTGCGATTGCGGCTTGCACGGCGGTTGTCGCGACTCCGTCTGGATTGCGCTCTCGCTCGGCGAGCTCCATTGTGTTGAGGAGGTTTTCTGCACGAGTGAGGTAAACTTTGGCTCGAGTTTTCGGAAGAGGCTGTACTCGAGTCTGCTTCACTGGCTACCGTCCAATCTCAACACCCTCGGACAAGGCCGTATGGATCAATTGTGGGCCAGCAGCGTGTCGGGTCCGAGAATGATCCAGCACCAGAGGAGAGAGTGGGTTACCGTACTTGAGCGAGAACTGGGGGCTGGCCCGGCTGAGCGCACTCTCGACCGCCTCTTTCGCAGCCTTCGACTCCACCAGGACAAGCAGATCCACGTCGCTTGCCGGGCGTTCATCTCCGCGGGCGACAGATCCGAACAGGAACGCGCGCTTCACCGGCAGAGGTTTCAGTAGAACCTCAATGTCCCCCTTGAGGAGCTGCAATGAATTCGCCTCGCCCTGGAACATGCGGACTAGCACGTCGCGCAGTACGTGTTCAGAGGCGAGTCGCCAGACGTGCGACCGACCCGCGATCTCGCGAAAGGCAACTCCGGAGTCACGAAGGGGGTGAAGGGCCGCGTTAGTCTGAGAGGGAGAGCTTTCGCAAAGCTTGGCAAGCTCTCGACCCGTGAATCCCCGATTCGGGAATCGTGTTAGAATCCTCAACACTCGGACTCGAATCGGGCTCCCGAGGAGATCATCAAGCTCGTTTCGGAACCTCATGTTCGATATATGATACACATGTTCGATTATTAGAACATTTCTGCTCGGATCGATTTGCCCGGGAATCGCCCTCGGAAAACACGCCGGCGGGTCTGCGCGCAGGGGGCTCGGTCAATTATGTGTGTGGGAGATTGCACCTACCAACGCTAACGGATTCCCGCGGGAACAGTCTAATCGTTTGGGTTGGTCCGTTCCAAAGTGGGTCCACCCGGCACGCCCTATACTGCGGAACCGTTTCAGGACCCCCTCGGTTGGTCTTAAGCCTCCGAGCGGTCAAGCCGGTTGAGGAACCATGAGCGGCGAAGTAGGTCATTTTGAGATACCAGCGGACGACACAGAACGAGCGCGAAAGTTCTACTCGGCGACATTTGGGTGGAAGATGAACCCGGTGCCGGGTATGGAATATACGATGGTCAACACTGGCGCAGCTGACGCTCAGGGTATGCCAAAGGAGCCCGGATATGTCGGCGGCGGGATAGGAAAACGCGGCGGACCCCTCCAACATCCGGTCGTGACCATTATGGTAGACGACCTGGAGGCGGCGGCCAAGAAGGTGGAGAAGAACGGTGGCAAGGTGATCCAACCCAAGCAGGAGATTCCCGGCAACATGGGCTGGACAGCCTACTTCAAGGACTCCGAGGGAAACATCGTCGGCCTCTACCAATGGCCGAAGCGGGATTGACGAGAGGCGAACTTCGCGGTAGGCCCCGTCGATCGCACCGCCAGAAAGGGCCCGCGAACTCGTGCCCCCGACGCCTGCCGGCTTCTAAAAGCGAGCCTCGAGGCTGGCCCGTCAGGACGGCAGCATCGCGACGAGTTGCTGGAACCGTGGGTCCTTTCTCGCCTCAGCGAACAGCGGCGAGTAGAGCACTCTAGCTACCGTAAGTGTGTGGTCCCGCACAGCAGTGAACATGTACTCAAAGAAGCGGTCCATATCGCCGAGAGCATAGTAGACGAAGCCCGCTGATTGAGATCGCGCCCAACCGGGCCCGTGCGAGGCATCGAGCTTTTTGATCATCTCGAGCGCGGTAGCGCGGTCGCCGCGAAGAGCCGAGAGATACCCTCGATTCAGCTGCGCCCACTCGCTTTGGGGGGCCAGTTGTTCCAGCTTCTGGACAACCGCCTCGGCATTATCGAGGTCGCCCTTCGCAAGGTAATAATCGGCCATCCCCCGGTAGGAGCTGAGCGGGTCGAGGTGGAGGATCCTCTTCCAATGCGCCATCGCCTCGTCTTCCCTCCCCGACAGGTAGTAGGCTTGGCCCAAGTAACGAATGGTCATCGGCGACAACGGATCGAGGCGATAGGCAGCTTCGATATGTCGGACGTAAGCGTCGAGATCCCCTCGGAAGGCCGCCGCCTGTCCCAGCAAGTCGTGCCCCTCGGCTAGATTCGGATTCAACTCGAACGCCCTCTGAGCTCCGGCCACGACCTCGGAGATTCCTTCGTCGGCCATGAAGGCGATTTCCGCGAGCATGGCGTGCGCTTCGGCAACGTCGGGGGAGATTGATAGCGCCTTTTGCGCGGCGGCTCGGCTACTTTTGATCGCCTCGGACCAGGCCATGAAACCTTCGTTCCCGAGCTGTTTGTAGGCGCGGGCCGCTCCCGCATATGCCCGGGCGAAGGTCGGGTCCTGTTCGATCGCCCTCTCGAAAAACTTCAGAGATTGACGAAGCGGCTCCTCCTCGAGCTTGTAGACGAGAGCCTGCCCTTGGAGGAAAGATAGGTACGCGGCCATGTCCTGCGTCTCGCGAAGTATCGGTGGTGAGAGCGCGGCGGGGGCGAGGCGGATCTCGAGTTCGGCAGCGACCTTCTCCGCTATCTCGCTCTGGATGGCGAACACGTCCTCGATACCCCGATCGTAGCTCTGCGCCCACAGATGATGATCGGAGGAGGATTGGATCAGCTGGACCGTGATGCGCACCCGAGTGCCCGCCTTCCGGACGCTGCCTTCGAGGAGCCATCCAGCATCCAGTTGACGACCAATTTCCTTGAGCGGGGTTCCCGGCTTCTTGAAGGGCATAACGGAGGTCCGCGAGATGACGCTGAGAGTCGGCACCTTCGAGATGGTTGAGATCAGCTCCTCCGTCATACCGTCGGCAAAGTACTCGTTCTCCGCATCCGAGCTCATGTTGGCGAGGGGCAGGACGGCCAGTCGTCGGTTACCACCATTCCCCGACGTCGCAACGGAGGAGGTCCCGCCCCACGGCAACAACACTCGATAGACATCGATTGGCCTGGCCACTCCTTTGAGATTCTTCGGGCCGAGCTTCTCAATGGGGTACGGGACTTTGTTCGAGATCTGATCGTATGCCGGTCCCGAGAGACAGATTCCACCTGCCTCCGCGATCGGTTCAATCCGGGCCGCGATGTTTACGGCATCCCCCAAGATGTCGTTCCCCTCGCTCTCGACATCCCCCACGTGGATGCCAATCCGAACGTTGAGGGGCTGCCGCTCCTCGCTCGAACGCTCGAAGACGCGTCGTTGGAAATCGACGGCGCACTCGACCGCGTCGAGCGCGTTCCCGAATTCCACGAGGAAGCCATCCCCGGTGGACTTGACAAGTCGACCACGATGCGCTTCGAGGATTGGTCGCGCGAGGCCCTCCTGCTCACGGAGGAGTTGGAGGGCCGCTTTTTCGTCCCGCTGAGCGAGTTGCGTCGACCCTACCATATCGGTGAACATGATGGCGGCAAGTCGGCGGGTCATTCTCGAGGGGCGAACAGGGCACGTTTCGGATTAATCTGTCGTAGGCCCTGTACTGGAAAAGGGCGCACGCTCCGTGCGTTAGAGATAGTAAGGGGACTGGCTTCGACCCTCGCATGTGCCACACCGACGATTCGAGAGCTCCCGAACCCCCGCGCAAAGGGCCGGTCGGTGAGCACGGGGAACTCGAGCTGGGTGCCCCGGACGGGAACCGGTTCCGGGCGTATCGCGCTAATCCGGTGACGTCACCGGCGGGCGGCATGATCATCCTCCCCGACGTGCGAGGGCTACACCCGTACTACGAGGACCTTGCGATGCGATTCGCAGAAGCCGGGTTCGCTACCATCGCGATCGACTACTTCGGGCGCAGTGCAGGTTTTGGGAAGCGCGACGACTCGTTCGATTGGAAGTCGCACTTTCAGAACGTGACATCCCAAGGGGTAGCGGCCGATGTGACGGCGGCAGTTGGTAAGCTCCGGTCGGAGTCAAAGAATCCCAAGCTTCCCATATTCACTGTTGGATTCTGCTTCGGGGGCGCCAACTCCTGGCGCCAGTCCGGGGAGGGACATGGACTCGCGGGCTGCATCGGATTCTACGGAGGCAAACCCATGGACCGGGCCGGGGCAGTCATTCCCAAGATGACGGCTCCGCTCCTGATGCTGCTCGCTGGCGCCGATCAGGGGACTCCATCCGCCGAGTTCGAAGAATTCGCAAAGCAAGTCCGGGCGCGCGGTGTCGAGGTCGAGTCACACACGTACCCCGGTGCGCCGCACAGCTACTTCGATCGCTCGTTCGCCGAACACCGGGAAGCGTGTCAGGATTCCTGGAAACGAATTCTTGCGTTCACGGATCGAATCTCGAAGAAAGAGTGAACCGTTTCACACCATCGCCGGCCCGATTGAATGCGTGCAACGGTCCCTGCAACCACGCGGGCGACTACTCGTCTAGGAGGCCGGGGGGACTCAAGTACCATGATCGGATGGGGCAATCATGGCCCGAATCAACGATCAGGAAGGGAGCAAGTTCGACGCGCCACTGAATGTAGTTTGGAAGTATCTCCAGAGCCCGGAGGCCCATAGCGCTGCCCACAAAGGCACCCGCAACCGGGCGATGAAGCCCATCAACGACACGTCTTTCGTGGTGTCGTGGGAGCAAGACATGAAGGGTACCTGGGTGAAGGTTGCGAATCGAATCACGGTATTCCCCCCTCTTGGGATGGTCGCGGAGGCGATTGAGGGGCCCCTGACCGGCACAAAGATGTTCACGGCGTACACCCCTCACGGGGCGAAGACCGAAGTTTCAATCTACGCCGACGTACAAGCGCCGGGGATGCCGGAATCCCAACTCGAACCCATGATCCGAGGGGCTTGGGAGACGGCCTTTAACGAAGATTCGGCCGGTATCCGCGAATTCGCGCAGAATCCGAAGTAGCGGAATCGTCAGGAACGATCAGTGTCCAGTTGAACCTCTTCCTACCTCGGCACTATCAGTCCTCGCAAATACTTCCTCCCGAGGAGGGCTTACTCCCGCGCGCCTTGCTCAGGGAGGGGGTCCCGAAGGCGAAGGGGTCTGTGGTCCCTCCCGCATCGCCCGCCGAGGGAAGTATCGGTAGACGAGGTAGGCGAGAATAGCCACGTAGAGAATGACGCCTCCCACGATCGCGAGAGCGACGTTTTCCCACACTCGGGAAGTCCCGACGTCCTGGATGTATCCCAGTAGTCCGGAGAGGACGATGGTAAAGGCGAGGCCCAGACTAATCTGAAGTGCGCCGGGAGGACGCCGATAGAAGGCGGCTGAGATGAGTCCTGGTAGAATCATTCGTTGACGCAGTCGCCGCCGACTACTAAACGAGGTTGGCTCGATCGCGGAACCACGCCAATGACCGAGCGTGTTCGACTGATTGTTAGGATGATTGGTGGGTGCAACGGTCGCTGCACGTTCGGCTCGCTACCCACTCATCATGACCGGCGCCACCCGAGCGATCTCACTTCAGAACACAACGCATAATTGCGGGGCTAGCGTAGCCGGATGCCGAGATGACTTCGCGCCGAAGTGATCCGCGGGTAGACGCGTACCTCGCACGGGCCCCCGTGAGCGTTCGACCGAAGCTGGCGGCTGTCCGGCGATTGATCCGACAAGCCCTGCCTGGCGTGGAGGAGACCTTCAGTTATGGGATGCCGGGGTACTCGTATCCGGGGTATCCCGGCAAGGGGATGGTGGCATGGTTCGCCCTCCGGAGTGCCCACATCGGGCTCTACCTTCGTATGCCTACTATCCGCGACCATCGGGCAGCTTTGAAGGGTTATGTGACTACGAAATCCGCGGTCCAGATCCCTATCGATAAGCCACTCCCCGTCCGTTTGGTCCAAAAGCTCGTGCGAGCGAGCAACCGGATCATGAGGCAGTAGCGATCCCACCAAGCTTGATGTCCAGGCCGGCTTCGCCTTAGTCGGGCTCTGGCCGACAGTGCCCGTAGGTGCAACGGCTCTTGCACCCACAGCCAGCTCCCGGGGACTGCAACTCCCGGGCCTCCAGTCGTACGAGAACAATCTACTATCGCCGACCTCTTAACCTGCGACCCTGTTTGGTTGGCCGAGCGAGCAATGTCAGAAGTAATCGAGGGCATGGAAGCGGTGTCGGTGCACATCAGAGACATAGACCGAGCGCGGAAGTTCTACTCCGAGGTGTTGGGCCTAAAGGAGGTCTCCTTCATTGCGGCCGCATCTCGAGCTGCCTTCGCGATACCGGGTACCACGACGTTGCTGACTATGCACATTCAGGGGGCAGATGAAGGCGGCCGAGATCCCGGGACCGTTACGGGCATCGTCTTCTCGCACCATGATCCGAAGGCGGCTTGCGCGGAGATTAACAGACGTGGCGGCTCGATTGTTAACGAACCTGAGAGATTCCAGACCCCCCTGGGAATGCAAACTCGAGGCGTCTTCGCCGATCCCGACGGCAATGAGTTCGTGATACGTCATATCGAGACGGCATCCCCATCCAAGCGTTCGTAAGTCGATTCGTGCGCGTTCCCGTCATCGCAGCGCGGTAGCCTTTCATCGCTAGAGGGCCGAAGTCTGTTGGCCTCGATCGAGAGGGGGGCGGTAGCCCTCGGGATTGAGCTGGCACCCTCCGGCCAACGGAAGCCCTGGCGCCGGGTAAGGCCGTTCCGCCCCGCGGGAGTTCAGAGCCAATTCATAACGGCTGACCCGACACCGCGCCGGGGCCATTCACTCGGGCTGATGTAAGGCGCCTTTTGATCCATTCCAAGCGCGGGCGTCGGCGGGCCAGAGTTCGCCCGTCGGGAAAGACGTCCCCTGCTCGCTCCCGCTCGCCAGCCCGAAACGATCGCGTTCGCGGCGGGAGAGGGGGGTGCCGGTGGCTCAAATCACGACGTTCGCTTGTGGGTACGTGGTGAATCGGACCATCGTCAGCCTCGCTGTATACCAGCTCCTCGCCAGCAACCGGACCGGAATCCTGGTAGTCTACTTTCCCCTCTTCCTCGTGGTGTCCCGGGGTGCGCCCGTTGCCGTCGCGCTTCTCTTCACCTCGGTCGCTTGGCTGGGCAGCAGCCTGATCGGTCCGATCGCCGGGCGCCTCTCCGATCGGGTCGGTCGACGGAAGCCGTTCCTGGTCGCCGGGGAACTCGGGGCCCTCCCGTGCTATCTTGCAGTCCCGTTCCTCCCCGGCTACTTCGATGCGGGTCTCGCGTTCGTCCTCGGAACAATCATTCTTGGTCTTGGGGCGCCGGCGCTCAACGCGTTCATCTCGGACGTCAGTCGGCTGAAGGAACGAGGCGGGTCGTACGGATTCCTGAACGCGGCCTCCGGGGGGGGAGCGATCTTCGGCTTCCTCGCCGTGGGTGCGCTCGTCTCCAGGCTGGGGCTGGTCTACCTGTTCTACTTTGCCGCCGCGGTCATGGCGTGTGTTGCCACCTACGTAGTCGTGGCCGTTACCGACACGCCGCACGTCCCGCCACCGGTCGTCAGCTCGCCGCTCCGCCTCGGTCCTCTCCTCGCATTCTCAACCGCGGTCTCGATCCGGACTCTGGCGGTCGGCGCGGTGGGGTCCTTCGTGGCGATTTGGGCCGTGACCTTGGGCGGTGATGCGTTCGACGTTAGCCTGATCGCAGTGGCCGGACTCTTGGTCCTCACCTTCGCGGGCGCCGCCGCCGGCCAGATTGTCGATCGACGGGGCGAATGGAGCGGCCTCATCGCGGGCACCCTGGCCCAGATCGCGTCGTGGACCGTCTTTCTGGTCGCTATGACCTGGTTCCTTCTCCCCGGTGCGCAGGCCCTGAACCAGCTCGGGTACGTACTGGTCTCGCCCGCGATGCTCGTCTGGGTCTCGCGCGTGTCGCCGCCGGACCGGCGCGCTGAGTACCAGGGCATCTATGCCCTGATCAACTCCGGACTGTGGAGCCTGGGACCCTCGGCCGGAGCGTGGGCCTTCACTGTGGGAGGCGGCCACGCTGTATTCCTCTTCTCGATCGCGTTCACTATCGCCTCCTTCGCGGCGATCGTGATTTTCCAGTTACACTACCGGGGTCGGACGGAAGCTGCGTCAACGCGGCAGAAGACTGCCCCTTCGCCAGGGTGACACCTCTACGAGAGCAGAACGACCTCGATCGGGCTCTGTGAGTTCCCCCCCCCACGGAAGGTTGTTACACCCCGTCATTGCACCTCGGTGGCCTTCCATCGATAGAGGTTCAATGTCTGTTGGACACACTCATCATCGATTGTGGCTCGGAGGTGAAAGGCATAACTGTCATTGCAAAGATCGCGTCGACGCCGCGACTGAGCTCAGGATGCAGTGGCTCCTCGTGTCTGACCCTTTACTTGGCTCACGATTACCACTTGACTCCGGTAGTTGCTCTCTCCCCACGAGGTGCCGAGTCGCTTAGGGAGAGGCGACGGTCATCACTTCAGATTCGCCCGTTCCAACAGGTCCTGGAAACGCGGGTCGTTTACGACGTCAGCGAGGAGCACGCTCGATCGCCACTCCCCGAACGAGATGGCGCGTATCCCGAATCCCCGTTCCAGCCAGCGGAAGCACTCGTCGCGGTCGCCCAGCGTCGCGTAGATCTTGGCCAGGACATCGTCCCGATGTCCGCCCTTCTCAGGGAGGTCCTTCAGTCGGCGCAATAGCTCCTCTGCCTTCTCACGCTGCCCGGTGACACCGAAGTAGATCCCGCGAAGCACAGAGCCTGAGATGCGCTCGGGCTCCAGCGCTTCCAACCGTTCGATGTGACCCAATGCCGTTGGGTAATCGTGAGTGGCGAGCGCATAGTACGCCACGCATTGCTGGTAGACGGCGCCCTTTTTCGAGATCTCCCCCAGCCGCTGCAGCTTCGCACGGGCTTCGTCGAAGCGGCCCAGATCCGTGAGCAGCTCGGCTTGGTTGTTCAGGGGTGAGGAATACAGTGGGTCCGTCTCTTCGGCCAGGCCCCACTCTCGAAGCGCGGTCTCGAATCGTCCCATGTTATGGAGCAGAATGCCGTACGAATTGTGCGCGAGGACGTAGTTCGGGTTCCGGGAGAGTGCAAGAGTCAGCTCCCTTTCGGCCTCGGGCCAGCGATACTCGTGTATGAGGAGGGCGCCGAGCGACGCGTGCGCCTCCGCCAGGCCCGGGTCGATCTCCAGCGCCCGCTCTATGAGTGCGCGCTCCGAGCGCGCCGGGTCGGCCGAAGGTTGGTGCCCATACTCGTTCCGGAGCAGGCGGAGGATGGCGGCAAGCTCTGCGTAGGCCCGAGCATTCCGCTCGTCCAACGCGATCGCACGCTGGTAGCGCTCCTTCGCCTCGAAGAGCGTCTGCTTCGTTCTTTCGCGCCAGAGCGCGACTCCTTTTAGATACTCGAGGCGGGATGCCGAGGTCACTTCCGGTTGCGCTGGTAGTTCCTCCTTCACGTCGGCATGAAGGCGGGTCCGCAGATTCTCGGCGACCGTTCGAGCGACTTCCGTCTGGATCTCGAAAACGTTCTCGAGCTTTCGGTCGTAACGGGCGCTCCACATGCGTTCGTCCGTATCGGTCTGGATCAGCTGAACCGTAATGCGCAGTTGGTCCCCGAGCTTACGGACGCTCCCCTCGAGCACGGTGTCGACATGCAGGTCGCTCCCGATTTCGCGGAGGGACTTTTTCTGTTGCTTGTAAGGCTCAACGGACGTTCTCGAGACGACCCTGAGACCCGGCACTTCGGCCAGGGTAGCGATGAGTTCCTCCGTGATGCCGTCCGCGAAGTAGGCATCGTCTGGGTCGGGGCTCATGTTGGCGAACGGCAAGACCGCGATCCGATTTCGCGCCGTTCGAGCGATTAGCGGCGCCTCCGCACCGCTCCAAGGCAACAATGCGCGGTAGACCGCGGGCGGGAATTGGACGTTCTTCAGCGGCTTCGGATCTAGCTTTTCAAAGCGACACTCGAGCTTGTTGTGGACCGCTTCGTAGATGGGGCCGGAGACGCAAACACCCTCCGGTTCCGCTAGCGGCTCGATGCGGGATGCGATGTTGACGGCATCTCCGAGGACGTCGGTTTCGGTATGTATAACATCGCCGAGATGAATCCCGATGCGAATGCGAACACATTCCTCAGGAGGGTGGGTCGCGTTATCCTGGCGAAGCAGACGCTGGATTCCGATCGCGCATTCGGTCGCGTCGACAGCACTGTCGAATTCCAGCAGGAACGAATCGCCGATTGTCTTGATCTCGCGTCCACGATGCCGAGGAAAGATGGAGCGAAGGAGGTCGTTGTGGCGGTGGAGCAGCTGAAGCGCTTTGGCCTCGTTGAATTGCGCTAGCGCCGTGTAGCCGACCATATCGGTGAACATTACAGCGGCGAGGCGTCGGGTTGCGGCCACGGGCCGCAGACTCCTTCGGTTAGATTAAGTTCCCTCGCTTAAGCTCCTGATCCTAGCCGGGGCAGAAAAGGTGCTCATTTTGTAACGGGGAGCGTCGATGGACTGAACTCACCGATTTCTGAGGGCGGAATTTTGCAAGGGGTGGGTTCCCTTCGCGCGCAATCTACGCCGACGGGGCCTAAACGTCCAACTAGAGTGACCCCCCAGTCGGTTCAAGGACCTGGGGCAGATGGGTGGGTGTGACAGTCATAGCACGTTTGCTTCCCTTCCACTATCACGCAAAGCGGCTGTTGCACCCACTTATTCTTCTTCAATCGAGATCAGTCATTCGTTGCGCCCTGAGTTGAGGCGTTCTCGAACGACCCTATACGTAGATGGAGTTCGCACCTAATCGCAGTCACGCAACGTGTTATACCGGGACCCGACTATCCAAAGTGTGAGCTGCGGGCTAAGCGAAGAACAGATAGACGTGCTCTTCTGGTTCTACTCAAAGCATCTACTTAGTCCCAAGGCGAGCCTGCACGAGGAAGCGGTCTACAGCAGGCTGCGAGCAAGAGTGTCCAACCCGGAGGATGTGGTTTCCGAATTACGTAACCAGTTCTATATTGGAAAACACAAGAAGATGTGTCTGTATGCTGACGCTGGACGCGTAATCATGGTTCTAAAGTCTCACCGCGCGGCGTTCCTTCCAGCCCACCTTCGTCCGAAGACCCTGGGAGCCTAGGAAAGCACAAATACCACCCCTGGCAATCTAAGTTGCCACCGTACAATCATGACAGCCAAGTTCGCGGAGGTCAGAGGGACCGAGTTGGCGGCCGACCCTCCGAAGACTTTTGCCGCTGGTCAGCCGCTTGGCGGAATTCTTGGGGAGACCTCTGAATTGAAGGTCCTGGACTTCCTCCTAGGGTTTCCGACTTATGATTTCAATGTAAGCGAGCTTGCACGAGAAGCCGAACTCTCCAGGCCTTCCGCCAGATTAGTGCTTTACAAGTTCCTGGACTGGCACATTCTAGAGCCTTCGGGTGTCCGGGCAGGTTCGCGGTATTACCGTCTAAACAACGATTCCGGCCACGTCAGGGCTTTGCGTGAGTTCCTCCAAGCTACTAACGAACTGATCGTTGGGGAGACGTTATTCGAAATCCACTCAACTGATTTCTCGCTTTCCTCAAACGACTCCTTCAGCTTTACCGAATACTTTGAGGAATTGTCGAACCAAGTTGGCTCCACCGTAAACACGCAGGTGCAGGCTGCTCATCCTCTCGAATTGGTTGCGAGTGGTATTTCGGAACAAGGGTATTAGGCGTGAAGCGCAGTTCGACTTCACTTAAGGAGCGCCGCTCTGAGTACGCCGACTTCGAGGTCTTCCAGGAGCCGTGGTCAGAGTACCGTCTGTCAGACGGGACGGTACTGCGATCAAGATTCGTCCTTCTAAAGATTGGGAATGTCAAGTCGCCAGATGGGCAGGAGGGAGCAAAACTCTCGAACCAAATCGTAAACGTAATTCAGGCACCTCGTCGGCTCATGGGTCCAGTTGGAGGAACGGTTCCCGTGGAGGAACTCCAGAAACATATTGTCGTGCCTGACATGCATTTCGAGACGAGAGTGGAGAAACCGTCAGTCTATCTGGTTTCGGGGGAGCGCGTACTGATTGTTCGAACTAGAGTATCCGGTGTAAGCCGGACCTCCCTCTACGATGCTGAGGGCGCGCCCCACTACCTTGTCACGAGCATGAATATGCTAGCGACCTCTCCATCGCTGGGTGCGGCCTTAGAAGAGTTCCGAACCAAAACCCTTCTCACCGGTTCCGGAAGTCGCCGCCGGAGCAAGACTATTCGGGCACAGACACCGGCATAGAGCATCGCTCGAAATTCGTCTCTCGCCGAAGGTCCACTTACCGGGGGTTGATTCTCCGTGTAGATTCGGCGTTAGATGGCAAGCGCTTACTCCATTTGAGAAAGTATGGGGAGTACACCAATAACGACGCCCGTGATACGGTAGAGCCAACTGTGTGCAATCAACCTTGCACTCACGATGTGCCAGGTGCCTACTCGGGGCGAGCTGCTAGTCACCCGACGTTATCCAGTCTCTAAGGAGCGGACCAACGGCGTAATCGAACACCTTCCGCCGCGCTGGGATCATTCGCCTCAAGCCGGCGTGATCCGCCCAGTCCAGGAAATTGGAGGTCGCCGCTCCGGGGATTCCGTGGACGGGTGGCCGACAGATTACGTTCAATCTGTAAGCGTCGTCAAGCGCGCCGGCAGGCGCCCATCTTCTGTAACTTCTGATGCCTTTCTCACGGTTCAACTCGGCTCGGATAGCGGCGATGTTCAGAGGATGAGTGGTTAGACTTCTTGGCGTCCTTTCAAATGCAACAATGTGGTCGAATTGAACCTTACCTTGCGGAAGAGTTCCCGGGACCCTGCCGTCGAAGAGGTACTGAACCCAGAAGAGGAGGGCCGCCGTCCTTCGATCAACATTTCTCTGCCCTGTGGGCTCAAGCTCGTCGAGCAACCGTTTCCACTGGCGCTCCCGGTACGTTGAACTGATCGATCTCGGGTCACCAAGACTCAGGACTGGGTGGGCGCCGGTTGTGGGGGTCGGGTCGAAATGACGGTCCAACCATTCCTTGAGTCGGCTGTCTCCCGTTCCAGCCCACTTCGTGGATGTCACAACCTCTCGGAAAATCTCTTCAGTTAACTCTCGGAGAGACCTCCTGTCGGACGGAGTTAAGGTAATTCCAGCACCAGTTGACTTGTTCTTCGCTACTAGTTTTGCGGCACTGACGAATATCCCTACAAAGGGGTAGGCCTGAATTGGGTCTGCGCCGAACAGCGCATACTTCTTGAAAAAGAGGAAATCTGGAGACGAGGCGTCTGGAGTTCTCAGAAGGAGGTCGCATGTGTCAAAGAGAGTATCAATGGCTGCCCTGACCGTATCCTGGCTGTACTGTTCGAAGATATTGTAGATCGCGGCTCTTCCGATGTCATGCGACAAAGCTGTGCTTACCAGTCTGAATCCGAGGCCGTCTACAGGCAACCGTCTTTCTTCTCGAGTAAGGAGATGTGTCAGAGTGCGAGGGTCACGGACCCTAAGATATGCCTGAACGTACTCTCCAAGCGCAAGCATTGCATGCCATAACGAGTCATTTGTTGCACCGGCGTGAGTCCTCAGCTGCGCGTTGGCGCGATAGAGTATCGCAAGTGTACGGACCTCATTGTCGCGAGTTGTCCGGTACGGTCCCGTAGACACATACTGTTCGTGAACAAATGCGGGCTTGGCCCACAGCAGTTCCCACCAGAGCAGTTGGGTTCCAGATGTGTTGATTAGATGATAAATTGCCTCCGCCTCGGTAGTTCCAATGTTGGTTAGTTCCTCGATAATGATCTTCTTTCTAATCACGGCCCTGCGTAAGCGATTGAGACTTTCGACTAACGCGTAGAACTTTGGATCTGGACTTGCCCCATGGGAAAGGAATTCGTGTAGGTACCTACTGGCATCCTGCGCTATCTTCGCTTTCAACTGCTTGTTGGAAGTCCCTCTTGGAACGTATCCTGCCCGCGGGGGGCGGAGGGCCTTTCGTAGGGCATCGAACTGAGTTCTAACATCTTGAATCAAAAGCGGCTCTATTGTGGCAGCCGCGCGAGGGGGATTCTTTGCCCAATCGCTGACGTATAGGAGCGGTTCAGCCATGAACTCATAGAGGGTCGTAAGTCGCTGCTGACCGTCAATGATGTCATGGCTCGAACTGAGGTGAGAGAGGACTCTAGTGTTGCCGACTCTGGCTGCGAGGCTTAGATCATTGAGGACAATCGCCCCGGTGGGATAATCAGACAACAGCGACCTAATCAGAGCGGCCTTTTGACGCGGGGACCAGACAACCGCTCTCTGGTAACTCGAGATGCCCAGGCTTGGGTAACGTGAATGAAGGTCATCGATAGCGCATGTGACAACTCGCATCGCGTTCAGTTACTGCGATCTAAAGATCAAACCTTCTCCCGTGGCCCTATCGCGGTTCGGATCGGATGGATATCTCGACGATGTTCCGACCGGCGCGACCTCGCTCTTGTCTGACTTCTTTGACTTCGACGGACTCGCGAATAGCACTCCGGGCGTTTTGGCACCTTTCGAAACTCTGTTCAATGATTGTTAGACAATCCGAGAGAGTGGTTGCAACGCGTCTTACAGCCACAGTGGATGCAACAGTGCTTACATATCTGACGGGAGTGACCGATCTTGCCACCAGAACCGGAGCAGTCAGCGATCGAGCGCTTCAGCTAGAACGTTCGGGGCGCGACCACGCCGCTTCGAACACCTGAATAGGGCCGACCACCCGGAATCCGTGCCTCTTGAGAATTGGGCCCGAAGTACCGGTTCTGGCGGTCGTGAGCGCGATTTCAGCGCCCCGTTCGGCAGCTGATTTGCATCGAGCCACCACCAAGGCGCCGTAGACGCCACGACCGCGAAACTCGGGGAAGACTCCGGCGCCCCAGAGAAAGGCGACCGCCCCCTCCAAAGCTAGTCCTGCGTTGCCGACGGCCCGTCCCCCCTCGCGGGCCAAGAATCGGTCCGAGTGGCCAGTCTCGCGTACCTGCCGTTCGTACGTTTCAATGAAGATGGCTCGGGTCTCAGCGGGAGGAGCGGGGAGTTCGAAGATAGCTCTGTTTAGGTCCTCAACTGCGTCGTAATCGTCTCGCGTCGTAATCTCCCGGACAGCGAGTCCAGGGGTGGGCCGGAACGAAGGCAGTTTCTCTCTACCGGACTCGTCGCGGAGATCGCACACCAACACCTCGGCCACCTCCTTGGGCTCGAACTGCCAGCGCAAGAGCAGGTCACCAAGCACTGGGGGCCGGGCGAGCGGTGTGACTTGGATTCGTGCACCTGTACCGCCGAGGGACTTGACTTTCTCGCGGATTTCGTCAAGAAGTCGCTCCGCGTCCTGAGTGTCGTTAGCTCGGAAGCCGTAGATCCACGTCAGGCCGGAAGAACCGGGCGTGACGGCCAGCTCGTAGTTCTCGGTGGTTACCCTGCGAGACGAGGGCGGATACCAACGGTGCGCCTCCATGGCGTCCCACACTTTGTCATCCGACCACAGAGCCACGCCTGCCGTAGCACATAAGTCGGAAAGCGTTGCCTCGAGAGTGGGTGGCTGCAACGCCTCTTGCACCCGCCGTCGAGCGCGGTTTTGAGCCCCGACGCGGACGATCAGGTTGCAACCACGACCGCTCATACCGGAAAGATGGTCAATGGGGATTACCCACGCTCGCCAGCCCACACTTTGTAACCCCCCCTGCGATCGACGTTCCGCCGCCGTTTCCTTAGCCGGCAAATGGATTTGCAATCCATCTGCTGATTCGAGCCCATAGAAGGTTTGAATGGCTGGCCTCGTGTCGGCCTCGGGGTCAGGGTTCAGCTGTGAGGAGCCTTGGTGCCGTCCAGAGTCACCAATCCACTCTCTTCTGGGAACTCGTGATGCACGTACGAAACCAAGGCGTCACTGCTGAAGTCATTCAGCTCAGTTAGCGACCCCACCGCACGGCGCGTCCGTGGAGGCAGCGACTTCAGGGAAAGGGACGCTTGGCGGTTGCCAGCTTCGGTGAGCGCGTAGTTCTTCCGAACAAGAAGATCACCATCCTTCCCTGTGGGTTCGAATACTTCTACGCTCACTTCGAGCAGCCTTTGGCGCGCGAGGTATCGAACATCGTCGAGTATCTGACCTGAAAACGGTCCGAAACGATTCGGACTAAATTCATAGAACCCTTTGGGGGCAACACCCCCCCGACGTTGAGCAAGAAAAGTGTACTTCTGTAAGCGCGTGCTGCCATAGATGCGACCCCCCACTCCCCCAATAATTGCGAGCAGGAACCGATGTCTCGCAGTTAGGGGCTTTGCGGGATGGTTCTCACGATCTTCTTCGAACAGTCCCTTAAGATCTGAGGCTAGCCGGGCCGCCGCCTTTCCCTGATCCGTGAGAGATAGTGTTCTTCTGAAAGGCCAACGCACCTGACTGACCTCGCGCACGTAACGTGCATGGATGAGTTCCCTGACCCTCGCGTCAATCGTACTCGCGCTACCGCCAATTACTCTCTGTAACTCTCTAACGTGCCTATCCTGAGCGGCCAGAGCCGCAAGGATCTCGACCGATCCCCTCCGCTCTACGAGGTTTGAGGTCGTGTTCGCACCGCCTCTGCTTTGCTAGTACTCGCTGCGTTACGGAATCGATAACAAGTATATATAGGGGTGCTCACCTTGCCGTGTGCTACAGTAATCGTAGCGCGGGGAAAACATGTCTGCAGAAGGGGCGGCGGTGACAGGGGCCGAAGGAGAGCGGCATCATGGGATCTTCATTCTGGTGAACGACAAACGGGTCGGGCCGTTCAGCCGGGACACGGTTACGGGTGCCGAAATCAAGGAAAAGGGTGGTTTCGATCTGAACTCCGACTTGTACAAGAAGCAGGGCACGGAACTCGTACTCGTGCGAAACGATCAAACAGTCGAAATCCACGAGAACGAGCAGTTCGTGGACTTGACTCCCACCCCTGTGAGCTAGCCGTGGAGCCCGAGCGGATAGGGGCCATCCGCGCGGAGCTCGAGGGAAGCTTTGGTCCCCAGGCCATAGTCTACAAGGCTACGGCTGATGGCCGGCACCTCTTCAAGATCGAAAGGGTGCCCTTGCCCCCCGGGTGTAACCCTCCGGCAACCGAGGCGTTGTTGGTCTATCCCCCTGGGAGCGACACACCAGAAATCTACGCGCGGCAAGGAATCGTGTTGCCTAACGGTGCAGCCCCGAAAAACACCTACCCGACGGTGATTGAGGGCGAGGCTTGGATGAAGTGGTCAGCTCAGTGGAGTTGGAATTCGAGTGAGTCGATCACTGTCAATTTGATGCGCAAGATCTGGAGATTTCGTTGGGGAGAATAGTCATTACGCGCACCCCGAAGGCCGCCCCAAGACCCCGCCGACAAAAGAGCGGTGTTGCACGACGGCTGCGGGCCGTATTGCCCGCCCAGTCGATAGACAAGTCTCCAAAGGACACTCGGAAACCTGAGATCCGGGTTCGGATTCCCTTGGTCGAAGGGACAATTCTTCTCGACGAGCTTTCGCGTGAAGCGCCCATCGGATGCGAACGAGTGATCCTCGCCCTAGCCGGCCACACGAGAGACCCTCATGAATCCCGAGTTCTGCTCCGTTCCCTTCATCCGGTTCCCGACGCCGACTACATGGTCTCGGGGCCGGGAACTTCTTGGAGCACTAAATTCACCGCGAGCGTCATCTCGGAGGCAATGCGATTCCGTTTAGGAGTGTTCATCATCCACTCACACGGTTCGTCGACTTCTCCTAGACTATCAACCGTTGATCATGGCAGCTTGATGGCCTTGCTTCCGGCCTTGTCAACCTTGATTCCCGACCGACCTCACGGGTCGTTGGTTCTCGGTAGTGACTGGAACTTGGGCGGCTTGGTATGGTTACCCGGAGCGCCCCTCAGTCAGCTTCGGGAAGTCACCCGCGTTGATTGGTTGCGAAATCCTGTAGTGACAAGACCAGACCTGCCAATGATTTTGCCGAAGAACATACTGCGCTACGACCGTCAAATATCTCTTCTCGGGCAGGCAGGGCAAAGCCGTCTCTATCAGTCCGTCATCGGACTCGTAGGACTTGGCGGAGGCGGATCCCACGTCGCCGTGCAGGCGGCTCACGCAGGATTCGGAACTATTCTTTTAGTCGACAACGATGTCATCGAAGAGTCCAATCTCTCTCGGCTCGTCGGCATGGGGCCAGCGGATGTAGGGAAACCGAAAGTAGCGGCTTACGCGTCTCTTCTCCCACTGCTGAACCCGGAAACAGTTGTCGTCCCCGTTCAAGAACGGTTTCCATCCCCAAAGTCCGTCGAGATTCTCAAGCAAGTGGACGTCCTGATTGGTTGTGTCGACACATTTCATGCTCGAAAAGAGCTACAGAACTTCTGCTGGAGATACCTAATCCCGTTCGTCGACATCGGAATTGGAACGTCGACTGGAAATCCGTCTGCCCAAAGGAGCGTCGCGGCGATTGATGGGCATGTCCACACGCACATTCCAGGCGGACCCTGCATGTGGTGCGTCGGACTTCTTTCGAAGGAACGACTTGAGCTCGAGTTAGCTGGTCAGGGCCCGGAGTACATTCGAGGTGCTGCCAACCCTTCCCAGATCGTAAGTTTCAACGGACTGGTCGGATCCCTGGGCGTAATCGAAGCGATGCGAATTCGAACGGGGTTTTTGGAAGGCGGGGCTAACAATCGCTTCTTTAGGTTCCAAGGAGCCACGAACGAGCTCTTGAAAATCCGAGCTAGCCGGGACCCTGCGTGCCATGTCTGCACTGGTGAACTCGGAATGGGAGAGGTTGTCTGGTGACTGTTCATAGGTGCAAGTGGCCCGCAGGCGCTGAGGGTAATTTCCGCACAGTCAGAATCGTCCACCTGGCAGCATTTTCTGGGTCGTCCGTCACTAGGTGCAACCACAATTCGTCGGAGCCTCCAAATTCGGGTGACGGGTCCACAGTGCGTGTAATGGCGATTGGACCCACTCTTGAATCGCTCCAAGGTTACTTGCAGCTTCTCCCTCCACCCTTGAGTGCAGCAAGGGTTGCAACTCCAGAAAGGAGAATTCCTAGAATCTTCTGGACCTATTTCGTCAGGCCAATGACCGAGACTCCTTTTCAGGACCCTTGACCCAAACCGAGGATGTGTAAGGCTTCAGACTTGGATCGTGTCGTACTTTTCGCGTAACTTGGCTAGTGACTCACGGTCAACGGTACCTTTGCCGGCTAGTAGGGCCGCATCCAGCTCCTGAAAGTATCGCTCATGCCCGGGAGGAGAGCAAACGCATAGCAAGCGTCCTGGGGTGCGACCTATGTTTCGAAATCGGTGCGTCTCGCCTATGGGGATGAATGCGAAAGTACCCGGACCGCCTCGGATCTCGCGTCCTCCAACCCAGAACGAGTACTCTCCTTCGAGGACATAGAACGATTCCTCCATCTTCGTGTGGTAGTGAGCGGAAGGACCACTTTCAGGCGGAATGAAGAGTTTCACGATTGTCGCCCCTTTGGCCTGATCGGCGGTTTGGAGATACTCGGTATGAGGGGTCTTGTCCTCGGAAGCTACGCCCATCGACACCTCGGGGTGATCAGGCCCGGTATTGGTGCCCAGTATTTCTCTTTGAGGACGTCAGAACGCGCCGTCCAATCCGGTGTCGAGCTCGCATGAAGTGGATTGATGCTCCCATCCATCCGACCGAGGAGTCAGTCAAAGAAGCGTGTGTAAGCATCACTGCACCCACCCGGAAGGGCGTGTGGAGTCCCGTGAGATGGTTACTCACTTGGATCGCTTGGCACTTGATTTTGGACGAGCCGCCTTCTTTGTCCTGCCCTTAGCCGTCGCACTGGCGCGGGGTTTGCCCTGCTTGGAAATCAGCGCCCGAAGAGGCCCTTTCACATAGTATCCCCAGGCACTGGAGCAATCTCCGTAGCATTCGACGTCGGGGACCAAGCCGACGTGTGTGAAGCGGAGTTCGGTCTTGTCGCCCTTCTTCGCGATCTCGAACGTGATCTTGCTCCCGTTCCATTCCGTCTGGTCTTTAACGAAACTGAGCCTGCTGTCTAGTACCAGCCAGACAACTCTCTTCCCGGGAACGAACTCCGTGATCCTCTGCTTCGTGTAGTGCAGGTCCTTGAACTGATACGTCCACTCTGCGCCAAGCTTGTCGGTTGTACCTTTCGCTCCTGGCTCCCCAGTCCACCATCCACGAACATCATTGACGGCGCTGAACACTTCTTCAGGAGTTTGACTCACGGTGTAGGCGACACTGAAGTTTGGGCTGCTCATTGTCTCACTCCTTATCGCAATCGCAATCCTCGCCGAAAAATAAACTTAACTCGATAGGAGAGGTAACGCGTCGCGGACCTGCGGCGGAATCGTCCAGTCGTATCTCGAGCGGGGTACGAGTTTGGAAAGGAGCAGGTTCGACGGACTCTCCGAAAGCTCCACGTCTCGACAACCTTCCCGATCGGGGCGACCGGACAGGCGATCCCGAATCTACGGCGTGCGAGCCACCCTCGCGGTATTCAGACGGGAGATGCTCACATGCCTACCCGACTTTTCACGATGCGCCAACGTGCGGGATCCACATGGTTTTCGGCGAGGCTGGTGAAAGCCCCGAGTACCTCCGGATCTGGTTCCATCTTGATTCCTCGGAACATCTCCGTGAGCTCGTTCGCGTTCAATGAGGGGAGCAGCCAACGCATGTACTCCTGAAAACGCTCAGGAGGCATCGATTCCTCAATGTGCGTGCTGAAGGCGATGATCTGCTCGTCGGTGAAGTGTTCCAACAGCAGGGGGAGGAGCTTTTCCTCCTCCTCGTTCATGTGAGCAAAGTAGGCCGCGAAGAACTCGTTGGCCCCTCGGTTGAGCCGGATCCCCATCCGAATCCTCGCCGCAGGCTCAGATAGGCTTTCCAGTTGCGTCCCAATTTTCGACAGAGCGCTGAGCCTCATCTCGAACTGGCGGTGTTCCTTCAATAGCCGATCGATCAGCGGGCCGTCAAACTTGGCGAGTTCCGGAAACGCCTGCATCTCTTCTCCGAGTCCGTGATGATGGACTAAGCAGAGGATGCAGTTTGACGTGATAGCGGCGGTGAATTCGTGTTTCAACTGACGGACCACTGCCTCGGTTTGGGCCAAGTCCGTGAAGTCCGTGGTCTGCAGCTGGTCTCCTAGGTCGTAGATCATTGCCCGGATCGCCTTGTGAATGGGCGTCAAGATATCGACCTCAGCCGTCACATCTCATCCTCCCGCATCCTCCAACCGGGCGCGCAAATAAGCTCGCCAGCGCCCTAAAGTCGCAAAATCCCGGGTTCGAAAAATTCTGGTCAAAAATTCAAATACACGGACGCCGAGCGGTGTGGAACCTACTGAAGGTTAGGGAAACCATGGTCGCGCAAGGAGATTTGTTCACGCCGATCCACAAGGGACTGCGCACGATGATCTACGGGCTGTCCGGCCGACTTCAAACGAATGATTTCGCCGACGGCGCGGCGACCGAAGCCTTGATCACAGACCTCGAGAACGATTTCGCGGTCGCGCGATCGGCCGGTTGTGCGCTCTGTATCCTCGCGCACCACGCCGTCGACGAGGAGTCGTTCGTCTTCCCAGCCGTCGCTTCGGTCGGGAACAAGCTAATCACCGAGCTGATCTCGGAGCATCACGACCTGACCCGTCGGGAGCTCGAGATCGCGAAAGCGGGCCACGAGTTGCTCTCGACGGACTCTGCCGAAGCCCGGGTACGCGCCGGAGTTAGGCTCAACATCGCGGCGAATCAGCTATTCGGGGCCTACCTGGTCCATATGAACCGGGAGGAGGCGGAACTGGTCCCTCTGATGCAGGAACACTTCTCTGACCCGGAGATGGCCGCGATGCAGGGCAAGATCATCGGACAGATTCCTCCCGATCGCTTGTTTGCGATAATGGGCTGGATGCTTCCTTCCCTCAATGTGACCGAGCTGTCCCGCCTCTTGTCGTCCTTGAAGTCTGCGGCACCCCCGCAGTTCATGAAAGCGGTCTCGGACCTCTGTGCCGCGCGGGTCGACCCGACCCGATGGGACGCCGTCAAACTCCGCGTTGGTTTGTAGGACATTCGGCTGAGAAGAAGGTGCAATCGACATTTCACCCACATTGAGGGACCGATAGAGGGAGCAGCCCGGGCAGGAGCGTCACGGCGCGGCGGTTCAGTTCGTGCGGATTTCTCTCTATTTGGAGCGCGGTCGCGCTGATAGGAGAAGAGAGGAACTCTGTTGCGCGGCCTGGGCCATAAGCCGATAGCTCTCCGTCGCGGTTCGCATGAGGGCGAAGAGGGCCTGGAATGCGCGCACTCCAGCCGCGCGATACGCTTCGGCCACCGTCGCGATATCGGCAGGTCCCGACCAGGAACCTGAATAAGGCGGACCGGGAAGATTCTTCTCGGACTGGTAGACTTTCTCCTTGGCAATCTCCAAGGGGTTCCCCGGGCGTTCCCACGGGAATTCGGGGCGTCGAGCGGTCCAATCGCGCTTGTCCGGAAAGACCGCGGGTCGCTTCTCCATGAAGGCCCGCATCCCCTCCTTCTGGTCGTCCGTGTTGAACAGGAGTCCCCACAGGAGGCGTTCGTAATCGAGCCCAATCATTCGTCCCGGATCCGCCGCCTGATTCACCGCGTACTTCGCGGCGGCGAGCGCGACCGCCGGTTTGGTCGCGAGTTCCTGCGCCAACGCCAACGACTCGGGCATCAAACGGTCGTTCGGGACGACCCGGTCCAGCAGGCCGAACGCGAGGGCGGTCGTCGCCGGGATCTTCTCGCCGGTCATGATCCACCGGCGGGCTCTGGCCACCCCTATGGCGCGCGTCAGGCGTCGGGACCCGCCCCAACCGGGGATGACCCCGATGTTGATCTCGGGTTGACTGAAGACCGCGTCCTTACTAGCGACAATGAAGTCACAGGCCTGAGACAGCTCACAGCCGCCTCCGACGCAGAAGCCGTGGACCGCCGCGATGACCGGAAGCGGAGAGCGCTCCAGGATGTTCGCCACGGCTTGCCCCTTCATGGAGAAGGCGCTCGCCTGGCTTCGGTCCATGGCGATCATCTCCTTGATGTTCGCTCCAGCCGAGAACCCCTTGTCCCCCCCACCGGTTATGACCAGGACACGGATCGCGACGTCGCTCGAGAGTTCGAGGAGCCGGTCGGCCAACTCGTCCAAGAGGGGCGTCGTGAGGATATTGAGGGGCGGGTTGTTGAGGGTGAGGATGGCCACGGCCCCATGGCGTTCGACGAGGACTAGCCGAGCGGGTTGGTGTTGGATGACGGCCCCCCGGCCCTTGGACCTTCGGGAAGAGACTCTCGCCATAGGATCTCAGACCCCTCTACGCCTTCCGCCGCCTACGAGCTCGCTGGCGATTGCCAGATCGAGCGCGCTTCATGCCGCGCGCCGGTGGAGTTCCTCGGCTGTGGGCCAGGACCCAGTCGGCGAAGGCGGGCCACAAATCACGATGGGCGGTGCGACTGACAGATAGACCGATGTGTCCGGTCGGCAATTGGAAGCGCCTCAGGTCCTTGGATCCCACACGTTCGAGGGCGCGCTCCGTAGATTCCGGTGGGACGAGATTGTCCTTGAGTCCTACGATCGTGGCCAACGGCATGGTGAGCGCTTTGAGGTCGATCTCCCGTTCGTCCCCATCCAGGGTCCACTCTCCCTTCACGAGTAGATTTCGCTGGTATCCCTTGTCGATGAACTCGGCGTAGGTAGGACCGGCCATCGGGATTCCATCGTTGGTCCACTTCTCCATCCGGAGGAAGTTCTCGACGAACGGCTGGTCATCGATTCGGTTGAGGAGATCCTTGAACTTGACGTAGTTACTCCTCAGCGGGTCCAAGAGGCCAAAGGCGTCGTTGAAGAAAGTCGGCGGGATCAACCCGTACGTTCGAGCGATCTTCCACGCGTCAAAGCCCGGTGCGTGGGACCAGACGTTGAGAAAACTCGACCGAGTATCAAAGTCAAGGCCAGCGGCCATTAGCGCGAGTGTTCGCACCTTTTCGGGGTGCAAAGACGCATACATCGCGGCGAAAGTGCCTCCCATGCAGTAGCCCAGGACGTGGAGGCGATCGGTCCCGCTCGCTTCGCGCACCGCATCCACGGCACGGTCCAGGTATCCGTTGACGTAGTCGTGAATCCTGAGATCCTTGTCCATGTGATTGGGCGTCCCCCAGTCGATAAGGTACACATCGAGACCGCGTCGGAGGAGGGACTCGACGACCGAGAGGCCCGGTTGTAGGTCCATGATGTACGGCTTGTTGATCAACGCATAGACGAGAAGAATGGGCGGACGATCGCTCGCCGCGACCCCCGGAAGAGGGCGATAGTGCAGGACCCGCATTCGGCCTTCGGTGTAGATCGGGTCGCTGAGGGTCTGCCCGACGAGAATCCGCGGGGGGTGGAGAGCGAGGTTCCAGGACTTCCACAGTCGCTGGGTGAACTCCGTGAAAGGATCGACCTTCGTAGCGCTCTGTGGGTTCCCACCAAAGCCCTCGGATTCCCCGCCCCGTGCCACCCTCGCTGCGGACATCTCCGGGACTACGTAGTCGCTCTTGCCCATACGTGCGACGCTCTCCCGCAGGAAGGTCAGCCTACGCTCGCCTCGAGCCCATTCGGGAGACTTTCTCCGCGAGGTCCCGTACGGCTTCGTTCAGTTCGGTGATCTCCTCGCGCGTGGGAAATCCTGTCATCCGGCTGAGCATGGTCTCCTGCTCCTTCGCGAACTTCTGGCTGTCCAGGGACGCATCGAGACTCTTTCCGAACATCGTGACGAACGCGGGACTGGTGAAGTAGAGCTGCGTGAGCTTCTGGAACGAATCCGAGAACTCCTTGAGGGAGGCTTCCTGGACGCGGACGAGATCCTCGACACCATAACCCGGTTGCATGGCGGTGAACCATGGTTTGAAGGCGTCCGAGGTAAATCCGGACCAGAGTTTCTGGATCAGTTCCGTCGCCTCACGCGTTCGGTCCTCGTTCGTCGCTTGCTTTGGAAGGAAGGGCTTGACCCAAAGGTCGAACAGCTCCTTCTGAGGCGCGACGGTTGTCTCGAGCGCGTCGCGGATACGCGCGCCGACCTCTTCGGCTCGGCGGTTCCACTCTTGGAAACGTGCCTGCACCTCTTCGGTCTCGCTCGCGCGAGTGGAGGGGCGGGTGGCGTCACGGACGGAGGCGGCCCATGCCTCGTAGTTCTTTTGCTGTTCGTCGCCAAACCGGCGGAGGTACTCGGTCACCGTCTCGCCCGTTTGCTGGGCGAAATGGGTCCAGAGGTCGATACTCGCCTCCATCGGGGTCTGGCTGGCCGCCTTCGGAGGACTTGGCTGCGCGCTGTCCTTATGCGGGGTCGTGTTCGACTTCGACTTGGTGGGGCGCCCGGGGCGCTTCTTGTTTTGCGGCATATTATTTTTCCTCAGTGCTTTGAATCATTGCTATCGGATAGTGGCTGGAAGGTTCACGCCTTGGGCTCGGTCTCCTGGACAATGGCCTCGACCATGCCAGCGACGGTTTCCGTTCCCTTCGGCACGGTCCCGTAGGCCGGGACGCTCTCCCGAATTCGCGCCAGGAACGCCAGTTGCCTCGCGCCGAATCGGGACATTTCCTGCGTGACGGTGATACTCTGCTCCAGTACCTCCCGTTGGAAGCCATGCGCCCAGTTCAGGTACGCCGAGAGCTCCTTCACGTAGAGCTCCGTGGCGTGATTGACCGCTTCGGCGACATCCGTCCATGCCTTGTTCACATTGGTCTCGTATTGGTCGTTGTTGCTTTCGTTCATAGATACATTCCACCGTTCATGTTGAGAACCGTCCCTGTGATGTAATCGGCCTCGGGCGAGACGAGGTAAACCACGCCCATCGCCACCTCCCGCGGAGTACCGAAGCGGCCCATAGGAATTTGACTTAGGATCTTCTGTTTGACAGACTCGGGGATCTTCTGCACCATGGGGGTGTCGATGAACCCTGGGGCGATCACGTTCACCGTCGTCTTCTGGGCGGCGAGCTCCCGGGCGAGGGCTTTGGCGAAGCCGATCATTCCGCTCTTGCTGGCAGCGTAATTGACCTGGCCGATATTTCCCATCACACCGACCAGACTTGAGATGTTGATGATCCGCCCATGTCCACTTGCCGAGATCTCCTCGACGAAGGCTCGGCAGCAGTGAAAGACCCCGGATAGATTCACGTCGATCACTTCGTCCCACTGCTCGTCCGTCATGCGAGAGAAGAGACTGTCCCGATTGATTCCCGCGCAGTTGATGAGCGTGTCCACCTTGCTGAACTTCTCGTGCAGTTGGTCTCGCATCGCGTGGACGCTCTTCACATCCAGCAGATTGGCCTGGACCGCGATACCCTGTCGACCGCACTTCTCAACGATCTCGACCATCCGGTCCGCCTCGGTGTGATTGCGGTACCATTGTACCGCCACGTCGGCGCCCCCCTCGGCCAGGGCCTCGACGATACTGGTCCCAATCCCGCCGCTCCCGCCGGTGACGAGAGCTCGGCGATCGAGGACGCGATCCTGATTCCGCTTGCCGGCGGTCATGGACGCTTCTTCGTCGAACCGGCGGAGCGCGGGGTGCCAGAACGATTCCTCCGTACTTCCGAAGGATCATCGGAGGTCTTCGAGGGGTCGGGCGATCCAGCGGCCGAAGCCTCGCGGACCTGGCTCTTTACCCACCGATCTACTTCGTCCATCAAGTCCGGAGCCTGCGCCCCAAAAACGGTCTTCATGAACGACCGTGTCGCCTCCCAGGGCGTCGCGTAGGTTTCCTGAAGGATTCGAGTGCGTTCGTAGGCTTGGCGAATCTGCTCCCCTACGAGACGGGTGAATTCTTCTGAGCCAGGCCAGGCCGGGGCGAAGCCGGGCTCCGCGGTCCCGGGAAGAATGACCAGCACTTCACGTCCCGTGTACTCCGATAGGCCGCTGATTTGGCCGTTCGGGCTGACACGGCGTGTGCCGATGATTTTGCCATCTGGACCGAGATCGAGCCTCATAAATTACTGTGGATGCCACAACATTACACATCATATATAAAAATGCTTCGCACTCCACAGGCGCCCGTGCCCGTCTTCGTGTGAGTCGGGCCGACATCCGTGGTGCAATGAAGCTTGCGAGACAACTACAGTGCCTTTACTGAGGTAAAGCTGACTCCGCACGACGCATTTGACCTCGAAAACCTGCGTCGCATGTGGAGGGAGGGGATTCAGGGCGGAGTTCGCTCAGCTCGCGCTTCGACCGATAGAAGGTGCCCCCTGGACCTCGGGGTCGAGAAGGCGCTCTTGCACGACGCCCCGCCCGGCCATGCCGGTGGCTCCGAATCGGACGACCTTCATCTTTTGACGCGCTGCGCAATGATGGGTCACCGCATCCCCGCGCAAGCCACCTCCCTCTCCGGGTCGCCGGTTTCCGGCCAAGGTGAAGGGCGGCCGCCGTTAGGAAAGATAGTGAATCGGACCGGCGCACCGCTCTTACAGATGACGAGCCAGCTCGACGCTATACTCGGGAAGAATTCCTGCTAGGCTAGTGCCGCCTATCGTCGCCACATCCCCTGGTGGCGGACCTCTCGGTTCGAATGCGACCGCCACCTGCGGTGACACCGAGATGAAGAGGGAGAACTCGCTCTCGTAGGGGTTGAAGTAGCCCGTAACGTTTCCGAAATTCTGGATCGCGACGTACCCTGTCGGCGCCGTGACGGTGTAAGCGTTCGTCGTTCCATTCGGCAGCAAGAAGAAGAGGAACATCCCGGCGGTGCTCGCGGTCTGCCCGCCGATCGTGACGCTCCAACTCGTTCCGTTCGGCAGCCCCCCCACATCGTCGTACAGGTAAAGCTCCTCGATGAACGCGACGAGATAGTCGGCGGAGGAGTTGACGTAGGTAACCGTGATGTTCGCCGGCGACGCCCCGTCGACGGAAAAGAATCCCGCCATCGGACTCGCCGTGAAATTTTCAGCAGCGGTTTCACTTATCCACGTGTAGTTACCGTTCGGCAGCGACAGGTTGAGGGGATAGCCGGCATAGCTGTAGTTGTAGCAGTTGAGAGCCGGGCACTCGTCCGAACCTTGACTGGCGACGTCGACCTCCCAGCTGACGAAAGACGGTAAACCAGATTCGTTGAATGAAACGTTGTAACTCGTGGGAGCCGGCGGGATCGCGGTGAATGTGATCGCGAGAGAGTTGGTCCCATTGGTCACGGTCACGTTTCCCGAGACGTCATTGTAGCCACTCGCATAGGCGTCGTAGAAATTCACACCGGTGGGGGCGTTCACGGTGATCGTACCGGGGGCGGTCGCGTTTCCTTCGCTCTCGTTGACGATCAAGTTCCAAGGCGTCGATGGAGCAAGTCCGGATTCCGTGGCATTCACCATATATGTGGTAATTGCCGAGAACACGATCAGCTGCGCTACCCCCGGCGACTTGACCGTTATGTTGCCCGACGCGGGGGACGCGGCCCAGTAGTCGACATACACCGCGCTGGCTGTGAATGGGTACGTTCCGACCGGGAGTTCGAATATGATTGGAGACCCCGACGCGTTGGTCGTCTCTATGGCTCCTCCTGGGTAGTCCAGCGTAATGAGCCACGTTCCAGGAGATAGCCCCGATTCTGTGAACGCCGCCGGGTAAGTGGTCTCCTTGGTGAATGCAATCGCCCGGGAGACTGAGCTGCCATCAACCGTGATGGATCCGGACGCCGGCACGGCGGTGTATCCAAATGCGGCCGCCGTATACTGATAGGTCCCGTTGGGTAGGGCGACGGTGGTGTTCCCCCCTTCGACGCCGTACCACACGGTTCCATTGATGGTGACATTCCACTCTTGATAGTTCGGCAAGCTTGTCGTCGTGAAGTTCACGGGAAACGTTTCCTCGAACGTGAGCTCGATCGTCACAGGTTGGCCCGAGACATTGAAGGTCCCGTTTTCCGGGATATTCAGATAGTACGTGCCATTGCTAGTTGTCGCGAAAGTTTCAATGTACCAGGAGTAGGAGCCATTGGGGGCAGAGTATTCGATCGTCGCTCCGGTGCTGAATGCACCGAACTCAAGGAGAGGCAAGCTGTTCGCCTCGGAATACGCCGCCCATAGATCGGTGGCGGGAAGCCCCGTTTGTTCAAACGTCACGGGGTACTGCGGACCGCTGTAGTCGGTCGTCCTCGTAAAAATAAGGGTCACGCCCACCGCCGCCCCGTGAACGGTCACATTCCCACTGGACGGGCTCGACGTGTAGCCGGTGACCGAGCCAACGGTGTAGGGGTAGGAATTGTTCGCCTCCGTGAACGTGATCGTCGGAGTGCTGGAGGTCCGAGCGGTGCTCGCGAGGGTCACGGACCACATGGTGCCGGAGGGGAGCCCGCTCTCGGTGAAGGTCACGTCGTACTCTCCGGGGGGAACCA
>JBAUYF010000016.1:0-11612 GCA_049584655.1 Thermoplasmata archaeon | reverse complement strand
GAGAGAAGCGAGGGGGCAGGGTCGGTGGGCGCGCCTGCCCCCCGAGGCGAACGCCGTGTATGGAGCAGGGTGGTGGCGAGAGGGAAGTCAACTCGGTGACTTGAGACGTGGGTGGTCTTGCTCAACATGCTTTTTCATCGCGACAACCACTGGGAACCCGACATTCCGAGGTAAGAATGGCCACGGAGACGTCCCTACGCGACGGCCTGGGTCCGATGTGTCCCCGAGGAAGCGCGAGGGATCGCCGTTCAAGCGCTGAACTCTTACGCCTCACGGACTACCCCACGCGCGTCGTAACATGGCGCAACCGATGGAAGCGACCCCACGAGAGCCGGTGGTCGTAGGTCGAGACGTCTGGAAGGTCTACGGAGAGGGGGAAACCGCGGTATCTGCGTTACAGGGCATCTCGCTCGAGATCCTCCGCGGCGAGATGATCGCCGTGATGGGTCAGTCGGGCTGTGGCAAAACCACCTTTCTGAATTGTTTCTCAGGTTTGGATGATATCACTCGAGGGCAGGTCTTGCTCGAAGGTGTTGACCTCCACCTGATGAACGATCGTGCCAAGAGCGACTACCGCGCCCGACGGGTCGGCTTTGTCTTTCAAGCGTACAACCTCCTCCCGGTACTTTCCGCGACAGAGAATGTCGAGCTTCCGCTCCTGATCGCGGGAGTTCGAAGAGGTGAAGCGCGTGAACGCGCCCACGCCATGCTCACGGAGTTAGGCCTCGCTGATCGGCTGGACCGACGCCCCGCCGAGCTCTCGGGCGGTCAGCAGCAGCGCGTTTCTTTGGCCCGCGCCCTGGTCGGCCGCCCCGCGATTGTTTGGGCAGATGAACCAACGGGGAACCTGGATGAAGCGGACTCTCAACACGTGATCGCGCTCCTCCGTCGCCTCAACCAAGAGTACGGCCAAACGATGGTCGTCGTCACACATGATGCCGCCGTGGCCAGTCAATGTGACCGGACCCTCCGAATGCGCGACGGAAAATTCGTAGGCTAGGCCCAATGCCCTCTGCTAGTCCCGTCATTGGCCTCCTCCTCCTCATCCTGCTCGGCGTGGCGGTCGTGGCGCTGATTCTCGGTCTGCGACATCGCCTTGCGTTTCGAATCGGGATGCGCAATGTGTACCGCGCCCGCGGGCGAACCGTCCTGCTGGTGTTAGGACTGCTTGTCGCAACTACGATCGTCTCGGGCAGCCTCGTCGTGGGAGACACGATCAACGAGCTCGAAGTTCACTACACGGTTCTGGCCGTGGGCTACAACGATGAGGTCGTCGGGAACCAGTCTCCCTCGGGCGCATGGATTGCTTTCCCCTACTCGGTCTACTCGGGAGTTCTCGCCGGGACGGCGGGTGATCGCTCGATCGCCGGCATGGCCCCCGAGATAGTCAGTCAGGTCTCGATCTTCGATCGAACGACGGGAATTCCCCAAACGAGTCTCAATCTGATCGGCGTCAACGCAAACCAGAGCTCCCAACTCGGGGACTTTGTCACGGACACGGGCGCCACAATTGGCGGACCTGCGCCGGGTGAAGTCCTCCTCGATGCCCTGGCAGCCTCCGAACTCAATGCCTCCGCGGGGGACTCGGTGTATTTGTACGGTGTCAATGCGACGCCCATTCCCTCCGTCATTCAAGCCGTCGTCCAGGACAACATTCGAGGGGCGTTTCCAACGGGTGGCGTCGGGAACTTCGGAAGCGCGTTCGTTGACCTACCCACTGCCCAGCATCTCGAGAATATGTCCGGCGCGATCAACTTTCTATCGGTTACGAACGTAGGGGATCAGGCGAACCGCCTCGCGCTAGCCCCGGCCGTAAGCGCGGCCCTCAACGCAACGCTCCTAACCGTGCCCTCCACCCGAGGACTTTCCGTTACTCAGCTACTCGTAAGCGCCCTCTCCAGTGCCAACGCGGCGGCCAGCAGCATCGAGACCCTATTCCTTGTGTTGGGGCTCTTTTCGATCGTGGCGGGGGCGATGTTGATCGTCGGTATCTTCGTCCTGCTTGCCGAAGAGCGCAAGGGAGAGATGGGGGTCTTACGCGCGATTGGGCTCAAGGGACGCGAGGTCGTCTACTGCTACTTTTTCGAGGGTCTGGTATACTCCGCCGGCAGCGCTCTCGCCGGAACGCTCCTGGGCATCGGAGTTGGGTACGGCCTGGTAGTTGCGTTCAGCGACCTATTCCCCCAACCCGGTCTGCCCCCCTCCGCGATTCTCGATTCATTCACCGTCACCCTCCAGACCCCAATCATCGCCTACGTGATTGGTTTCTTACTTACCTTGGTCACGGTGGTGGTCGCTAGCTGGCGCGCGAGCCGCTTGAACATCGTGCGCGCGATCCGTGACTTGCCCGAACCACCGCCTACGGTGCGAACCTACACCTTCCTCGCGTATCTCGGCGCCGTCGTCTTTGTCATCGGCGCGATGCTCTACGCTACGACGTATCAGGGAACGACCGACGCTTCCTATCCCATCCTCGGGGGTACCTTTGCGATCGTCGGCCTGGCGCTGATTGCGTCGCGGTTTGTCCGGAACCGGATCGTCTTCTCGGTTGCCGGGGCCGCACTCTTGGTGTGGGCAGGATACGGCCCGTTGCACACCGCCCTTCTCGGCTCGGCCCACGGCGGGGGCATTTTCATCGTATTCACGGAAGGCATCGTCATGGTCGGAGGCGCCCTTCTTCTCTTCGCATTCAATGCTGCGAGCATCGCAAATGGGCTCCTCCGTCTCGCGACCGGGGGGACGCGGAGCGCTCCGGTCGCTCAGATCTCGCTCTCCTACCCTAGTCGACGTGCTTCGCGCACGACGGTCAGCCTCGCGATTTTCGCTCTCGTGATTTTCGTGCTAGTCGCGATTGCGGCCACGGGAGCGACGGTGGATGGGAGTCTGAGCTCAACGCTCCAGCAGCAGTCGGGTGGTTACACGTTCGTGGCGTATTCCACAACGCCAATCCCCGACCTGCCCGAACTGATCGCTGGTAATGCTACGGTGGCTCCTTACTTTTCGAACGTCGTGCCGCTGGAGAGCGCCGGAATCTACGTCAACGTGAGTGGTTTCTCGGGCAATCCGTACTCAGACATGATCTACTCGGCCCCTGCCGGCGCGCCCTCGTCTTCTAATTTCTACTCGACGAACCAGTACAGCTTCACCGCCAGCGAGCATGGAATGACCGTGGCGCAAATCAACACTGCGCTCGAAACTGAACCTAACGTGGCGATTGTGGACCAGAGCTACGCCCCCGTCACGAACAACCTCGGGGCAGGCAGTGGCGGGGCGCATCCCAAGGTGAATGTCGGCGGCACGATGGTCCTCACCAACCCGGTGAACGGGAATCAAACGACGGTCACGGTGATTGGCATCATGACCCAATCTCTGGTATCGGGCGTGTTCGTGAGCCCGCCGACCGCCGCGGCGCTCGGTGTTAATCAGGATAAGGTGTTTTTCCTGACCCTCGCTCCTGGCGCTTCGGCGACGCGCGCGGCCCAAGTCGCGAAAGCCGCGTTCTTCCCCTACGGGCTCGTCGTTCTCAACATCGCGGACCTCCTCGCCTCATCGGTTGCGTCCACTGAGGGCGTAATCGGGTTGCTCCAGGTTTTCGTCGGACTCGGTCTCGCGGTCGGAATCGCTGCGATGGGCATTGTCGCTCTGCGCGCGGTGGTCGAGCGCCGTCGGGAGATCGGCATGATCCGCGCGAACGGTTTTACGCAACGCATGGTCCTGACGGCGTTCTTCCTCGAGTACTCGTTCGTTACGCTGGTGGGTATCGCGATTGGAACCGCCCTGGGTCTTCTCATCGTATGGAACGTGACTCAGGGCTCGGCCGCTGCCTCCGCCGGGGTTACGGTGTTCACGATCCCGTGGCTCAGTCTCGGACTCATCCTCTCTGTCGCCTACGGGCTATCCATGCTGGCGATTGCGGGTCCCTCGCTGCGGGCCGCGCGCCTGCCGCCGGCCGACGCAGTTCGAGCGACTGAATAACGAAACCGAGGATCCGACGGATAGGTTCGGCCCACCGCGCGACGGCGACGGCCGCTGTCAGGATCGTCGTAACCGTACGCACGAACAAAGATCCGATCTGAAATCGTCAAACGGAGTAGAGGATTTTTGGTATCGCACAGGTGGCGGCTATAGGGTCTATAATTTTCCCGACACGACGGTCAGCAGTTTTCGGGCGAGGCGGCATCTTTGAGATCTGACGATTTGAGAGAGCTATACATAGTAGACCAACAATAGGCCGCCACCATGTCCGACGACCACGTCTCGGCCGCGACGCGCACGAAACTAGCACGCTCCGTGCTTCGCAACAACCTTCGAGTCAAACCGGGGGAAACTGTCGTGGTCGAAGCGTGGACTCACACACTTCCATGGGCCGTAACGTTCGCACGCGAAGTACGTCGTATGGGGGCGATGCCGCTCGTTCCTTACGAGGACGAAGACATGTATTGGGACGCCGTCAAGGACGGCGGCGACAAATTGCTCGGAAAGGCCGCCGCCCATGAATGGGCGGCCCTCGCGAAGACGGACGTCTACATTCACATGTGGGGCCCCGGGGATCGAGTACGGTTGAACTCGATTCCGGATGATCAGGCCGATCACCTCTTCGCGTACAATAATTCCTGGTACAACGCGGCATCCAAGGCCGGACTCCGAGGCGCTCGGATGGAGATTGGACGACCGTATCCTTCGCTCGCGCGGGCCTATGGGTATGACCTCTCGAAGTGGACCGATCAGCTCGTTCGCGCTACCATGTATTCCCCGGACAAACTTGAGCGGGCGGTCGCCCCCGTCGCGCGCGCGCTTGAGCGGGGAAAGCGCCTCCATATCTATGATGACAACGGAACCGACCTCACGTTGGGCCTCGCCAAACGTAAAGCGGCGACGTACACGGGTCGGCCGAACCTGAAAAAACCGTTTCAGATGTTGACCACCTTACCCACGGGCTCGCTTCGCGTCGCCCTTGACGAAACCGTTGCCGAAGGCACGATCGTGGGGAACCGAACCAACTACTACGATGACGCCAAGGCGACCGGGGGCGTGTTCCGATTCCGCCGCGGCAAGTTGACCGACGCCGAGTACGAGCACGGCGGTGAACGGTTCAAAAAGGCCTACAAAACCGGTGGCAAGGGCCGCGATCGGCCTGGAATCTTTAGTATCGGATTCAATCCAGAACTCCATAACACCCCCCAAGTTGAGGATGTCGAGCTCGGTGCCGTGATGATGTCGGTGGGCGGCAACAAGTTTTTCCGGGGGAAGAACACCTCACCACTTTTCGCTTGGGTGACCAACGTAGGGGCAACCGTCGAAGTCGACGGAAAGAAACTGTCGTTCACCGGATAAGAGTCTTAAATCGGGGGTGGGCGCCGTTCCACTGCGTCTCTACCTGGAACACGACTTCGTTCCATCGCAACTTTTTCGATATCCGAACCAACCTGGAGGTGTGGCTACGGACCTCCGACTTCGACTACTCCCCATCAGTGGTGGCCACGGACCCAGTCGTCCCAAGAGAGGATAGGCACGCTAAAGCCCTACTGCCACAGTAGGGCGTTGATCTCGCCGCGATGCGGGAGCTCCTCTTCGACCAAGTGCCACAACATGTCGCGGACCTTCATCGGCACCCGAGTGCTTTCGTCCCCGGGCGTCCAGTGAAATGTAGACTCTTGATGGAGATCGGCCGGACGTAGCGACGTTAGAAATTTCCAGAGGATTTCCTTTACGCGACCCGCCAGCGCTTCCGTCTCGGTAAGGGTCCAGCCGGTCGCCTTGGAGGGCGGTTCGTCGCCGTCACGGTAGGCGTAGAGAATCCAATTCTGATGGGCTAGTAGGGCGTGGGCGAAAATGTCCAAAATCGACGGGTAACTCGCAGCGCGGTCCACGACCAACCGTTCGGAGGGAATCTGGGAGAAATCCTGGAAGTACGCCGCTCCCGCGTCCGCGATGTAACGGAACCATCGATAGAAAATGTCGCGCTCGGACTCCTCCGCGCCGCCGGAGCGTGCTGTCAGCGCCCGGGAATTCGGATAATACCAAGAGGTTTCGCCTCGTCCGTCGTTCGATGCGTTCCAGAAATGATTTTAATGGGTAGCACCCTCTCATTGTTGTAATGCCTCACGTCCCCACGGAGGGATGACCTCCCCAAGTCCCTTCGAGCCTCTGTTTTCGCCGGTTAGCATCATGGATGTTCTGGAGGCAATCCGCACCTATCGCCCATGTCAGTCGTTCAATCCTCGACCGATCCCGCCCGAGAAGCTCAAGTCGATCCTGGCCGCGGCTCGCCTAACTCCCTCGCAACACAATCTCCAGCCGTGGCGATTCGTCGTCGTGCAGGACGACGAGCGCAAACGGCTCCTCGCGCAGGCGTGTGTAAAAGGGAAGCCGGTGGCCGAAGCGCCGATTGTCGTGGTCGCCTTCTCAGTCGAAGAGGACATACCGGTCACGGTCGGGGGTTACATGTCGGTCTACCCGTTGGACGTCGCGGTCGCGGTGAACAACCTTCAGCTCGCCGCCACCGCCGAGGGCCTTGGAACAAGCTGGATCGTGGATTTCCACGAGGATAAAGTTCGAAGCGTCCTCGGAGTGCCAGAGGGGATCCACCCGATCGCGATAGTACCGATTGGGTACCCCGCGGAGAACGGGGGAAGTCGCCCGCCGGTGACTCCCGATGGCCGGAAGAGCCCCGACGAAATCATCGCGTACAATCAATACAACTGGTAGGCGGTCATGACCGCCGTCACCTTCGTATCTTCGAACCCCGGGAAATCTCGAGAGGCGGCGGCGATCCTGCGCCCATTTGGGATCGACGTACGCTGGCGGAAGCGGATCCTCACGGAGCCGCAAGCCGACGACTTGGAAACCGTCGTACGCGCCAAGCTGAACGCGGTTCGAGGCATTCCAGGCTGGGTCCTGGTCGAGGATTCCGGATTGTTCATCCCTTCGCTCGGGGGGTTTCCGGGGGTCTATTCGTCCTATTTTGAGAAGATCTGGGGGCATGCGACCAACTTTCGGCCATTCTTCGAGCTCTTGCGACGCCGCGATCGCCGCGCGACGTTTCGCACCGTCGCGGGCGTGCGTCGTGGGAACCGAATCTCGCTCTTTGTAGGGAAATCGGAGGGACGCATCGCCGCCCGTCCCCAAGGTACCCAGGGGTTCGGGTACGACCCGATCTTCATCCCAGACGGTTCGAAGCGCACCTACGCCGAGCTTTCCGCCGGGGAGAAGAACCGCCTTTCGCATCGAGCCCGCGCGTTGAGAAAGGTGGGGAAGGCGCTGGGCGAAGGGCCTACCGTTACGAGCTGAACGGTCGAAGCGGCTGAATTTACTAGAACAAGAGTGTCTGCCGGGGATAACGCTTCCAAAAAGCGCTAGTCCCCAAGGACCTGGTCGGGTCCTCGGGGAGAGGGAAAAGGTTGCGACAGGTCGTAGGGGGGTACGCTTCAGTCGTCGCCGAAGTCGCCGCCGCCCATTCCACCCATACCGCCCATGCCTCCCATACCGCCGGGGCCACCCGGGCCACCGGAGGGCGGAGGACTGGACTTCGACGCGATCACGTCATCGATCCGTAGGATCATGACCGCCGCGTCCGTGGCGGATTCGATTGCTTGGCGTCCGACTCGGATCGGCTCGAGGACATGCAACGTGTTCATGTCGTCGACCTTGCCGGAGAAGACGTTGACGCCCGCGTTCTTGTGACCGCTCTTGTGGGACTTGCGCAGCTCGATCAGGATATCGATCGGGTCGAGCCCCGCGTTCTCGGCGAGCGTCCGGGGAATCGTCTCGAGCGCTTCGGCAAAGCTCTCGAACGCGATCTGCTCCCTTCCGCCGACCTTCGCGGCTTCGTCTCGCAGGTGGAGCGCGAGCTCGCTGGCCGTCGCGCCGCCGCCGGTGATGTACTTCCCGTCTTCGATCGCGACTGCGACCACGTTCAGCGCGTCATCGAGCGACCGCTCGATCTCATCGAGCACGTGCTCAGTTCCGCCGCGGATCAGGATCGAGACCGCCTTCGCCTTCTTGGCGCCGGTCACGAACGTCAGGGAATCTTCCCCGATCTTTCGCTCCTCGACCAGACCAGAGGTACCGATGTCCTCGGCGCTCAGCTCACTGACCTTCGAGACGATGTTCGCCCCGGTGGCCTTGGCGAGCTTCTCCATATCGGACTTCTTGACTCGGCGAACCGCGTAGATCCCTTCCTTCGCGAGGAAGTGCTGGGCTAGGTCGTCGATTCCTTTCTGGCAAAAGACGACGTTCGCTCCGCTCTTCTTGACTTGGTCCACCATCCGGCGCAGCATGTTCTCCTCCTCCTGGAGGAAGGCGTTGAGCTGGGCAGGGTCGTTGATTTCGATCTTGGCGTCCACTTCGGTCTTCTTGATCTCGAGCGCGGCATCCAGGAGCGCGATCTTCGGGTTCTCCACACGCGGAGGCATACCCGAGTGCACCTTCTCCTTGTCCACGATGACTCCCTCGATGAGGGAAGTATCGGTCATCGAGCCCCCCTGCTTTTTGATCAGCTGGATGTTGTCGAGGTCGACGTAGTAACCGTCGCCCTTCTTCTCCGCTACCGCCGAGACGGCTTTGACGGCGATTTCGCTGAGGGCTTCCCGGTTGTAGGAAACCGACTTCGAGGCCATCGACGTGACAGCGATGCGTTTCAGATTCTCGTGATCTTCGATCTTGATTGGCTGGCTAACGCTCTCCAGGACTTCGAGCGCCTTCTGGGACGCCAGGCGGTATCCTTGGGAGATGATGGTGGGGTGGATGTTCTGCTCGATCAGGCCCTCCGCCCGCTTGAGCAGCTCGCCGGCCAGGACTACGGCGGTCGTGGTGCCGTCTCCGGCCTCTTGGTCCTGAGTCTTCGCGACTTCGACCAACATCTTGGCCGCGGGGTGTTCCACATCCATTTCCTTGAGGATCGTGACTCCGTCGTTCGTGACGACGACATCGCCCATCGAATCGACGAGCATCTTGTCGAGGCCGCGAGGTCCCAGGGTGGATCGAACCGCGTCCGCGATGGCCTTGGCCGCCGCGATGTTGTTCGAAAGGGCGCCACGACCCTTCTCGCGTTTCGTCCCTTCTTTCAGCACTAGTATGGGGGTTTGTCCGGTCAACATGTTTGTTCTCTCTCCGAGATTACTCTCGGCTTTCAATAGTGGTAATCGAGCACTTGTATTTAATACTGTCTCAATTTCTCCCCGACCGGCAAGCCCCATTCGGGACGGGTAGACCTTTCTCAAGGTCGCGGGGACTCATTACGGTCGCCGGGTAGTGAATCCCGTGGCCGGGCCTAGTTTTCCTACCGTCGTTTGCCGCGATCAGGGCCCTTCGAAGGAGGAGGGATCCGCTCGCGACCGCCCGAACCTGGGAAGCGGCCGCTTGCTCCAGAACCGGAACTTCCTTCGTCTGTTCGCCGCCGGTCTTGCATCGGTTGGCGGTTCGGCGATCGCGCAAGTCTGCCTGATCTGGATCATTGCCACGGATACGGGCTCTTCGCTGGACGTCGCTTACTACGCGATCGCTGCGGTGAGTGCCGGGATCGCGTTCAGTCTCGTCGGGGGCGGCTTGGTAGATCGATACGACCGCCGCAAATTGATGATCGTGGCGGACCTGAGTCGGGCCGCGACGGTCGGTGGACTGTTCCTGTCGCTCGACATATTCGGCTTTCGATTGGGCGCAGTCTTGGTTGCGGCGTTCGTCGTTTCGGCCTTTTCGACGGTCTTCAACCCCGCCGAGCAGGCGATCACCCCTATCCTGGTGGAACCCGGCCGCGTGGCCAACGCGAACGGGCTGATCCAATCGACCCGCAATGTCGCTTCGTTCGTGGGAGCGGCCGTGGCGGGGGCACTGATAGTCTCCGTGGGCGCGCTCGCTGGCGTGGGCTACAACGCGGTGACGTTCCTGGTGTCAGGGATCCTCGTAGCGCAGATCGTGCTGCCCCGGACGGTCTTCCCCGCCCCACTCGCGGGAGCGAAAGGATTCGCGGGAGCCGGAACCTTCGTGCGGGAGATGCGGGAAGGCCTCGCGTGGCTCCGCCAAAGCGTGGGACTGCTCCAACTTACGGTCTCGGCCGGATTCTTCAATTTCTTCAGTGCGATTTACACGACGTTCATCGTGTTCTACGCGACGGTGGCACTCCACGGATCGGCCGTGGAGTTCGCGACGCTCGTCGGCCTCGAGCTGGCTGGAAGCGCGGCCGGTGCGCTCCTCGTCGGCCGAACGAATGGCGTGCGCTATGCAGGCAAGGCTTGGTTGCTCGGGTTCGGGGCCTTCCAGGGTGCGATGTTGGCGTTGCTCGCGCTCGTCCCGAATGTTGGACTCGCCTACGCCCTGGTCTTTACGATGGGGCTCGCCGGAGCCTACGCGGGCACCGCCTGGCTCTCCTACGCCCAGTTGACGGTACCCACGGAGATGCAGGGCCGTTACTTTGGGATCGATAGCCTGGGTAGCTGGGTGATGATCCCCGTCGGTCAGTTGGCGGGCGGCGTACTGATCGCGTCGGTGGGGGTCTCCGAGACGTATCTGATCGCGGGAATCGGATGGATCGTCTGCGGGCTCGTCTTTCTGGCGCCGCGATCGCTCTGGCGCCTCGGGTATCGGACTACTGTCCGAAACGGCGCTTCCGATTCTGGAAGGACCGGATCGCACGCAGAAAATCGACCTTCGTAAGGCCGGGCCAGAGGACATCGGCGAAGTACAGTTCCGCATAGGCGGTCTGCCACAGGAGAAAGTTCGAGATCCGCTCCTCTCCGCTCGTTCGGAAAACCAGGTCCGGGTCGGGCAAGTCGCCTGTATAGAGATTCTTCGAGACGAGCGAGGCGTCGATGGCCGCCGGATCCAGCCGCCCATCCCGTACCTCGCGCGCGATGGACCGGATCGCCTCAACGATCTCCTCGCGTCCCCCGTAGGCGATGGCGATGTTGTAGTGGTAGTTGGTATAGTGCTCGGTCGCCCGTTCGGCAATCGTGATGGCCTCCTGAACGTGCGCGGGCAGCAGGGCTCGGTTCCCGATGGCCTGCACGCGGATTCCGTGCTCGTGCACGCGTCGGTCGACGGCGATCTGCCGGAAGCTTTGGTCGAACAATTGCATCAAGGCGTCCAGTTCCTCACTAGGCCGACTGAAATTTTCAGTCGAGAGGGCGTACACGGTCAAGATGCGCAGACCGACTTCGAGGCACCAGTTGAGCAGTTCCTCGAGCGTGTCCTTGCCTTGCCGGTGCCCTTCGGTAATAAGCAGGCCGTGCTGGTTCGCGAATCGCCGATTGCCATCCATGATGATGGCGAGATGGCGAGGCAACGGGCCACCTTTCACGAGCTCCGTGAGTCGCTTTTCCGTCGCCTGATGTAGCGCGCCAGCGACAATCTGGGAGAGGTAGGGGGGGGTAGGCTTCTCGGCCTCCTTCGGAGTCTCGGCCACGAAGTAGGATGGAGCGAGGGGCGATTAACGGTTCCGGGCGCGAGGCGCCGGGCACCGATGGCGAGGGGGCGACGCCCTGGTCGGGAGTTCCGGACCGAGTGGGTCGACCACTCGGAGCCTTCGAACCCGAGTCCCAGGCTCGACAGACCTAGATCCTAGACCACTAGACTACCAGGGCAGCGCCCGACCGCCGTAGTTTCGCTCACTCTTGAAT
>JBAUYF010000015.1:0-120534 GCA_049584655.1 Thermoplasmata archaeon | reverse complement strand
GGCCTCCTCCGAGGAGGGCGTCGACTGAACGAATGCCCGAGGGAGTCCTTGTGTCCACCATCGTGCCCCGGACAAGCGGGTCCTTCTTAATCCAGTGACGGACGGCGGCTAGGGTCCGAGGGGGTAGGGAGTCCCTTTTTCGGGAGGCCGAACGGAGGTCCCCAGGCCGAGGAAAGCCTCCGGGTGCTCGGTATGGATCGGAAAGAGATGCTTCGGATCAAGCGCCCGCGAAATCTCCATGAGTTCGGGACCGGAGCAGTGCCCGGATGCGTGCATTTGATGGAAGGGAAGTCCAAAATGTTCGAGCCAGTTGTGGAAGACCCGATCATTGATGTCTTCCTCCGAGAAGGGTTCGCTCATGGAGTGGATGAAGGGACTCCCCGCCGGGGGACGAATATCGATCAATTCCGCAAAGTGCATCAGATCGAGTGATAGCAGGTATCGAGATCCGTGGCCCCGGATCTCCTCCGCGGTTATCGCGTCGGGAAGGAACGTCTTCTCCCAATTGTAGTAGCGTCGCTTGGTCCGGCCGTAGACTCGAACCCCCGGGCTCTTTCCCGGTACGGGAAGCGAGGGATTGGGAGCCAACGGAGCGATCGTGGTGAGCAAGTGGGCCGCCTTTAACGAGACTACCAGCTCGCGCTCCGCCTGTTGTGCGGCTTCGTAGAGGGTTGTCAATCGATCCACATCCCGCGGATAGGTACAGACCAGCGCGACGGAATTCGTACTCTGGAGCACGGAATCCACCTGCGACCGTACCTCTTGCTCGGAGAGATTCTTGCGCGGATCGGGACCGGCTCGGGTCCCCTCGATAATCAGGGCTACGGGCCGATCTGCCCGGGCGGCATTCAGAAAGGCATCGGTATCGCCTGCACGCGGGCCGTGACGCCGAAAATCGCCCGTGTAGACTACCGTTCCTGCGGAGGTCCGGATGAGGAAGCCGTAGGCCCAAGGGATCGAATGATCGACCGGGAACGGAACGACCTCGATGCCCCCGATCCGGATCGGCTCCCGATCTGCAAAGATCCTCCAGTCATGCGTGCCGTACTTTCGAGTCCCCGACGCTTCGATGGCTTCGAGCAGCCGGTGCGTCCCCTTTCCGAGATAGATCGGAATCTTCGGATCGATGAGGTCGAGATAGCCGGCGTGGTCCGCGTGGGCGTGCGAGACGAACAAGGCATGGATCTCCGGCGACTGGTAGCGAAGGTCCGAGTCTGTGAGAGCAGCCTCCGAGTAAAGACCGTCGACGCGGGGTAACAGGTCGAATTCGAGGAGATCCTTGACCCGACTGGTCGACCGGGGTTGAAGAAAATCCACGTAGAACTCTTCCATTTGAGGGGAGAAAGATGGACCAAAATCGAAGAGGATCCGGTCGGGTCCATCGGCGATGAGGATCTTATTGCCCCCGATCTCCCGGACCCCACCGAGAAAGGTGACCGTGGCTCGGGCCATGGGCACGTCACTTCGCGCCGTCTATAGACGTTTCGTAGATGGGAGTCGCGAAACCGAAATCGTTCCGAGGAATCAGCTTCGATCTCGGCGGCGTTGCCACTTGCCCGCGTCGAGAAGTGGAGAAAAGAAAGATGCTGAACAGAGGCGTGGCCTGGTTACGGAATTGCGAGTCGTAGCGCGGTTTGTCGTCAATACGCAGCTCTATGAGTCGGGGGAGCGGTATCACCATCGAGAAATCCCGTGGCCGGACGTTCGGGTGAGACGGCGCAGACGCTCATCTTCATCGGGCTGATCTTCCAGCTGGTTTCGTTCCTCATCCTGTTGGGGGTCGGACTTTTCCTCTTGGTTATCCTCTTGGTTATCCCCATCCTTGGGGGTATTGTCCTCTTCCTGGCGTTCATCTCGTTGATTTGGTTACTTCTGGTTTACATGTTCTCGTACGCGCCCGCGATTAACCGGGACTTCGAGGACGCTCGCACGCCGACGCTAGTTTTCGGGATCCTAACCCTGATCTGCGGCGGGATCATTTCGGGCGTACTCTACATCGTGGCGTACGTGAAGCTGGGCGACGCGCTCGATGAGGAGCAGGCCCGTGCGGCCGCTCCCCGTCCCGCCGCGACCGCGCTACCGTATGCAGCGCCCGCGCGCTTCGCGTACAGTCCCGGAACGCCTGTGCCCGCATCGGCCGCGGTAACTCCACCGACTTCTACACCCATTCCCCCGAGCTCGTTCTATTGCTCGAATTGCGGACGCCCCACTCCCCCCCATGCTACCTACTGCCGGAACTGCGGGGCTCAGCTCACCTGAGAAGACCGGAACTGCTCAGGCTACCCGCGGGCAAGCCCCTCAAAGTGGGAATGATCGGACCAGGTGCCGGCTCACTCGCCCCTCAGGGACCCGCGGTCCTCGCGAGAGGGCTACCGGGCTTTCAGGACCTTCTTCACGTTGGGGTGCTCCTTCGTGAAGATCTTGCCGCCACAATTGTCACATCGGACCCCGAAGAGGTTGGCGTCCGAAGGTAGGGCCTCGCCGCATCGAATGCATCGGAACATGGTCGTCGTTTCACCGGTCGCCGGCGCTTAACCCTTTCCCGCGTCCGTCGTAGGGAGCTGCTGCTTCTCCGATCGCATGATCGGGGGCGCGGTCGAAAAGACGTAGGCACCCGAGGCAAATCGGTTCCCGCACCGGTGGCATTCGTAGACCCCGCTGGCCACCCGCGCGACGGTCACCGTCGCGCACTTCGGGCAGGCCGCCCGAGGTTCCCGCGAGCGGTCGATCTCGAGCACGCGACGTCGGATCCGGATCCCGTAGCGGGGACCCATCCATCCGGTATTCCCGACCTTCTTCGTCCGCTTACTCATCGCCTATCCTTCCTTCGCCAACGCTCGGAGTCGGTCGCCGTGGGCGAACGCCCGATCGACCACCTCTTTGACATCCTCGGGGGAGAAGGCGCCGATAAGACCTTTTTGCATCGCCACGACGTTCCCCGCCTCGTCCGTTGCCACCGTGATTCGACCTTGGGCGGCGCGCTCCTCTTCGAACGAGGGATCGACCACTAAAGTGTCGCCTAACCGAACAAAGGTGCTTTCGATCGGGAAGTGCTGGATTTCGAGCGGATAATCCGCCTCGCCTACTCCAAATCGCTTGGCAGGCACGGTCGAATGAGCTAGCGCCGTCACCGCCGCGAGCAAGGCGGCGTCGATCAGATTTCCCGAGTGATCTAAGACGTGCACGTCGGTGTAGCAAATCCAACTCTTTTCGCCCGGCGTGACGCACAGTCGGGTCAGGTCAATCGTTTCGGCCGCACGGATGGCTCGATCGACGACTCGCGACACCTCGATGGCGCGCGGGTGCGGTGGTCCGGGTTCGAAGGTGGGTGAAGAGAGCGGGATGAGTTCGGCGTTGGTCGTCAGGACGCCCGCGTTGGGGGTGTCCGGGAACGGTTTCCCGATCTCGAGTTTGATCCCGCAGAGAACGGCGGTATCGCCGATCCGCGCCATCGCCGAGCCGTCAGCCGTGGTAACGAATCCGGCTTCGACCTTGATCGGCCGATATTCGTCCGTCCCCCGATTATCGAGCCGCTTGCCGGTCGCGGCGAGGTCCAAGATGTGAGTTGTCAGTATTTCGGCGGTGACCTCTTCGCTCATGCCGCCGCCTCCGCGGGGGAAGCGCGCGCACCCGTCACGGCGTAGCGGTCCCGAAGGGCTTGCTTCATTTTCTCGTAAATGTCGCGGCAGCCCTGCACGCCTAGGTCGAGGGCTTGCGCGAGTTCCTCCCTCGACAAATGACCCTCCATCTGAAGGAGCACCAGACGTCCGGATTGCGGAACGAGAGCCATCGGCATATCGGCCTCACCAAAGTTGTCTTCCTCCTTCTTCAGGTCGAGCGCGATCTGGCCCGCGACCTTTCCCGCGGCCACGGAGGGAAGCAGGTCGACCATCGGTATACCGGCGTCCGCCAGGGCAACGGAGGCGGCCACGACTCCCGCACAGCGGGTACCCGCATTCGCTTGGAGCACTTCGATGTAAATGTCGATGCTCGTCCGTGGGTATTCTTCGGCAAAGATCACCGACTCAAACGCTTCCGCAATGACCTTAGAGATCTCTTGCGATCGACGGTCGAGTCCGGGGCGCTTGCGCTCGTCGACGGAGAATGCCGCCATATTGTAACGGCACTGGACGATCGCCTTGTTGTTCTCCTGCAGGTGTCGGGGATGGACCTCGCGCGGCCCGTACACGGCGGCCATCACCTTGTTCTGACCCCACTCCACATACGCGGACCCGTCGGCTTGGTGCAAGGCGCCCGCGACTATCTTGATCGGTCTCAGCTCATTCAATCGACGTCCGTCGATCCGCAGCCCTTCCGGGCTCAATAGGACCGGGACATCTTTGGCTCCCACGCTTCCCATATTCTACTCCTTGGATTCTTGATGGTCTCCCGAGTCGAACGCCTCGGGAGCATAATTCCCCGGGTTCTCGATCGATTCGGAGCCGGTGGAAATGGAACGGTAGTTCGGCGCGCCGGATTCCTCTTCGGGGGGGAAATCCGGAGTATTCGGTCGGGAGGAGGGGCTCGCTTTTTGCGACGTGATCGACGCATCTTGGGTGGACGCGAGGTACCGCTCGATCCGCTCCGTCAGCCCCGGGCGCTGCCCTTCTTCGTCAATGATTCGCAGGCATTCGCGGACCCGGAGGATTCCGTTGGCGTCCCCGTCGACCCATACGCGGCCGTTCTGACCGACCGCAATATCGGCGCCTGTCATGCGCGTCAAGGTTTGGATCATCGACCCCCCGCGACCGATAACGCGCGGCACCTTCGCCGGCGAGATCGAGACGATCGTTCCGCCGTTGAGCTTGCCCAGGCCCTCGCCGTTCATGGTAACGCCGATGCGCCCCGTGACATCCAGATTTTCGATTTGCACGAGGACGGCGTCGCCCACGTGCAAGTACTTCTCCGTCTCACCGATTTCAATCTTCCACGGGGTACCGGTCATGTGCAGCGGTGCCCAGCGGGGCGCGCCGATGTCCAGCAACCAGAACGTCCCCTGAACGTCGGTTACCGTCCCGACCACCGTATCGCCGGCCTTGGGAATATAGCGGCCCGATAGTGGAATGACCCGCACTACGGGAGGGCGTGCCGAAAGCAACCCGAGAACACTCGCGTACACTTTGCCTTGGACCCGGTAGGTCCCGGGACCCGGCTTAAGCCCGCGCGAATCGATTTCCTCGCCAGGAAGAACTAGTACCCGGTCCCCAGAGGGATGCGAGGAATCTTCCTCGCGGCCACGTTTCCGGTGGCCCGGCCGATGTCCATTAGCCATTGTAGTTGCAGCACCGGGCGCCGCGACGAAAGGTCGCTATTTAACCAAAGCGGTCTCGGCAGCACCTTTCGTGCGCGCGTTCAGCTTCTCGTAGAGTTCCGTCTGAACTCCGGCGGGAATCTCGATCACGCCGCTCCACGAACCATCCGAGAGCCACTGTTCGTCGCTGAGTCGTCCGAGCGCCTTGAGATCGCCGATCACTTTAGGATAATGTTGGGCGGGGATCCGGATCCGCACGCGAGCCGTGTCGAACCGGATCGGTAGGATGGGGCGAAGTTTTTGGAGGATCTCCTGGACTTGGACATCCGCCGGGCGAAACGGGTCGATGTGGACTTTCGCCTCGGTCATGGCCGCCTCGATCCGCGTCGCGGGGTGAGGCGCGCCCGTTTGCGGATTCATCGCGTTGCGCGCGATGATCGCCACGATCTGTTTGTGCTTCTGGGTTTGGAGAAGGTGCCGCTGCTCGGTGGTGACCTGAACCTCTCCCTTCTGAATGATCTGACGGGCGATGTCGACGAGATTGCGCGTGTGAAAAATACGCTCGAGATGCTCTTCGGAGATCTTGTCGCCCTTCTTCGCATCCTTGAAGACTTGATCGAGCGCAAGCTTGTCGGCAAGGTCGACATTCTTGCCATCCTTGATTTCTTGCACCGCCGTGGGGTCGACCAAGACCTCGAACCGCGAGCCCTGGGTTTCCCAGCGAGCTACGACCGCATCCTCGACCTTGACCATCTAGGGGCTCCGGGAGCCGTCAGAGACTCCGTTCAGGATCGCCCGGAAGACTTAGGGTTCGCGGCGGGAAGTCGAGCGGCGAATTTCTGGACTTCCTCCGGAAGGAGGCGCGTCATGCCTTGACCTTGCTGCACCGTACAGACCTCAACCTGAGACAAACTAGCCCCTTCGTCCATCGCTTGACGGAGTCCCTCGAGCGCGAGGAGAATGGCGCTGTCGCGATCGATCCCCGGTCGGTACTTCTGTTCAAAGAGTTCCATGACCGGTCCTTTGTTCCCGCCGGTCGAGGTAGCCTTGAAACTGGTCAACGACCCGGAGGGTTCGGTTTCGAAGAGACGAATCCCTCCCTCATCGTATCCGCCAACCAACAGCGCGGTCCCGAACGGTCGCACGCCGCCGAACTGCGTGTACTGTTGTTTGTAATCGCAAATTCGTCGAACGAGCAATTCGACGCTCATGGGTTCGGAGTAGGTGACGCGATTGATCTGCGATGTGAGTCGAGCGAAGTCGACCAAGACGCGAGCGTCGGCGACCAGACCTGCGGTGGCGCACGCAATGTTCTCGTCGATCTGGTGGATCTTTTCGAGGCTCGCGGGCTCGGCGAGCTTCGGGTTCGGGATCCGACGGTCCGCGATGAGTACAACGCCGGAATCGTACACCACCCCCGCGGTCGTCGCACCCCGACGGACCGCTTCCCGGGCGTATTCGACCTGGAAAAGTCGCCCGTCGGGCGAGAAGACCGTGATAGCGCGGTCGTAGGCCATTTGGCCGGGTTGCATCTCCATGAAGCGTCCTCGGTCGCGGGGCACCAACGGGAGCCTTATAAGCGAAACGAAGCGACTGGCGGTACGGTAGGCGGATTACGAGAGGACAGGCAAGCGAACTCGGAGCCGGCGCTCTGGCGCCAACCGTATAGCTTCCCCTCGAGCGTACCGACCGATGACGGGGACGGCGGAGCGAACGGGCGGGTGGCGGTTGGCTTCCGCAGGCTCCGAATACCTGCGGGGCGCGGCCGAACAACCCATCGACTGGTACCCTTGGGGCGAAGAGGCGTTCGAGCTCGCGCGTCGCACCAACCGACCGATCCTTCTCGACATCGGGGCCTCCTGGTGCCATTGGTGCCACGTCATGGACGAGGGCACGTATTCGGACGCTGAGGTCGCGCGACTCCTCAAACAGTATTTCGTGGCCGTGAAGGTCGACCGCGACCAAAATCCAGAGATCGATCGACGGTTTCAACGCCAGGTGGGTGCGTACTCGGGCGAAGGGGGTTGGCCCCTGACCGCGTTTCTAACGGCCGAAGGTGAAGTTTTCCTCGGCGGCACGTACTTTCCTCCGCAGGATGGACTCGGCCGCCCCGGCTTCCGTCGCGTCTTGAAGGAAGTGGCCCGTCTGTGGAAGGAAGAACCCGAGAAGGTTCGACAGACGACCGTCGCGATCGGCGACGCGATCACGCGAATGCGCGCGAAGTCTGCGACCGGAACAACCGCGGCCAGCCCATCGGCGTTCGTCGACGGAGTCCGGTCGGAAATTCATCAATCGTACGACCCGATCCACGGAGGATTCGGCTTCGCTCCGAAATTTCCGCATCCGACGGCGATCTCGTTTCTGCTGTTCGATACGTTTGCTACGCGGCAACCGATCTCCGCGGCCCGAGCCCGCGAAACGCTCCTTCGAATGGGGGACGGAGGGCTTTACGATCAGATTGGAGGGGGGTTCCATCGGTACACGACCGACGAAGGATGGCATATTCCCCATTTCGAAAAGATGGCGGTCGACAATGCGGCGTTGCTCGGCGCATACGTCGAGGGAGCTCGGCGATTCGGGGACGCTCGGCTTCGCGAGATCGTTGAGGGGACTGCGGCCTGGATCGTGGATACGCTCGGCGACCCCAAGGGAGGGTTTGCGGCCAGTCAGGACGCGGACAACGCGCCCGGCGATGATGGGAGTTATTTCACGTGGACTCGGGGCGAACTCAAGGCGGCACTTTCAGCCGAAGAATTTCGGTTGGCTTCCCGGTTCTTTGGAGTCGGGAGTGATGGTCGCATGCCCCATGACCCGGAGCGAAATGTGCTGTTCCGCCTGATGTCGCTCGCCGAAGCCGCAGAGGGCCTTTCGTGGAGTGAATCCCAAGTTCGTGAGGCGATTGATCGCGCGATCGGAAAACTTCGAACGGCCCGCGCACGTCGCCCGACCCCGAAGGTCGATCGCGCCATTTATGCGAATTTGAACGGAGCCTTCATTCGTGCGCTCGCGCACGCTGGGCAATTCCTGGACGATACGAGACTGATCGCGCATGCTCGCCGCGCCGCCGATCGATTCCTCGAGGCGGCGTATGATGCGTCGCGGGGGGTCGCGCATCGCCTGGATGCGTCGGGTCCGTCCGGGTACGGGCTCCTGGAAGACCAAGCGGAGTTCGCCTACGGAATGGTGGAGCTCGCAGGGATAACGCTCGACGGCCGCTATCTTCGAGCGGCCGAGGAATTACTCCAGCTCATCGATCGCGAGTTCCAAGGAGAAGAGGGTCTCCTCCGCGACGTGGCTCCTTCCCTCTATGATGGGACGACCTTACCTTCGCTGGCGCAGCCCAGCTACCCTCTCGAAGATTCACCACATCTGTCGGCCAATGCGTCCGTCGCGCTCGCACTGCAAAGATTCGCATCCCTAACCGGCCGGGACGAGTTCCGAGAGAAAGCCCGCGGCTTACTTCGTGGGATCGAGCCCCGGATTCGGACGGCGGGTCTCTTCGCCGCTGGGAGCGCCTTGGGGGTCGGTCTGCTCGAAACGCCGTCCGCCCGAATCGTCGTAGAGGGAAACGGGTCTACGGCCGCGGCGCTTCTGCGCGGTGCACGGTCCAGCTGGCATCCAAATCTTTGGGTCTTTGAGGGGGTCCCGCCGGCCCCCATCTCCTCCCCCGAGGAGCTTTTAGCGGCCTCCTCGGCAACGAAGGATGCGCGCGCCCTCGTTTGTTTCGGGACTCGTTGCCTGGCTCCGATCACCGACCCCCGCCAGATCCCGTCCCTCTTGGAATCGGGCGGCGTCGCGCCAGCGGCATAGGGAGCCGCCCCACGTCCGTACCATCTAGTAAGAACACGCGTGCGGGCCCGGTCGTCAGAAATCTCTGGTACAGGAACGAGCGGCCGCGGCGAGGAGCCTCTCGATTCAGGGCCTCGGTTCCGGCGAGCGGATTGAACGCCGGTACGATCACGACTTCGCGAGCCTCGGCTCGAGCATGCTGCCGGCGACCTGAGGGCGGGGAACGACCCGGGTCCGGTTCGACTCGAACCCAGCACCGACGCTTGCCAGTCGGATCGCGTGCCGTTGGTGCGAACCGATAACCGGGGTGGAGGTGCCCCGCGACCAGCGCGGGAGCGGCGAGCACCTCGTCCGACGGCCACCGGTGGCCGTGAAAGATTCCCACTCCGTTCCGCACGACTCCGACAGCCTCGTGTACGGTAACTTCTCGAGGAAGGTGGGGGGTGATGCCCACGTCATGATTCCCTTGAACCAGCTCCACATCGATCCCCGATTCAAGAACGTAGGAAAAAAAGTCGAACAGGACTGATCGTAGTGCCCGAGGCACTCCGACGATCGGGTGCTTGGCATCGCCGGCGATTACGACGCGAGTAGCCGAGGCGTCGCGCGCCGCGGCGATGAGCTCCGTCGCGAGGGATTCCGCGGAACCTTCTGGGGGGCCAGATGGCGTGGACTCTCGGGCCCCGAGACCCAGGTGCAGGTCCGCGACAACAACTATCGGCTCCTCTCCTCTCTCCACCGGAGAGATTACTAGGGCGGGACGACCGGGTAGCGGTCGGAGCAGCGCCCTTCGCACAGCCTGGAAGACGCGTGACCGAGCCTAAAGGGTTCCTTGACGCAGCGACCGAGGTTGCTCGAGGAGGCGGACCATCTCCTTTTATATAGAAGCGATAATAGGATTGTGGGGCTCGAAAATGGAACGCACGCGCGAGAACACCATCGAACGGGTGCGTCAGTCGCTGGAGCGCTCGGGATTCTACGTTTCGGACGCCCACGGCATCCGGCCCTCAAGCTTTGACCTCGCAGCCCGACGCGATTCGACGCTTCTGCTCGTCAAGGTACTCAAGAATATTGATGCGCTCGATTCCGGGGAGGCACGCCGCCTCCTCGAGCTGGGGGCGTTGTTTCCGGCGACCGCCCTGGTCATCGGTCAATGCTCGGGAGCGACTAAACTCGAAGCCGGAGTCGTTTACAACCGATACGGCGTCCCGATCCTCGCCGAGGAAACCCTCCAAGAGTATTTGGACAAAGCACTCCCGCCTTTCCTGTTCTCAAGCCCGGGCGGAATCTTCGCACGGATCGACGGTCCGCGCCTCCGCTCGCTTCGCGAGAGCCGTCAGCTCTCGTTAGGGGCGCTGGCGTCCGTCGCCGGCGTTTCGCGGCGAACGATCCAATTGTACGAGGACGGGGCGGGGGCCGAGGTCGATGTCGTCGAGCGGATCGAGTCGTTTCTCGGAGAACCGATTGCGATCCCAATCGACATATTCCGTCACGTGACCACGGCCGTGCGATCCAACCGGGAGTATGCGCGTCAAGAAGGCGACGCGCCGTTGGGCACGGCTAAGGCCGTCGGGGGCAAGGAGCGCGAGCACGAGCGTCCCTCGACGGGAGATTCATTGCGAGATGGAGTGTTTCGACAGCTCGACGGAATGGGTTGGGAGGTAGTCGTGACGATCCGCTGCCCATTCGATGCGCTGACCCGCGCGCCCGCCGAGCAGACGCCGTCAGAACTTCTCCTCACGGGAGTCGGTAGTCTGCGGACCGCCCAACATCGAGCCGAAGTGCTGCATCAGCTGGCCCGGGTGACGGAAGGGCACGCCCTCTTCGTCGTGCGCGATTCGTTGACCCGGACCTCGGTCGATGGAATGCCGATCGTCACGGTCACCGAACTTCGGCGCCGCCGAGATCGGGATGAACTCCTCGACCTGATCACGGAGCGCGAGGGTTCGTGATCCGCGCCCCCGTGGCAACCGACGGAAGATTCCTCGTCATCGGAGCGGTTCGGGGCTTGCTTCCCGAGGCAACTCGGGTTCTCCAGGAGCTCGACAACTTTTCCCCCCAGGCCATCGGAATCGGCCTCTCCTTCGAAGAGCTCGGCGGGCTCCGACAGTACTTTGTGGGAACGGCGGCCGAGCCGATCGTTCCCTTGACCTCGAACGAAGTCGCTGAAGCGAAGGGATTGGTTCGCTTCGGGGAAGTGGCGGTACCCAACCCTTCCTTCCTCGGTGCCGTGGAGTGGGCCGATGCTCATCAGGTGCCGGTGGAACCTCTCGACGCTTCCGATGAGCGTTCGGCCACGCTCTTCGCATCGAATATCGGCTATCTGGAACTCGTCCGTAGAACCGTACGCGAACGTCGACTGACCCGGACCCCCCCAACTCCTTCCACCCCTGATGAATACGCGATCGATTGGGATCATGGGATCGCTCGCGGCAAAGGTTCCCGACGGTTGGCTCATGCCCGGGATGAAATCCTCGTCCAAGCCGCGCTAGGTTTCGGGGAAGGGAAGGGCCGGACCGCGGTGCTGGTCGACCGCGAGCGATTCTCGCAAGTCCTGGAACTCTTCAATCAGGCTCCCGCTCGCGGGCGCTGATTCGAAGGGGACGAGCGGCCGATCGCTCGACGCCAGCGCCGGTAGGATTGGAGAGCGTCCCGTCTTCCGTTCGGGCCGTCGAGTTTTATCTGCTCCGTCGCTCCCCCGCACACGAGGGTTCGGAGGGCTTGCAGACTTCGAACTTGATCGCCCCTCGCCCATCCACAGCGCGTTCCTCGGAGCTCGGAATCATTGATCTGGGTTCCAACACCGCTCGACTCGTGGTGTATGCCAGCACCCCCGAGGGGGGCCTTCGGCTCCTTTTGGAATCGAAAGAGATTCCTCGACTCGGCATGGGCCGAGAATCGGATGGCTCGTTGTCGCGGGAAGCGATTGAGCGAGGCATCGGCGCGCTGCGTCGCTTCGCGCGATTGCTCTCCGCATCCGGAAACCCCCGGACGATCGCCGTGGCGACGAGCGCGGTACGGGACGCTCCGAATGGACCGGAGTTCCTCCAACGCGTCCGCCGCGAAGCTCGATTGACGCCCGAAATCATCGACGGGGAAGAGGAGGGACGGTACGCCTACCTCGGGGTTTCCTCCGCCTTCGCACTCTCAAACGATCTTGTGGTGGATCTGGGCGGGGGCTCGCTCCAAGGGGTCCGCGTCCACCAAGGACGACTGGTCGACTCAATCAGTCGACCTCTCGGCGCCCTGCGCATGACGGAGGATTATCTGGAGCACGACCCCCCGAAGCGCAAGGAGATCGATGAATTGCGAGAACATGTCCGCAAGGAATTCCGGAAGTTTCCGACCGCTGGCAACGGGCGGCTGTTCGGGGTGGGAGGGTCGATTCGAAGTTTAGGACGGGTCGCGATTCAGCTGAAGAACTACCCGATCCAGCGGGTGCACGCATACCCAATCACGGACCGAGACCTCCGCGCACTGGGGGAATTACTCTTCGAGATGCCCTCGGACCGGCGGAAGGGCGTGGCCGGTTTGAGTGGCCAACGCGCGGACGTCATCCTCGCTGCCATCGTGATTGTCGAAGAATTGCTCCGTGCCACCGCGGCGGACCACCTGTACGTATGCGGCCCTGGTATACGCGAAGGAATCGCAAGTGTAGCGTTCGGGATTGCACTACCGGCTCCCGCCGAAGAGCTCGCGCATCGGAGCGTGAGCGCCTACGCGCGCTCTCTCGGCTTCTCACTCGCCCACGGGGAAGCCGTCGCGGATGCAGCGACATCGGTATTCGATCAACTCCACCCCACACGCGAGCGCGACGCGGGTGCGCGCCTCGCGCTGCGGGTCGCGGGTTGGATGCACGATAGCGGAACGGTGATCGACCCCGGACTTCATGCCGAACACTCCGCGTACATCTTGCGGTACGCGACGGTGTTAGGGTTGTTCCATCGGGAGACCCTGCTAGCGTCGATGGCGGCCGAGTTACACGAGGGAGACGAGGCTCCTCCGGGATGGCGACGGGAATTCCGAGGTATCTTGGACGACAAGGAGTTCGACCTTGGCGAGGAGCTGGGAGCGCTGCTCTTCCTAGCGGAGACCCTTATCGGCTCGGGAGTCTCATCGAAAGTGATGCGCGGAGGGAAGCGGATTGTTCTGAGCGCTTCCCGATCTGTGAAAGACCGATTGAGCGACCGCTCGTTCGATCGATTGGTGCGCGTGTTTGACCGAGTCCTCGGGTTGGAGGTCGCTTGGGATGGTCACTGAAGGACCCACCGGCCCGCATGGTCAGCCGGGCCGTCTCCTCGTGTTCGAAGGTCTCGACGGATCCGGCAAATCTACCCAAGCTCGCCTCTTGGTCAAATGGCTCCAATCGCGTGGGTATCGCGTATTCTTCACGGAATGGAACTCCTCCGAGCTCGTCTCGGACACGATCCGCCGAGGAAAGAAGAAGGGCCTCCTGACCCCGACCACTTTCTCGCTGCTGCACGCCGCAGACTTTGCCGACCGGTTCGAGCGTCACATCTTGCCCCCGCTACGCGCCGGATACATCGTCATCTGCGATCGGTACGTCTACACCGCCTTCGTGCGCGACGCCGCACGAGGATGCGATCCGGTTTGGGTGCGGAGTCTGTACGGCTTTGCCTTGCCGCCGGACAAGACGTTCTACTTCCAGGTCCCGGTCCGTACATCCTTGGCGCGCAAACTGGCCTCCCGCCAGAAGATCTCCTACTACGAGGCGGGGATGGACATGCACTTGGCCGATGACCTGGCGGAAAGCTACGAGCGATTCCAGACACGGCTGAAACGGGAATACGACCGGCTCGCAACACGTGATGGATTCGTCGTGATCAACGCGAACCGACCGGTGGAGGAGATCTTGACAACGATCCGCAAGCAGGTGCGACCACTCTTGACTGCTTTTCCGACCGCGGAGCGATTGACCCATGCGTAAGACGTTCGGGACTCGCCTTCCGGGAATGCCGAACGATCACCCGAGCGGGCACCTGATCGTGATCGAGGGCCCGGACGGCTCAGGTCGGTCGACGGAAGTGGAGTTGCTCCGCGACTGGCTCGAGGTCCAAGGACATCCGGTCGTCGATACGGGCCTCCGCCGTTCCACGCTGATCAGCGAACAGATTGACGAGGCGAAGCAAGGTCACACGCTGGGCGGAACGACCATGGCGCTCCTCTACGCCGTCGATTTCGCAGACCAACTGGAAAACAAGATCCTGCCCTCCCTGGCTGCGGGCAGCACGGTCCTCGCCGATCGGTACATCTACACGCTCATGGCCCGGGCTGTCGTCCGCGGCGCCACGCGTGCCTGGGCTCAGAAGTTGTACGGATTCGCGCTCGTCCCAGATCTCACCATCCTGATGGATGCGAAGTCGGAGATCCTCCTGCATCGGGCGATCGCGAAGTATGGCGCGTTGGACTACTGGGAGAGCGGGATGGACATGTCGCTCTCGCGGGACCGCTTCGAGAGCTTCTTCCGCTACCAACAGCTGTTGAAGGACGAGTTCGATTGGATGTCCGCCGAGTTCGGCTTCAGCCGAGTCGATGCGAATCGGAGCCCCGAGCTCGTGCATCGCGACGTGCGAAAGATCGTCGCTCCGCTCTACGGGAATCGAGCTCCCGAAAAGGACGCGGACGAATCACCGGCGCCCGAGGCTCCGGCTTCTACCGAGTCATCCGAATAAGCTGCGAGCGGGTCGCCAGCCATTCGATCTGCGCAGCTCCCGGCGTCACCGCTCCGGGAAAGTGTAAGAGACCGGCTCCTCCCTTGGCGAATCGAGTGACCGAGATCGCCTCCCCCAGGAGGGAAAGGCCGAGGAGCTCACCCAGTTGCGGTTCGTGGCCCACGAGGATGGGCGTGCCGAGGCGTGGGGCGAGTCGAGCGAGGCGTTGGAGCACGGGCTCGGGGCCCCGGTCCGGGGCCAATTCATCCCAGAGCGCAAGCGCGGGATCTATGCCGAGTTCCTTGCGGACGATCTCGGCTGTCGATCGCGCGCGTTTTGCAGGGCTCGAGACGACGAGGGTCGATCGCAATTTCAGTTTGCCGAGGGCTTTCGCCGCCGACGCCGTCTGTTTGTGCCCTTGGCGGGTCAAGGGTCGCAAGTGGTCGTCCGGCCAACGGATTGGATCGCGGGTTTCTGCCGGCCCGTGGCGCATGAGGATGACGAGGCGCGACATCGACGTTACTCGAGGGAGCGAGTCACTCGTCGCGTTCGAGGATCTTCACCAACATCTCCCGAGCGCTGGAACGAAACGCGTCCAGGGTCCCTTCGTTCACCAGCATTCCGTCGGCCAAGGCGAACGCGTTTCCGATCCCCCACTTGAGTTCCCTCCGATCGCGGTCGTAGAACTGTTGCATATCAGCTCCGTCGTCCCCCCGACCCCGGCGGGCCATTCGGTCGTAGCGATGCTCGGGGCTCGAATAGATGCCCAGCACGAACAGGTCGCCGAAGTGGTGGCGGAAGACGGTGACCTCGCTATCCGATCGGCATCCGTCGACCAAGTTCCGTGTCTCGATGAGTTTCGGAAGGGCCCGCTGGGCCCATACCCCGGGCCCGTGCTTGTCCCGTTCCTCGGACGCGATGCGAGCGATGTTCGCATTCGACAATGGCAGCCCCCGACGTCGTGTCTCCTCGCGGACCAGATCTCCCATCTTGAGTGTCGCGAGTCCCAAGCTGTGGGCGACCTCGACCAGCTCGTCTTTCCCGGAGCCGGGCATGCCCACGGTGACGATGAGTTTCATTGGGGGCGCGGGCGGTCGTGGCTCGGTGCGTTCGTCTCGCCGGCGCTGGCCGGCGCGATCCGAGCCGCGACGTTTCCCTCGGTGGCCATCTGAAGCCGATCGGCCCGTTCCCGGTACGAGATCGCCTCTTGTTCCGCCAAACGGGCCTGTTCGAGGTAGCGGTCGACTTTGATCTTGAGCTCGGCAGTCTTCTGAGTCTTCGTCGCGGCGCGGTGTTCGAGGGTGCGGGCCCGGTGTTGTTTGTCGATGATCTTTTGCTGCAGCTTGCGCACTCGATAGTGGAGGGCCGTCACATCCGAGCCGATCTGGACTCCCCCGGTCCGCTCGGAATGCGCTTTGATATCCCGTTCGTGCTGGGCCATTTCGGCTTCGATCTCCGGGATCTGTCCCAGCACAGCCTGGGCCTTTTCGCGGAGCACGGTCCCTTGGTGGCGCAACTTTTCAATCTTTGTGTTCGTGCGGGCCGCCCGTTGCTGAAATCGAGATGAGACTCGGTCGTGCTTGGCGGAGATCTCGCGAAGCTTCGTAATGTCGGCGTATTCTTGACCGAGCCAGCGGGACTGTCGATGTTGAAGGGGCGTCGTGCTCGGCCGCGACGTGGTGGGTGCGCCACCGCCGGAGGCCATGGTAGCGTACTAGGGTGGGTGGGCCTTATAGCCGTTAGGGACGAGGCGCAGCCTTCCCGGGCTCCTGCGATACGTCCGGCGGAGGGTATCGAGGACGGGGCACGAGTACGGCGGCGCGGAGACGGTCGAGAAGTTGATCCGTCCCCAATCGCACCTGCTCTTTCGAGTCTCGATCGCGCAACGTGACCGTGTCGTGATCTTTCGAGGCGGGGTCGACGGTGGCGCCGTCCACCGTGATACCAAAAGGGATCCCCGCCTCATCGATCCGTGCGTACCGCTTGCCGATCGTTCCCGCATCATCATAGAGCGTCGCGACCCCCGCCGAGCGAAGTTGCTGGAACAGCTCCCAGGCCCGATCCGAGTGCTCCTTGCGCAGGAGCGGGAAGACCCCCACGGTCGAGGGCGCCAGGTACGGCGGCAGGTGCCATACCGTACGTTCGCCACTTTGCACGAGGTGCACGTCCGCGATGCCCCAGACGTTTCGATCCACGCCGAATGTGAGCTCCAGCACGTGAGGTACCACCCGCTGACCTTCGACGGAAACCGAGAGATCCTTGCCGGATCCCGCCGCGTGCCGAGAAAGGTCGTAGTCGCCCCGATAGTGAACGGCGCCCAGCTCTTTGAAGCCGCCCAGGCTCGCGAGGTGAACTTCGATGTCGAACTGGATCCGATTGTAGAACGCGCGCTCCTTGTCCGACTTTTCGAAAAATCGGATCCGATCGGTCGGGAAGCCGAACACGTCGCGAAAGAATCGGAAGTAATGGACCATGTGAAAGACATAGAATTCGGGAAGCCCTTGCACCACGAGGTCGGCGGCGGAGACCAGCTCGGGAGACTCTTCGCCCGCCGCCCGTCGCGGCACCCGCAGTACGGGGAGGCGCTCTTCGGCGACCGCCGCGAAGGGAACCGGGAAGTGGGCGGGGTCGAAAAAAATCTGGAGTTCGGCTTGCGTGAAGGCCCGCATGCGAAAGAGCACCTGCCGAGGAGCGATCTCGTTTCGGTAGGCCTTACCGATCACCGCGATTCCGAGCGGTAATGCGCGTCGACCGACGTCCCACATCCGCGCGAAGGCGAGGTAACTACTCTGTGCGGTCTCCGGGCGGAGGTAAGCGCGTTCCTTCCCGGTGACGCCAAAATCGAGCCCGAACATCAAATTGAATGGTCGGGGAACGGAAAGGGTCGCCTGCCCACAGCTCGGGCATTTCACTTGGTACTGCACGAGTAGCTCGCCGATCTGGGCGGCGGAGTACCCATCCAGTCCTTCGGGCCGCTGCTTTTCGAGGACCATATCAGCACGGAAGGCCGCCCCGCAGTTGCTGCACGACACTTCGGGATCGGTGAAACTTTCCAAGTGCCCGGAGGCTCGGACGACCGCTTCGGGGAGGATCTCGGCCGGGTCGATGGGATGGTAATCCGGAGAAAGTCCGAGGAACCAGGCAGCCCACGCATCTTCGATCCTCCGCTTGAGCGAGGATCCGAGCGGCCCATAGTCGTACAGGCCTTGTATACCGCCATAGATCTCCGCGGAGGGCCACAGCACCCCACGCCGACGAAGTAAGGCAAAGAGCTCGTCGTACTTCACGCCCGACTCCCCGTTAACTGGCCGCCGGTCGCGGCCGCATGATAAGGTGTTCGGTGACGCGAGTGACGAGCTGGTAGGCGGGGTCCTCCGAGGGGAGGCGGATCACGAGCGGAGGGATGGAGGAGCCACTGTCGACGTCTGCAACTTCGGGGGATCCGAGCCATTTCCACGGTTCGACGAACGCGGCCCGTGCCAGATAGTTCGCCGAGACGGGTCGATGGGCGTAGCGACTTGTGAGGTAAGCGAATTCGATCTCGCGCCAGATCGACGGGGCGTGAAACATGGCGTTGTCGGTCCCTACAAGGAGACGGATCCCCGTCTGCTCCATGAGAGCGACGTCCGGCCGGCGGCCGAATAATGCGTTGGACCGCGGGCAAATGGCCACCGGGACGCGGGTTGCGGCAACCGTCTCGAGGTCCGACCGATTGGCGAGGGTTAGGTGGACCAGCAGGTCGGGGCGCGGGGCCAAGTAATCCTCCGGCCGCTCCCGGATCCCCTCGCTCGCGTGCAGGGCATACATCTTTCGATACCGGTGACAGGCGCGGGCAATCTTCGCCCGCGTCGCCCGATCATCTTCGCGCGCCGAACTGATGCCAATTCCGTCCGAGGCCCGTACCACCGCCTCCAGCTCCTTGTCGTCGATCGGACGTCGCAGCGGTCGCCCGAGCACCAATCCTCGAATGGCTAATCCTCGCGCGGCGGCGTGGAAGAGTTGGACTCCCGCCAGGCCCTCTTCTCGGAAATCCACAGTCGCGGCGATTCCTTCTCGTACCATGCGCGCTAGTGTCTGGCGGATGGCGCGTCGCTTTCGAGCCGGCGAGGTCTCCGCGAGCGCGCGAAATTTGATTCCGTCCGGCGGCTCGACGATCTCTTCGAGGGTGAGGTTCGGTGGTTCTTGCGTAACGATCGCGTCTGCCAGGTGCGTATGGGCGTTGACCGGGGGCGGGACGACGATACCTCGTACGCGCCGAACTCGACCTCGCGTGGAATCGGTTCCGATCTGCCCCGTTTCCACGGCGCGGCCCCCCCGGAATCGAACGTAGGCCTTGCGCGTCCCCGCACGGTCGAAGATCGCGCCTTCTACAATCACGAGAGCCCCTCGGGCCGAGCGGACTCCTCTTCTCCCTTTAAACTCCGACTCCGCTCAGAGACGGCAGTGGCATCACACGGCGCCGGGATGTCCAAATGGCTAAGGGGGCCGATGGTTCCGGGGGAAGCTGGGGGCCTGCAACTGGAGACGCGTTCACCCGGTAGGGACCTCTTGGTCGTCGGTCATACGAATCTCGACCGATTCCTTTCGGTGGCGGACTTCCCCGGTCCCGATCGAACCGTTCCAGTGTTGGGGCAGCGAACGGTGCTGGGAGGAACGGCGGCTAACATCGCGCGGTCGGCGGCCGCTTGGGGAGTTCCAACCGGGCTTCTCTCCCGCGTGGGGAAAGACTTCCCATCGGGATTCTTGCGTCAGATGGCCGCGGAAGGGATTGATCTTCGCGGCGTCGAGATCGTACCGGATGCCCCCTCCCCGACATGCTTCATTGTACAATCGCGCTTGGGCAATCAACGGACGATGATCGATCAGGGACCGATGGGCGACGCCGCCGATGCTCCGATCTCGACTTCACTCGTCAAGGAGTATTCGTGGGTCCATCTTACGACCGGCGATCCGGTGTATCAACTCCGCGTCGCCGATGTCGCCCGTCGACTCGGACTTCGTGTCGCAGCCGATCCGGCGCAAGAGATTCATTTTCGTTGGTCGGCAAGTCAACTGCGCGCCCTGCTGGAGAATTCAGAGATCTTGTTTGGGAACGTCGCGGAGGCCAAGAAGGCGACGTCGCTGATGGGCCTCACTACGCCCGCAGCGTTGACAAAGCTCGTGCCACTGGTCATCGTCACGGATGGCCCCCGCGGGGCCACGGCGTACGATCGACGAGGCGTCCAGCGAGTTCGAGCCGCGCCGAGCCGGCGGGGCACGAGCCGAGTCGGGGCGGGCGATGCCTTCCGCGGTGGATTCTATGCGGCCTGGTTTGCGGGAGAGTCCTTGGAGCACTGCTTGAAAGCCGGGACTCGATCCGCGGCGCGCTGGATCCAAAAGGGGGGACCCGAACGCGCGGCACGTACTCGAAGCAAAAAGCCCCCAAGGAAGCGTTAGGTGAATCACGATGAAGATGCGTCCGTTCAGAAGACTTCTGCCACTCGAGATCGCGCGGGAACGTTTGCTGGCGGCCGCCGTTCCGATCGATCGAAGCGGACCGATCGACGTTGCGGAGGCACTCGGCAGGATCGTGGCGAAACCGATCCGTTCGCCGGCGGACGTTCCGCGGTTTGCGCGAGCGACGTGGGACGGGTACGCCATCCACGCACGCGAAACTTCACGCGCCTCGGCGGCGGCTCCCGCGATGTTCCGGATTGTCGGAGAGGTACATGCTGAAGAGCAGTACTCACCGGGGTTACGACCGGGCGAAGCTGTCGCGATCGCGACCGGCGGAATGATGCCGCGCGGGGCCGACACAGTCGTTCTGTTTGAAGATGCAAAAGTCCGAGGGAAGCATCTGCGCGTTCCGTTTTCAGTTCCTCCTCAAAGCCGGGTCGCCCCCCCAGGAGAGGAATTCCACAAAGGGAGTCGCGTCGCGGCTCCCGGCGACGTCCTGACGCCCGCTGCGTTGGGAACGCTGTCCGCCTGTGGACTTCGTCGCGTGCCCGTGTATTCGCGCCCCATCGTGACGATCGTGCCGAACGGGAACGAACTTGCCCTCCCCGGGGAGCGCCTGCGCCCGGGCCAGATTTTCGAAGGAAATAATGCCACGATCGGTGCGATCGTTCGGGCCTCCGGTGGAGTCGTCCGGGCGACTCCCCCGGTCCCGGACGACCCGCGACGGATCGAGACCACACTGCGCGACGCGTTGCGAAAGAGCGACCTGGTCATCGCGACCGGCGGAAGCTCCGTTGGCGAACACGATTTCCTACCTGCGATCTTTCCACGAATTGGACGGCTGCTCTTTCACGGCATCGCGGTGCGACCCGGCAAGCCGACGCTCGCGGTTCGATGGAGGAACAAGTTGCTCGTGGGCATGCCGGGTCACCCGACGTCCTGTTTCGCTAACGCTCTTTGGCTCCTCATGCCGACGCTGCGGAAGCTGGCCCGGTGGAGCGGCCCGGGATGGGTGGATGTCCCACTCCGACTCGCGGGTCGGAGCATTGAGTCAAACCCTACGCTGGCCACTGTCGTCTTATTCCACGTCGATGGTACCGAAGCGACTCCGCCACCCCCGCACACCCACGCCATCGCCCACTTCCGGAGCGTGGATGCGTTCGCGATCTTTCCCCCGGGGGCTCGAACCATACCCGTGGGCCGCACGATCCAGGTCCACCGGTTGTATCCGCCAATATCCTCCCCGATCGTTCCATGACCATTCGAGGCTCAGTTGTCTTCGACGATCGAGATCTACCTGGTCGAGTCCCATCTCTGGAGTTGTTTAATCCCCAAGGATATCAGCTGAGGTTTGGAACCTCATAAACAGCCGAGACCAGCCCTGCAATCCAGCCTCCTCTACCCGCCGTGTCGCACTTTTCACCTGGGCCGCGAGAGAAGGTATTTAGGGGGGAGAACGGGCTAGATACGGGCAACCATGCCAGAGATCGTGAGCGATCTCGTCGAGCTGCCACTGGGCTCGCACTGCATTAGTTTTCACGCGAGCCGAGAAGAGGCGTCGGCGCATGCCGCGAGTTTCTTGGCGGGGAACCTTCCCGGCATGGCCGCGATGTACTGGGTGACGGATGCGGATACGGCTGATTACTACTCTGATCGCCTTTCCACCCAAGCACCCGACCAAGTAGGATGCGTCGCGATATTGCGTCACGAGCAGGTCGAGCCGGTCGAGGGAAAACTCCGCCCCGTGTCAGAAGTGAAAGAGTTCATTCGAGCGCACCCCGAGGGCGTCTCGGCGTGTGGCGAAACGATTAGCGCGTATTGGTCTCCGGAGAACATCGCTGACCACGTGGAGTACGAATCCTGGTTCCAGGAACAGCCGCGATCGAAATCCCGGTTCCTTTGTCCCTATGACCTACGGAAAGTTCCTCCTGAAATGGCTCCGAAAGTTCTACGCGAGCTCGGAGCCCAACATTCGCATGCCGCCCTCTCCCGCTCCCCAGATCCCGCGGTGCGATTGATGCAACTATTCGCCTTCGGAACGCCCGCGGAGATACCGCCTCAGTTGCGGGATACCTACCGTTGGGCCACCGACCAGAATTTGATTACCGCTACCGATCCGATCGAAGAGATGACGCTTACCTCCAAAGGCGCGCAGATTGTGGCCGATTGGAGCCGCACGGCGACGATCGACTGGTGACCAGTCCAGGGTTTCCAAAACTCAGACCGTGACTCGTAGGGTGTCGGTCGTTAGGCGCTCCATTCGGCCCTCGTCAATTCCAACGTACCCATAGCGGGTACTGGCGACTAGTCCGAGAGAAATTTTTCGAGACTCTCCTTGCTAAAATTCGGACAACCTTCTAGGCGCCGGCCGTCGTGCCGGACGAGGACCGGAAAGCTACGGAGGTGGTGGCGGTGCTCCTCGATCACCCGCCGGAGCGGGGACTCCTTCCCCACGTCGATGATGTGGATCGTTTTGCCCCTTGCACGAAGGGCGACCCATGCCCGGTCAATCGCGGCCGCTTCCTCCTCGGGGATTTCCTTGTCTCTCACGGGCCTGTTACCGAAGTAGCCGGCATTGTGGTCGATTCCCGCGCTATGACCCCCCCAATTTCCGATGACCGGGCAGGTATAGTAGCCCGAACCTCGAAATGCTCGGAGTCCTTCATCCTGCGCATCCGGAGGGAGGACCCAACGAATGAAGCTCTCCGATTTGACGTAAATCAAAACATCGTCGTTGCCTAGCGGTTTCATGGCATCGTGCTGGTCCCCGAGGGACTGTTACGCCAGTATCACTTCGTGCAATTAAGCCCCCTCGCTCCTCGATTCCCATCACCCCTTTGCGGAGAAGGTTCGGCCGGACCGCCTCTGTGGACCATCCGTTTCACACCGTGATCGGGAAGAGATGCTCTCGGAAGCGGCCGTGAAGTGCACCTCAGGTGTGCTCGATCGAAATGCAGCCTACTCTGCTCGGACGAGCGTAACGGTCGGCCATTCGAAACGATCGAGCTTCTCGGTTTCGATTAGCTACTCCGCCCCTTGTCCGATTCGCGGCCTCCCTGTTTGGACGAAAATTCATATCCCGTGTTCGGCTCAAATCGCTCGACCTACGGTGGCACCAGAGGCCACCAGGAGTATCCGGGCGGCGCAGCTGAGGCAGAATCGACGTATCGAAAGGTCGAGAAGAGGAACCGTGGTATGGAACAGGGAAGTTTGGGTCCCCTCCTCCTCGCCGCGGCCAGTGGATCCTCGACCCTTTCGTGGAGCTCCTGGCTCACAATTACCGTCGCCATCACCTTCTGTGTCGCGGGTCTCTTTCTGTTCCTCGCAGGCTGGTTGTTTCTTCCTAAGGTAGCTCCCAATCGACCGGCATGGATTCGAAGTCAGTATACGTCGGGCTTCTTGCGCGTGCTCGGCGGGGCAGCGATCGCGATCGCTGCGATGATCACCGCCGCGTTTGTTCTCGATAAGGGGGCGAGCCTGCCGGCAATCTGGACTCTATTCGTCGAAACTCCGTGGCGGGACCTGGCGAGCTTCATCGTGGCGGGACTACTGTTCACCGGCCGAGTGCTGTACAACGACCCGGTGCGCGCCGTAGGCGCGGCCGAGTTGGGTCTTCGCTGGCTGATTCTCAGATTCCCGGCAATTGCCGCCCGAGGATTGCACGCCGCGTTAACCGATTCCCGTTTCGGAGTCGTGAACGCCATCGCGCTGGGAATTGCCGCCGCGATCGGAGGATTTGCCGGCTGGATGAGCACGTCTTCCCGGTGGAAATTTTCTGGGGTAATGACGTGGATGGGACTCGATCTGCTAGCGCTGGGCTTGTTCGTCTTTTCGGCCCTTCTCATCGAGGGTAGCAGCGGCGGCTTTGCTCAGGCGCTCGGCGTCTGGTTGTTGGGGGTCGAGATATTTGGTATGTTCCTGTTCCTCGTGTATCAGTTCTACACCCTCGAATTCATCACTGGCCGGCCCCGCGGCGAGCCGGGCTCCGGCATCGACGGAGCAGCGACGTTCAACGGACCTCCGCCGGTGGTCGCCGTTCAAGTCGCCTCTTACAACGAGCCTACTACAATAGTCAAGGCGTGCCTCGATTCAATTTTGGCGCTGGATTACCCCGAGGACAGACTGGTGGTACAGCTCGCGGATGATTCGACTGATCCCGCGGTCGTGAAGGAGCTGAAGACCTTCTGTCAGGCGCGCGGAGTACCCTACCTCCACCGGGTCGATCGCCGAGGATTCAAGGGTGGCGCGCTGAACGATGCAACGCGGCAGCTTCCCCCGAATGTGGAGCTCATTGCTGTCGTGGACTCCGATTACATCGTAGAGCCCCAATTCCTGCGCGTGGCCATCGCTCCTTTTGTCGAATCCGGCGTGGGATTCGTCCAAACCCCGCAGGCGTATCGCAATGCCCAACCCGGGACGCTCGCGCGTTGGTACGCACTTGCGGACGCCTTTTTCTACCGAGTCGTACAACCCGTTCGAGCACGGGCGCAATCGCTCATTTTCTGCGGCACGATGGGAGTTCTTCGGCTACGGGCGCTGACGAGCGTCGGCGGATGGTCTGAGGACTGCGTGACTGAAGATGCGGAGCTGTCGATGCGACTGCTCGCGGCGGGATGGCGCGGCGTGTATCTCCAAGAGACACTCGGGATGGGGCTCGCTCCCGCAGAGATGAGCGCGGTTCGCTCGCAGCATCGCCGCTGGGCCTTCGGAGGGATGCAGATGCTCCGCATGAACCGAGGGAACATGGTCTCGCACAAGATGACGCAGCGTCAACGGATCGACTTCCGGATGAGTGGGATCTTCTGGGTCGATGGGATCTTTCTGCTGACGGCGACGGCGACGCTGGCTGCGCTGGTCATTGCTTCTTGGTTCGGTGTCACGCTTGCGATCGACTCATTGCCGGCCGTTCTGATCTTAGCCTCGGCGCCGTTGTTGCTGATGTTTGACGGGATTTTCAAGCTCCGCCTCGCATTGCGATCGTCAACGCCCGTGAGCTTCCGTGAAGCGCTGGGCGTCATGTCGTTCTGGTATGCGATCAAGCTCAACGATCTTCGTGCTTCCTTACGGGGTTGGCTGGGAGCTCGGATCCCCTTCGTACGAACCCCGAAGACCCACCAACGGGCGCCGGGTCGCGCGGCTGCGTTCCGAGCCGCCGTAGGGGCGACGCGGATCGAGACTACCATATTCACCGGATTGGTCGGTCTGATTCTCTATTCGGCCTACCGCTGGGGACTCTTTGCAAAGCATGTACCGACGCTCCCCGAGGCGTTCCTGCTCGCTTGGCTGAGCTACTATGCGAGCGCCTACGTAGCCGCGCTCGTTTTCGACTATTACTCGCGCACCTCGCTACCGGAGGAAGAGGTACGAATCCCGATCTCACGGGAAAACCGGCAGTCGGCCCCCTCCGAGCTGGAGGGGCGACCTACCCCGTGAGTTCTTCCGGGAAAGGGTTCAACTTCTACGTTGGGCAAAGCTTCATGAGTCGCTCGTAAGTTACCGGTGATCAGCAATGGAGAAGAAGAAAGGAACATGGCAGCAGACAGTCCCTACAGCGGAGCGACGCTCCGCTCGGTCGAAGAGCTAACGAATCACGCCGAGAAACAGTATCGCCTCGATGGTGCGGGCGCGCCTGGCGCACCCGGCGTCCCGGGGGGTCCGGAAAGTTTCTCGTGCGCGCTTTGCGGCAAACAGTACACGAACAAAGGCCAGTTGATCCGACACGCCCTCGGGCCCCATTACCGAACGAACCGTTCGACGTCGTGGGTCTCGGCGCAGCCTATCTGATCGAAGGAGTGGATCGAGTACATCGGTGACTAGCGAATTGAGGATTGCTCGGAAGCGGTCCTTCTATTCAGAGCCCCTGCGAGTCGGGGCGGGAAGGGTGAGGGCCAGGGGGTCGCGCGTGACGGCCGCTAATCTTCATCTAGCGACGAGTCGGTTTCTCCAGTAGCGATGTTGAAAGCCGACTTGCCCAAACGTAAACTATCGCGTCGGAGTAAGTTCGCTATTGAAGCGGCAATCGGGGCCGCCATCGTGGCGGGTCTAATTGTTCTGATAACCCTGGTTCCATTTCCTCATTCATTTTCAGGCAGCTTTTCGATGCCGTCTGGCGGAATTCCGTGCGATAATGGGTGCGAGGGTGGAACGAATGTCGGCGTCTCTCAAGGCGCATCCGTCACTGTAAGCTTCACGAGCGAAACGGGGGCCGTGGTCCTCTTCCAAGTCTATATCGGAGGCGTTGACATTGCTATTGGCCCCGTCTGCTCCGTCAACGCATCTTCAGGGGTTTGCGATTTTCAGGCGGGGGATCCGATGGTCTATTTTGTAGGGACCACCGTTACGCATGATACCGTGACGTTCCAAGGAAGTTACTCGAGTCCACTGGTATCTTGACCTCGGCGAGCTCGAACGCGAGGGACGGGGCCACGCCCCGCCATTCGTCGGACCACTCGGGAAACGTTCGTCGGGTCGAGACGATTGTTAGAGTGACGTTCGACGAGCCGAGACGACCGCTCTGGTGACGATGGACGATTCGCAAGTTTTACTGACGTAAACTGGGGGAGTCTAAGGGGCCAAAGGATTTAGCGAGACGTTCGATGAGCGGGTCGTGGCCCGGCGGGACCTCAAGATCGCACTCTTGTCGATCGAAGGCACCAACTGTGATGAGGAGCTTCACGTCGCGTTACGTCAGCTCGGAGCGCAGCCCGAAATAGTTCACCTCAAACAGCTCCAAGGCGATCAGGTCGAACCTGGCGAACGGCGGCGCCTCTCCGACTATCAGATTCTCCTATTCCCCGGGGGTTTTTCCGCCGGCGATTACGTTCGTGCTGGAGCTATCTTCGCGGCACGCGTTCGCGCCGCCGTTGGTCCGGAGCTCGAGGAATTCGTACGAGACGGCCGGCTCGTTGGCGGTATTTGCAACGGATTTCAAGTTGTGACCGAGCTCGGCCTGCTTCCCGGCCGCCGGGGAGGGCAACTCGGCCCGCCCGAGGCCGCCTTGCTTACCAATAACTCTGGGCGCTATGAGTGTCGACCGACCTTCGTGGCGTGGGATGGCGGCATCTTTCCTCCGCTCTGGGGCCGGCCCGCCGGGGAGCGGTACTTATTTCCCTCAGGGCACGCCGAAGGCAAGCTAGTGCTCGCCGGGGGGGATGCGCAACGACGGGCGCTCGAAGAAGGCGGTCAAATCCTCTTCCGTTGGGTAGCGCCCGACGGGTCGTGGGCCACGTATCCGTGGAACCCGAACGGGTCTGAGGGAAATATCGCCGGCCTCACCAATCCCGAAGGGAACGTCTTTGGATTGATGCCCCACCCCGAACGCGGTTTCTTTCGAGACCAGACGCCCGATTGGACTCGGTCCGGATCCGCCGAGGGTTTCGCGGACGGGCAACGATTCTTCGAAGCGATACTCCAATACGCGGAGCAGCACCTCTAGGGTCGATCCGCTCGCACAGTCCCGAGCTCGAGCATCCAAACCTCGAGCCTTTCCCCTTCGAGCGCGCGCTGGACTACCACCCGCTGCCGGCCGCCAAATGCCGCCCACTCCTCGCGGAGCCCGCGCAGCCGGGTGGCGGACTGTAGCGACGAGACGAGCACGTACGCGGCTCCCGATTTCGTCAAGTGGTCCGGCAGCGCGTCGAGCATCCTCGCGGTTACAGCGCAGCCGTCCACTCCCCCATCGATCGCCAAATTGTGCCAGCGGTCCGGATCTCGGGCGCCCGGACTCGTAGGAAGGTACGGAGGGTTCGCGAGGATTCGTTCGAATCGACCTAACCCAGTCGCCAAATCCGTGCGGACGGGGTCGAGCGGAAGCCGCTCGGAGACCGCGACTTTACGTAAACGCCTCAGCGCGAAGGGATTTAGGTCGGTCGCAACCACCCGCGTCCCGCGTCGCGCGGCCGCGAGGGAAAGCGTTCCGTTCCCACACCCGATTTCGAGGAGGCGACCACGGACCGACGCTTGCGCGAAAGGGAGTAGGAGAGCCGTGTCCTCTCGCGGTGGATATACCGGATCGGAGAGGGCCTCTCGAGGTATCTTAGGGCTCATAGACTTCGTGTGTCACAGTTCAGCGGGGGTGGTCTTCTTATTTCATCGGCCCCTTGCAGAGAACGTTAACGGAGTTTATTCGCTGTGCCTCGTCGTCTCGCTGCACCGGTCAAGATTGGCATTACGGGACTCCCGGGCTCGGGCAAGACGCAGACCCTGCTGCGGATCATTCAGCTGCTCGAACAGGAGGGGATCACGGTGGGAGGTATGGTGACGGAACCCATCATCGAAAAGCAACGGCGGTCCGGGTTCCAGATCATCAATTGGCTCACCAAGGAACACGAAGTGTTCGCGCACGAGGGAATGAAGTCACGGGTGCGCTCCGGTCGGTACGGGGTCAACTTGGAGGCACTGGAAGGGCTGGGCACGCGGGCGCTTTCGGAAGCTCGGGAGCAGGCGGACGTGATCGTGATCGATGAGGTCGGCAAAATGGAGGTCGAGAGTCAGCTCTTCACGCAAAGCGTGGTCGATACCCTTGACACGAACAAGTCGATCGTGATGACCCTCCATAAGAAGTCCCGGAACCCTCTCCTACAGGATATTCGGAGGAGGGACGAACTACGCCTGCTCGAAGTGACCCCCGTGAACAAGAACCTCCTCGCGTTCAAGATCGTTCACCTCCTGACGGGTCGATCGCACTAACTCGCGAGTCCCGCGAAGGCGGGACACGGCTGTCTCTCCCCCCATCAGTAGGCGAGCGGGGCCCGGCCAAGCGCGCGGCCCTCTTCTACAACCCGGCGATGGCGCTCGACCGCGACCTGGGGATCGCATTCGCACGGGCCTGGAATCGAGTCGACCCCGAGCCAAAGCGCGGGTGGGAAATGCTCGCCGCCACCGGAGTTCGCGGATTGCGGTTGCTCCACGAATCTGGGCGATTCAATTCCATGTTGTCGACCGAGCAAAATGATGTGGCGTTTGGTGTACTCCAGGAGAATGTCGCACGCTACGTGGAAGAAGGCGCAAAGGCCGATTGCCGCGATGCGCGGCAAGTCCCGGTCGGCGCACCCTTCGACTACGTCGACCTCGACCCGTACGGCTCGCCGCTTCCGTTCCTCGCGACCTCGATGGCCGCGGTGAAGGAAGGAGGGGTGCTCGGAGTGACCGCTACGGACATGATGGTGCTCGCGGGCGTTGAACCGGGTGCGGCCGAGCGTAAGTATGGTTCTCGGCCGATCCGCGGCCGGCTAGCGCCCGAAGCCGGGCTACGAATTCTCCTTTCCACGATGGCCCGTCTGGCGCGGGAGAAGGGGCGACGTATCATTCCCTGGCTGGCCTACGTTCACGACCACCACGTTCGTGCCTACGTCCAAATCACCAACGACCAGCTCGACGTCCCTGACCCGGTAACAACGATCGATCCCCGGGGGTGGGAAGGTCCTCGCCTACCCGGTCCGGGTCCGTGGGGGCCTTTTTGGGTCGGACCTTTGCTGAATGGTCGCATTGTCGCAGCGCTAGTTCCCCCCGAGGAACCAGCGGATCCCCTGGAGGTGCAGCGCTGGATCGATACCTGGCGCGACGAGACCGTCGCCGACCGTCCCTTCTTCTACGAGTCGAACGAATTGGCACATCAACTGGAACTCGTCGAACCGCCTCCAGTCGAATCGCTCGCCTCCGCCCTCCGGGCCCGAGGCTTTCTGGTGGCGCGAACTCAAGTCCGGCTCGGTGCGTTCCGTACTACAGCCCCACGTGCGATGGTCGAAGAGATCGCTCGAGATCTGCGTCCGACGCGTCACTCCCAGAACGCGCGAGTCCGTGCGTAGCTTCGCTCCGCTCGTAGGATCTCCGTGAGCAGATCGTCGTCATTCCGATAGAGCCGCATGAGCAAACGTCGAGCGGTATCCGGTCCCACGCCCCGAGCGGCCAAGCAATACAACGCGCGCTCGCCGTAATTGGCGAGCAGCTCCGCCGACGTATACGCGGCCCGCACCAAGTTCTCCATCCCGGGCGGAAGGTCGCGGGGCGCTCGTCGGCTCTTCGGGCGTTCCTTCGCCTTCCACTTCCGTTTCGCGTAGCGGGACAATCGATCGATCTCCTCCGTTCGACGGGGCGACAGGACGGCGGAAAGGGACCCGTGGCAGAGTAGGCAGCGACTTCCACCCTCCTTTCGATACTGCTCGGCGGTGGTAGTCCGAACAAACCCACACCGTAGGCAGACTAGCGTCAGAGGCTCTTTCGCAATCCGTTGCTGAACCGTCCGTAAGAGCGTAGGAGGCGGAATGTCGAGCACAACGCGCCACTTGAGTCGTCCAATCGGATGGTCGGTCCAGGACGAGCCGGCGGACGGGGTGATTCCGATGGTTCCGTCTCGAATCGCTTCGAGGACCTGACGGGTGTGGTCGATATCGTAGCGGTCGTGCAGGGTCTTTTCTAGCGCTTCGAGCCCAAGGGGGGTCATCTGAGCCTCCTGCAGAAGAGGCTCGAGCACGCGGAGGTCACGCGGGTCCGCGGTGGAGGGGACTACCCCGAGCTTCCGGGCGACCGAGAGGAACACCCACCGGTAGTCGAGCCCAGTAGGAACGAGACGGTCCATCAGCCCCTCGAGGATCTGCGGGTCAATTCCCAGCGCATCGCGCAGGGTCGCGGGGTCGACCGCGATCGGAAGTTCGAGGACAAACCAAGTCGGCTCTACGGCGAGCACCTCGACACGTCCGCCGAGTCGCTCCGTGAGAACCCCCGCCGCTCCCAACGCGAGAGTCTCATTCGTTCGCGTGCCGAAGCACGCGCCATAGACGACGACACGGCCCTGGGTGGTGATCGTAATCGTCCGGTCGTCGGGTATGGGTCCCGAGGCTTTCCCCTCCTCCCGCCACGCCGCCAGTCGGGCGCGTCCGAAATCGGGCACGGGGTACCGGTCGTAGTCGCCTTCGCGCCGCAAGCGTCCGATTTCCTGCGCGACATCGAATGGCACGGGGAGGTCTTCGCCCGCCCATCGCGGCTCCTGTCCGATCTCGGACACCGTTTCAACCAACAATTCCTGGTCGCGGTATTCGACGACCCGCCACGTGCGGCCATGCAAGAGAAAGATCTCTTGTGGCTGGGCCAGAATCTGCGTCAGTACGAACCGCTCGTCGAGCGTGCCGATCAGCCGACGCGTAGCGATATCCCGGAGCCGATAGGTTCGCTCATCCGGAATGAGGGAAAGCGTGGCGTAGAAACGGTCGAGTGTCCCCCGACCGGGGCGGATACGGTTCGGTAAATCCTCCCGGGCTAGTCCGAGACGTTCTAGATAGTGAAGAAGATCGGACCATTCGTCATCCGTTAGTTCCGACGCGACCGCGGCGTGCCGCAACGTTTGGGAGAGGAGCGCAGGATCCTGGGCTCCTCCCGCGCGTAGGGCCGCGAGGATCTGTTGGGCAATCGCGAGCCGATTGCGGGTGCGCCACCGGATGGGTTCGAGCTCGCCCGCCCGCGCGCGGCGGGCGAGCACTGCCGACTCTTCGAGGTCCTCTTCATCGAGCGCCAGGACCGTCCCGTGAATCGTTCGATCGAGTCGATGCCCGGAGCGACCGATGCGCTGGACGAGTCGGCCCACCTGATGCGGCGAACCAAATTGCACCACGTGGTCGACGCCTCCGATGTCGATGCCAAGCTCCAGCGAGGAGGTCGCCACGAGGGCGCGTAATTCGCCGGCACGGAAGGCCCGCTCCGCTTCTTCGCGGACTTCCCGGGAGAGCGATCCGTGATGGACGGCGATCGCGAGATCGGGCGCCATCCGGATGAGGCGCGCGGCCAACCCCTCGGCCGTGGGGCGTGTATTGACGAAGAGGAGCGTCGTGGTATGGGCCCGAATCTCCTTTTCGAGTTGTTGGAGGCCCGCCAAGAGAATCGGCTCCGCCTTGAGTTCGGTGATGAGTCCGGGGCCGAGCGCGGGGGCACCGGCTTCGGGCAGCGTGGCGAGCAGCTCGATGGTGCGCGGCTGACTCACGATACGAATCTCGATACGACGAGGTAGCGGACTGAGGAAGTGCGCAACCGCCTCGGGGTTTCCCACAGTAGCCGAGAGTCCTACTCGGCGCACCGGACGTCCGACCCACGCATCCAGTCGTTCAAGGGTGAGTGCCAGCTGGGCACCCCGGTCCGATGGGGCCAACTCGTGCACCTCGTCGATGATAACGGCTCGTAGGTTGAGCAGCGACTCTCGTAAGCGTGCGCCGACCAAGAGCAACTGGAGCGTCTCTGGAGTCGTCAGAAGCAAGTCGGGGGGTCGGCGTGCCTGAGCCAATCGCTGGGCGGCTGACGTATCCCCGTGACGGACCGCTGCGGTGAGTCCAATCTCGCGCACCAACTGCACGAGGCGTTGTTCGAGATCTCGGTTCAGCGCGCGCGAGGGAGTCACGTAGAGCAAGCTCACTCCCGGGGAGGGATCTTTGAGCTGCCGAGAGAGAAGTGGCAAGAGGGCCGCTTCCGTCTTTCCGGAGCCCGTGGGAGAGATCAGGAGCGCGTCGGCCGCGGTGTGCAAGAGCGGGAAGGCGAGACGCTGAATTTCGGTAAATTCGGTGATCCCCAACTTTCGTGCTGCGTCCAAGACGCGTCGATCAAGTCGATCGCTCGAAGCCGGTGCGTCCGCGGACATTGCAAGGGGGGACGGGAGGGGAATGTCCGCATCCGATAACGATAGCGCAAGCAGACGCCGTCGAACTTGGCTACGCCGATGTTCCCGGGTCGAGATCGAGCATTCTCAATCCGATACTTTCGTTCAACGGGCGTGCGAAGACGCGCCCTGCAAACGTCTCGAGATAGATCTCGCCGAGAACCCCGATCGTTCCCTGGAGCAAGTGCCCGCCGACACATCGATGGTCGGGGCCGACCAGCCCCACGTGCAGGTGGATCGAAGGCTCCCCCTCGTTCTCGGCAATGCTACCGTGCAAAGAGATCATTTCGTGCGGCTCGCGGAGTTCTTCGGGCACGTACTCGCTTCCGTTCCAATACCCCACGGTCGCGTGTTTCAGCATCCCAATACCCGAGATCACCACGGCGGCTCGGAGGCTTTCCGCCGTCGCGAGCTTGCGCAACGCTTCGAAGAGGTCCTGGCCGTCATCCACGCGGAGCATCCAACGAGAGCCATCGTGCACGGTTTGCATGACCGCCCTGAATCGGGCGTCGTCTATGGAAGTTGTGGCCGGCCGGCGGAGCGGATGGCAAACGGTTTTCCGTGCTCGCCGGCTGCCGGGAGCCTCGTGTCGAACGTCGCTTCCTCCGATGCGTTCTCTGCTCGAGGGCGTGAAGTCCGAGAGGTCGTGCGACGTCTGAGAGACGGAGGCCGCGCGCTGGTGGCGCTTTCCGGGGGAGTCGATTCTTCCCTCGTAGCGTCCTTAGCGTATGAGGCGCTCGGAGCGGACGTCATCGCAGTCACGCTCGTGGGTCCGGCCGTTAGCGAGCAAGAGCGTCAGCGCGCCTCCCGAGTGGCGCAAGCCATTGGCATCCCCCACGAGATCGTAGACGCAGATCCCATGGGCAACGACGCCTATCGCGAGAATACCGCGAATCGATGTTACTTCTGTCGCACCACCGAAACTGCGGCGCTTCTCAGATTCGGGGTGAGCCGTGGAGTCCGACAGTTCCTAGACGGCGTGCATCTGGACGACCTAGGAGACGATCGCCCAGGTCTGCGAGCGATGCAAGAGGCTGGATTTGACCATCCGTTGTTATGGGCCGGGTGGCACAAGTCCGAAGTTCGTCGGCTAGCTCAGGTCCGTCAACTTCCAAACTGGGATCAGCCGTCGGACGCTTGCCTGGCTTCAAGGGTTCGTCACGGTATTCCTATCACGACGGACCTCTTGCGCAGGATTGAGCGAGCCGAGGACCATGTGCTCGCGCGGGGTTTCCGCCGTGTCCGGGTTCGGGTGGAGGCGCGGACCGCTCGAATCGAGGTCGACCCGGACGAGGTCGCCCGTTTGCTCGAAGAGCCACTGGCGACGCAAGTTACGTCCGCGATCCGATCGGAGGGGTTTGCGGAAGTCCTGATCGATCGTCACGGCTACGCGCCGCGACCCGGTTCCTGAGCGAAGCACATGCCGAAGAACCGAACTCCTGAGGCCGTGCCATCCCCGGAGCTTCCCGGGCGATTCCGCTTAGAGACGGAGCTGCAGCCTCAAGGCGATCAGCCGAAGGCGATTGAGGAGCTCGTCCGACGGGTCGGGACCGGGGAGAACTACGTCACGCTGCTCGGCGTGACTGGATCGGGAAAGACGTTCACTATGGCCCACGCGGTCGCGCAGCTCCAGCGACCCACGCTGGTGATCTCCCCGAACAAGACGCTCGCGGCTCAGTTAGTGAGTGAGTTTCGGGGGCTGTTCCCGTCCAATGCCGTCGAATATTTCGTAAGCTACTACGACTACTATCAGCCCGAGGCGTACGTTCCGCAGATCGACCTGTACATCGAAAAGGATGCTTCGATCAATGAAGAGATCGACCGACTCCGACATCGCGCGACCCAGGCCCTCCTCACTCGACGGGACGTGCTCATCGTCGCCTCGGTGAGTTGCATCTACGGACTGGGGTCTCCCGAAGATTACCGCGCCTCCGTAATCTTCCTCAGCCAAGGCGAAACCCGTGACCGGCGCGAGCTGCTCGAGCAGCTGGTTCGGATGAAGTATGTTCGGAACGATCTCGAACTGAAGCGCGGGCGATTTCGCGTGCGGGGAGGAACGATTGATGTCATGGGCGCCGGGGAGAACCTGTTCCGCATCGTCCTCGAAGGGACCCAAGTCTCCGAACTCTTCGAGATCGATCCGATCACGCAAGACGAGATCCGCCCGCTGCGCGAACTGTCGATCTTTCCCGCGACCCACTTTCTGACCGTCGATGAGCGACTGCGCGGCATCCTCGCCGAGATCGAGCGCGAGCGAGATACGCGCGTCGCGGAATTGCAGCGCGCCGAGCAGATCGTGGAGGCCCAGCGGCTCCGGGGTCGGACGAACTACGACCTCGAAATGATCCGTGAGACGGGATACTGCTCGGGGATCGAGAACTACTCTCGTTACTTCGCCGGTCGGAAGTCCGGCGAGCCTCCGTACACGCTCCTCGACTTCTTCCCCAAGGACATGTTGACCTTCATCGACGAATCGCACGTGACCATCCCGCAGCTCCAGGGGATGTACAAGGGCGACCGGAGTCGCAAGGATAATCTCGTCGACTTCGGTTGGCGTCTTCCTTCGTGCCGAGATAATCGGCCCCTAAAGTTTCCCGAGTTCCTCACGCGCGTCCAGCAGATCGTCTTCGTATCGGCGACCCCAGGACCGTTTGAACGAAAACTGTCGCCCGAGCTAGTCGAACAGATCATTCGACCCACGGGGCTCGTCGATCCCGAGGTCGAAGTACGACCTATCAAGGGCCATATCGCGGACCTGATCGTCGAATTGAAGCAGGTGACCGCACGAGGCGATCGCGCGCTGGTCACGACCCTGACCAAAGCAACGGCGGAGGATCTCACGAACTATCTCACGAACCAGGGGTTGCGGGTCCGGTATCTGCATTCCGATGTGGAGACGTTGAAGCGAATCGAGATCCTTCGCGACTTGCGGCTCGGGCGGTTCGATATCTTGGTCGGGATCAATCTGTTGCGCGAAGGGCTCGATCTTCCCGAAGTGAGCCTGGTGGCCATCCTCGACGCAGACAAAGAGGGGTATTTGCGTAGCGAGACATCGTTAATCCAGACCTCAGGTCGCGCCTCGCGCAATGTGCTGGGAAAGGTGATCCTCTATGCCAACCGCACAACCGGATCGATGGAGCGTGCCATCGCCGAAATGCGGCGTAGGCGCATTACCCAGGTCGAGTTCAATCAAGCCCACGACATCGTCCCTGAATCGATACGCAAGGACGTACGTTCGATCTTGGCTCCCGAGGAGGAGGCCCCGAGCGGGTCGCTTTCGGTCGAGGGCCTTGGAAAGAAGTGGAAGGACCGACTTCCACTCCTGCTGGCCAACTTAGAGGAAGAGATGCGCTTGGCTGCCGAGCAACTCGATTTCGAGGAAGCGGCTCGCATCCGCGACCGCATTCGACAACTCACGCGGGAGGCGGAGGAGAGCGGACTTCTTCGACGCACCGCCAAGGCGCGCCCCGCGTAAAGGGCATTTGCTTCCGCAGTCAAGAGAGATTTATCCACCGGGGCCGTTCTCCGTGCGCATGTCGACCGACACCCACGCGGTTCCTGGGGATTCACTCGCCGCGCTGCGCAGGAGCGGGACCGTCACCGAACTGCTGTTCCTCTACGAGTGTGCCACCCTCGAGCCGGCGCAGCTCAAACCGATCGCCCAACGACTCGGTTTGACCGTCCAAGCCGTGTCGCACATCTATCGTCAGCTCACTCGTCGCGGGTACGTCGAACACCGCGATGACCGATATCGCCCCTCGGTGCGCGGCGTGGCGTGGCTACACGAATCGCTCGGAGGTTTGGGGGAGGATGTGCGGGAGCGCCTGAATCGGCTGCAAGTGGTTCGATCGTGCCGTGCGATCGCGCTGGCGGATCTGACGGAGGGAGATGCCGTTTCCATCGAATTGAAGGACGGCCTGCTGTCTGCGGTCGCCGGAAGCGGAGGAGCCTCCCGTGGGCGTGTTTCGAAGGGCGGGCGTCGTGGGTCGCTTGTCACGATATCGGGACTAGAGGGCATCGTGCCGCTGCTGCCCGCTACGGTCTCCGTGCGCACTCTCTCCGAGATCGACCTCGAAGATCCGGCCCTCGCGGACCGGCTTCACACGGAACTGGACCGAAATCGAGTGGGACTCGTGGGAGCGCTGGGGCTGGAAGCCTACCACGCCCTTCGATCGGTCACGGATCGTGCGATTGTACGTTTTGCGGTGGCCGAGGGCAGTCGTGAGGCCTCACAAATCGGGGTCCCGAGCACCGTCTTTGTACTCGAAAGCGAGCTCCCGCGATTGTTGGCGTCGTTCGCTGAGACGAATCCGCCGCCGCTCGAAGTCCTACCGTTACCTCGCGTCGCTCGACGTCGGCGTAGGGGAAAGCGCGGGGGTTGAAGGGCTCTCGTTCGATAGCGCTCGGATCGACCGGACGACGGACGGGGGATCTGAAACTTCGATGGCTCCAGCTTCCAAAAGTTTGTTCCACAGTTCTTGGGCACGCCCCTGCGTGAAGTCCCGGCTGGCGAGTGCGGGTTTCGCGACGAGTAGAATCGGCACTCGAGAGCGGTAGGGCAGCAGATCTTCAAGATTACAAAGATTCGAGGGTCCGACGGCAAACGGTGTAACGACGATGGCGCGCGCCGCATCCAAAAACTCCCGGTTGCGGTCACGTACCTCCGGTCCGAGCGGTGCGAAGGGGATCTCCACGGCCGAGGGAATCCCGAGGAGCTCCGCCGTTTCGGAATCCGAATCGAGCAAATTGATGGCTCCAACGGTGAGGCGAAAGCCCTCATCGGCGAGCGACCGGAGATAGGCTCCTCCCGCCCCGCCTCCCGCAACGACGTGAATGGACTTTCCCCCGATGTTGGTCAACGCGGGGCTAGCCGGCACGAGGACATGATGCGGTAACAGATATGGGACGCCGGTACGCGGGTCCTGACGGAGATCTGCCGATACCCCCCAGACCCGCGCCAAGAGCTCCTCGGAGAGGACGTCCCGAGGCGCCCCTTCCTGATACTTGCGCCCCCGGGAGAGAACCACGATTCGGTCAGCGAATCGTGCGGCGAGATTGAGGTCGTGCATCGCCGCGATCACCGCCACTTGGCGCTCCTCGACGAGACTCCGCACGCGGGCGAGAAGGTCGAGCTGATGGCCGATGTCCAAGTGGGAAGTAGGCTCGTCGAGCAGGAGAAGGGGTGCCTCTTGGGCGATCGCGCGAGCGAGGATGGCGCGCTGCCGCTCTCCGCCACTGATCGAGAGGACTCCATCGTTGGCCCGGTCGCCCAATCCCATCTGATCGAGGATATTGAGGGCGTGCCGGCGGTCCGATTCCGACTCACCATCGAGCCAACCCAAATGCGCGTTCCGACCATACAGCACGTAGTCGAGCAACGGTACGTCGTCTCGAGGAGTCTCTTCCTGCGGTACCCATGCCACCCGCCGGGCACGTTCGCGAACCGTGAGGGAGTCGGCGGGACGTCCGAACAGCTCGACGGCCCCAGGCGGTGAGGGGAGAAGCCCCAGTACCGCGCGGATTAAGGTGGTCTTGCCGGATCCATTAGGCCCGGCAAGCGCTACGAATTCTCCTGCGGGTACGACCAGATCCACGTCGCGGAGCGCCGGGCGGGCTCCGTAAGAGATCGACAAGTGATGGAGTCGAAGCGCGGGTGAGGGCGCTCTCGAGGAACTCATAGGTCCCCCATGGTGGTTGACCGCCGTCGGCGATAGAGTAGATAGAGGAAGAACGGCGCTCCCGCGAACGCTGTGAAGATTCCGACCGGGAGCTCGCTGGGCGGCAAGACTACATACGAAAGATCACGGGCCACCACGAGAAAGGTGGCTCCGACGACGATCGCGCCCGGCAAGACGATTCGATAGTCACGGCCCGCCACGCGTCGCACTACGTGGGGGGAGACCAGTCCGACGAATCCGATGATTCCGGTGAAGGCAACCGCGATCGCGGTAACGACGGAGGCCAGCAGGATCAGCTGCAGGCGAACTTTCCGAGCATCCACTCCCATACTCTGAGCGACGTCGTTTCCGATTTGCATCAGATTCAAGGGTCGACCGAACAGGACGATCAGCGTCGCCCCGATCAACACGACGCCAAAGGCGAGCGCATCGTTCGTCCACGATACGGTCAGCCCCCCCAATAGCCAGAAATCGACCTGAAGGCTTCCCGTCGGATTGTAGAGCAGCAGCAGGGTGAGGATCGCCGAAAGGAAACTATTCAACGCCACCCCGGTGAGGAGGAGCGTCTCGATCGAGCTGTAGCGGCCTCGGGCGGCGGCGAGGATCGCGAGTCCGGTTGCCATCGACCCTACAAAAACGAAGAGCGGTAACGCGAGGTTCGCTTCGCGTTCTCCCACGTTGAAGATAAAGACCAACGACGCTCCCAGAGCGCCCCCCGTTGAGAGTCCCAGCAGGTACGGGTCGGCCAAGGGGTTACGAAACACACCTTGCAGCGTGGCTCCCGATATCCCGAGAGCCCCTCCCGCTACGACAGCGAGAAGGATCTCGGGAACTCGCTCCTCCCAGACAATCGACTGAAACGCCTGACAGCGCAATCCGGAAGAAGTGGCGCCGACGCATGGATTCGAGAACAACACTCCCCCCGAGAGTTGATGGAAAAGAATGCGGAGAACGGTCGAGGCCGGAATGGGATAACTGCCGATGAGCGGGGACAACAACACGGTCGCCGTCGCGATGGCGGTCAGGACGGCCAGCAGAAACGCGCGGCGGCCCAGTCCCGTCGGGACGGAGGTGGACGCAGGTGGGGCGCCCATCGACGCCCTCGCGCCTCGCACCGCCTATACCGCGCTGCCTGGATGTAAGATGCTGATTAACTGCGGCAGTCCGTCCAGAATCATGGTCGGATCGGGCTCGGTCAGGTAGTTGGAGTTGATGCCCACAGCGTTTCCGTCTTGGACCGCAGAAATCTGGGACCATTCGGGGCCGAACTCTTGGTAGTAGGTCAAGTTCAGTCCGAAGCCGATGCCGTAGATCAGGAACGTAGGCGTGCTGGCGAGTACGACCTCAGGAGAGAGCTCTGGATACGGGAACGTCGCGTTACCCGAAATACTACTCGCGCTCGCAAGTTCGATCAAAGATTGGCCAAACGTCCCCGGGCCAAAGCTCCAGTACCCGTTGGTGTCCACGCTGTACGTCACCAAAACCGTAGGAAATGCGCTCCCATTGTTCGTGAGATTCTGCTGCAGACCATTCGCCTCGCCCAAGACCATCTGCAGTTGCACGTTTAGCGCGCTGGCTTTGGCAGGGATATTGAAGATCTCGCCCAGCAGGGTCACATCGACGAGGATGCCGCTCAGGGTGGGGGGTTGCAGCATCACGACGGGAATGTGAAAATTCACGCTAATCGTCTCCACGTCCGCCACGGAAACGATGGTCGAGGCGAGGACCAGTTGAGGGGAATCGTTCAGGAGTTGCTCGGCGTCGAACGTGGGGGCGATCTGGACGCACATCGAGCTACTCAGATTCCAAAGAGCGACCTGGTCCGGCGAGTAATCGTCGGACAGGCCACCCAAACTGGGGGCGTAGCAATCGATTCCGACGACGTGACTTCGCAGGCCGAGTCGATACATCGAATCCATGATGCTCGGAGAAAGCACGACGACTCGGGTCGGATTCGTTGGAACCGTAACGGTCCGTCCGAGGTCATCGGTTACGACAAGATTGCCCGGGGTGGTTGACGGCGTGAGCTCGTAGTAGAGAGCCGTCGCCGTGACGGCGGCGCCCGCAACGACGAGCAACGCCACGACAAAGACGGCGGCGGAGACCGTCCGGGCTCGAGGAGGGGTCGTGGGTGGTGGGTTCAACTCCATTGGATTCCATGCAAACGTGCTTTAACATAAGCATTGTGCTTGCGGAACCCCTCCTCCTCGCGGGCCGTTGCCGCGGCGGCGTCCGCACAACAAAGGCTAAGTCTCCGTGGTATGAGCGCGTTCCTGGAGGGAGCATAGGCTAACTTGGCAGACCAGCGGGCTCCAGTCAGGACTCCGTCATGGAGTTCTGGGAATTGGGTCTGCGGAGGAACGCATCGCGTTCCTGTGACGATTGACTGGAGCGCGCGGAGAGACCCGCATATCGGGGTTCAAATCCCCGTGCTCCCACCGCCCCCTCCCCTCGGCCCACTCGCTGCTAGGCTTCCCTCCGTTCCGATTCGGGAATTTAGCCAAACGTTTTCGTGCTCCTAGGCGTGCGTTGGACCGTAGAGGACCGTTATAGTCGTCACCCCGTGCCGCCATACCGCGGTGAGAGATCCCCCCCTTCGACTCCTCATCATCACCGGAGTTCCGGGAACCGGCAAGACTACGATATCGGAGTTTCTCCAGGCTCAGCTAGGATCGAGGTGGGCCGTCCTTCACGGGGACGACTTCATCGGCGTTACCATTGCATGCTATCCCGGGAAGCGGCGGTCGAGATCCGGGGATTCCTGCCCTAATTCGTTGGATGGGCCGCGGGAAACGAGCTGCCGGACGGATCGAGCGTACTGGTCGAGGCGCACTTCCAGAATCCGGAAGAGATCCTGCGCGTTAATCGGGGAGGAAGAGACCTCTTCGGACAGACGACCGCGCCGGAGTTCGTCGTGCTCGACGGAGATCCTATCGAAATAGCGGAACGGCTCTCAAGTGACTCTAACCGAGAACCATCTTGGATCGGCTCCAACCGCGAGAAGAAATTCCTAGATTGGCTCCAGTCCAGCCAGCCCGATCCCTCCCTCCCCGGTACGCGGATTGACGTCCAGGGTCTCTCCAGGGAGGAACTCGTCCGACGGGTGGCCGCGGCCTTTGAGCTTACCCTCAAATGAAAGTCGCCGCGCGGATCGGCCCAGTGATTTCAGTAACTTCCTCATTATATTGAGGTCGAACTAGTGGGGGCCGACCACGGAAGGAATGTCGCATGTTGATCTATACTGGCGTTCGAGTGCGTGACCTCGAACGGTCACGTCGATTTTACACCGAAGGGCTGGGACTTCGGCTCAAAGCGCGCGGTCGGATGGCGGCGGGCGGAATCTGGGAAGAGCTCGAGGATCCCGAGACGCATGTCTTGCTCGAGTTGAATTTCTATCCTGACAATCCTCCGTACGCCGAAGGAGACGAGCTCGATCACCTCGGCTTCGAAGTCCGAGATCTCGACGGGATGGTACGGAAACTGGAATCACTCGGCGCAAAGGTCCGGATTGCCCCATTTCGGGGCGAAAGAGATCGACTGGTCTTCCTCTCGGATCCGGACGGCATCTGGATCGAGCTGAATGAATCGGTCGCCAGTGATCTGCCGCCGACCTCGAAAGCAGTCGATTGATTTGAGTGAGGGCCATTGCGGCCCGCGGGATTTCTCTCCCACCAACGGCATTAAGGGACGCTCGTTCTCTGAGTACGCAGGTTATCCGTGGGTGGCTCCGCCCCAGTTACTTCCAATGGGAGTCCCCCCAACCCCGGCATTCCGATTCTGCGGCATTCACTGACACTCAGCTCGGCCGGGGTGTTCTTGGCAAGCCTCGCCATTCAGTTCATCGGCTTCATCGCGACCGTTGCGTTGTATCACTACGTTGGAACGGGCAACAGTGGCCAAACGCTGCTCGGCACGGTCCAACTTTACCTCCTCATCGGTTCGTCGATCAACAACGTCGCGGATCTGCGGATCGGATCCGCGTTCGTCTTTTTTGTCGCGCGCGGGAAGGATCCTCGGGGAAGTACCGGGACCTATCTCATCCTCCGTAGCTTGATGGTGGGGCTCGCAGGCCTCACAATCTTCGTGTTGGCGCCTGTATCGGTTTTCGGCGCGACGCTCGCGCCGACGCCGCAGGACCTCGAAATCGTCGGTGCTTTTGCCGCGATGCCGTTGCTCTGGTCGTTATCCACCGTCTACAATCAGCTCCTCGTCGCGCAAGGTAATTCGCTCCGCGCTCAGGTCCCAAGCCTGGTCGAGGCGTGCGTGCGGACGCCGATCCTCGTCTACGTGGCCATCTACTCGCCTTCCATTTGGTCGATAACGATCGCCTACGCGATCGGCGCCACGGCTTCCGCCGTAGTCTCGCTTCCGACGACCCTTCGACTCGCGAGCTGGTTCAAGTCGTCCGAGGCCCGCCTGATGTTTCGCTACGCGTGGCCCCTGATGGGCGGGCTAATGCTCGGGTTCCTTGCGACGAACTCGATCCCCTTCCTGGTAGCAGCGAAATTCAACACCCAACAGCTCAACATCTTCCTCGCGGCTAACGCCTTCCGGATTCTCGCTCTCTCGATCCCGGCCGCCATCATCGTGCCCCTCTTTCCATACTTATCGGGCAAGCACAAACAAGCCGAGTACGAGACCGTCCGGTCTGGAACTTGGCAAGCGCTCCGATATACGGCGATCGTGATCGTGCCCGGGGTCGTTGCGCTCGTCGTCTATCGCGTGAACTTCCTCAATATTCTCGCCAACGCGTCGTACGCCCACTCGGCCGCGACTCCCCTCGCGATTCTCGCGATCTCCTCCGTTCCGTTGGCGTTGAGCCAAGTAATCGGGACGGCGCTCAACTCGATCGGACAACAACGTCTGGAGCTGTATCTGACCGCGGCTCAGATCGTGGCGCTGTTCGGAACCGCGTTCCTTCTGTTTCCGCCCATTACCTTGTACCCGGGAATGAGCGGCGTCGTGGCCGCCTCCGTCGCCACACTCGCGTCCGCGATCGTCGCTCTCGTGCTCAACACCTACTTCATGCACCGATTGATGGCCGTACGAATCCGTCTCCGGTCGATAGTCTCGATCGTGGTGAGCGCCGCCGTGAGCTTTTTCGCGGTTTCCCAGTTCAACTCACATCTCCCGGTGAACCGCTACTACCAGCTCCTCCTCGGGGTCCTGATCGGCTACACGGCCTACCTTCTGATTCTGGCATTGATCGGGGAGTTGAGCCGACAAGATGTCCGTTTGATCGGCGGCTCCATTGGGATTCCACGTCGCCTCACGGACCCCTTCGCTCGGCTGTGTTGGCGGGAGGAGTCTCCGGCCGTCAACGCCGCCGACCTGAGCTACGCCCGGGGCCTGCGGCCGCTTGAACTCCCCGAGACGTTCACCGGCGAAGGGGAACACGCCGAAGTGCTAGCTCCCGTCGGCCCGTCTGCCCCGGAGGACGAGTCTTTCCCCGGTCCTCCTCCCGGGGAAACCTAGCAGGCTAATCTGCACAATCGTGTGGGGTGTTAGCAAGGCCTCCGCCCGTCTGGGTGGCTCGATTTGTCGCCGACCCTGCGGCAGAGAGCTTAAGGGGGGGCGGCCCCTCTTTGAAGACGAGGCGATTGCCGATGGTGCAAGTCGAAATCCGACCCGCGGCCGTAGAGCAGGTCCGGCGTCTGATCGCGGGGCAGAAGCCAGAGATTGGAGTTCGCGTGTATGCCCAAGCCGGTGGCGGCGGTGGCTCGTGCTGCGGCGGGGGGAGCGGGGTCGTTCAATTCGGCATGGCCTTCGCCAAAGCGCGCACCGATGATGAGGTCGTCAAAGTGGACGGATTCTCCATCATCGTGGACCCGATGAGCGTCCAACTCGTCAATGGCGCTGTCATCGACTACGTCGAGAACCTCAATGAGTCCGGATTCAAGATCTCCAACCCGTCGCTACCTGAGCCCGACGACGCAGGTAAAGCGGGAGGCTGCACCTCTTGCGGAAGCAACTCCGCGAACGGTGGGGGCTGCGGCTGCGGTTAGGACGACCGAATCCGATCCCACAGTGGGGTCCGCGACTCAAATCTGTAGCACGACTCGTGGGCGCCTCGATTCTGCGCGCCGGCGTCCCTCGATGAGCTATCAATCTGGTTCGGCCGAATTTGGACCCCTCTGCGCGAGGTTCCCGGGAACGGTCGACGTGCTCGCGCCTTGAGCGCGCCCCTCGTTAAGTATCGTCTCGAAGTGGGCTCGCGTTCATGACGGGAGATGCCCTTCGGGCGGTCAACCTGCGGAAGATCTACCGATCCCGCGGCGCGCCGGAAACTGAAGCGCTGGCTGGCGTCTCGATGTTCGTCGCGCGCGGCGAACGCGTAGCGCTCCTCGGCCGAAACGGCGCGGGGAAGACGACCTTCCTGAAGATCGCCTCTACCCTGCTGCGGCCCACTTCAGGATCGATCGAGGTCCTCGGCATCGACGTCGACCGCAATCCCGAGCAAGCACGGCCCTTCATCGCCGTCGTTCCCCAAGAAGGGAAGCCGTTCTTCCACCTCACCCCACGCGAGCAGGTCTACACCTATCTGCGCGCCCGCGGTATCGACCGGAAAACGGCCCGGCAGCGCACCGATGAAGCGCTCGCTCAGATGGATCTAACCGACTTTGCGGACCGGCTTTCGATGACCCTCTCGGGGGGGCAGCGGCAACGCACGATGGTGGCCACGGTAGTCGCCACGGAGGCGCCGCTTCTCTTCCTCGACGAGCCCACGATCGGGATGGACCCGTTCGCTCGACGACGTGTTTGGGAATCGTTCCGTCAACTCACCCGGAAGGGTTCCACGCTCTTGCTTACGACGCACTATCTCGACGAGGCGGAAGCCCTCTCCCAACGGTTGTACATTATCGAGGAGGGCCGGGTGCTGGTAGAGGGTACCTCGGACGAACTCAAGCGCCAGGTCGGCGGGTCGATCAAAGTATCGATTCACGACGGAGTTCCGCATCGCGCGTCCTTTGCCTCGTTCGGAACCGGGGTGGCCGAAGGGAGCACGTTGCACGTGATCGTGGAGCCGGGAAACCTGCCCGAGATCATGCAAACCGCCCTGGCGAGCCAACTGACCGCTTCGGTGGGGCCGGTCACCCTGGAAGAAGCGTTCCTGCGGGTCGTGGGGCGTAAGATCGACGAGGAGGAGTAAGATGGACGCGCACCCGAGGGTCCGACCGTTCCACGGGCTTGGAGCGTTCTTCTACACCGAACTGTGGGTCCAACTGCATGAACGACTCGCGATGGCCACCGCCGTCATCGTCCAAGGGGTCATCCTCGTTTTTGTTTGGATTCTCAACCCGTCACTCCTCGGGGTGGCGCTGCTGGGCGCGATACTATTCTCGGCCTTCGGAATCGGCCAACGCGTCCAGAACGAAGCCGCCTACATCCGCATCGACCACAAGCTGAACAATCTCTACCTGGCCTCACCCTTGACTCCCGAAGCCTACTTCTTGGGCATGTCGCTCGGGATCTTAGTGGCGTACCTGCCGCCGATCGCAGTCTTGGTAGTGCTTGCTCTCATCGTCATTCACTTCACCTGGTTGACCGCAGGGCTCCTGGCGATCACCTCCCTCACGCTCGTGATCTTCTCCTCGTCGACCGGCTACTTCTTTTCGACGTTGTTCCAAGACAACCGGGCCATCTGGCCCTACGCGTCCCTCTTCTACAATCTCTTTGGCGTGCTCCCGCCGGTCTTCTACCCGCTGGCACTGTTTCCCTTGGCGTTGCGGCCCGTCGCCCTGCTCATTCCTCCTAGCGCGGCGGCGGCCCTACTCCAGTGGTCGATCGGAGTGACGACCCTCAGCGGAGGCGAGCTCGTCATGGCCGCGGGAGGACTTGCGCTCGAGACGGTGCTGGTATTCGTCTTCGCGATCTATTGGGCTCGGCGGTCCGCGCGGGAGAATTGAATGGCAACGATCGACGAGAACGCCTTCCCGAACGTGCCCCGACAGGGACGCGCGTTACCGGCCTTCGCGGTAGTCGGTTGGCGATGGATCAGCCGAAATCCTGCGGTGACCATCGCGCCGATTCTACTGCCGTTCATCTTCCTCTACTTCCTGAGCCTGATCTCCCCGCCGAGCCTGCGCCCGCTCGAGATCGTCGGAGCGATGCTCTTCACGATGCAGAACATCGGCAACTGGGTCCTCGGTGACTCGGCGACGTATCGGGTCGAATGTGCCTTGCAGGACCTCTTCGTGGCCTCGCCCCTCGGGCGGGTCCGGTACCTGTTCGGGATCGCGTTCGCGAACTTGATCGCGATGGTTCCAGCGTTGGCCGTCCTTTCCGGCTTGCTCCTGTGGGAGAGCGGACAGTTGGGCCGAACCGTTCCCTGGTACGCGTGGTTCGTGATCGTCGGCTGTCTCCTGATCCTCTGGGTACTCTTCTCCTCCATCGGGATCGCGATCTCGAGTCGCGTGACGAGCCAGCGGGAGATCTGGCCGGTGGGGAATCTCTCGTTCACAATTCTCGGCATGCTCTCTCCCCTGTACTACCCTCTATCCTACCTGCCGCCGGCCTGGCAAGTCGTGGCCCACTTCCTGCCGGCGACGTATGCCGCCCTGCTGATCCAAGGGGTGCTCGGCATCACTCCCGCGAGTGATACCTCGATGCTCCTCTATGCGGGGCTCCTCGTCGCTACGGCCCTCGCCGGCATCCTGATCGCGCTCCGCTGGTACAAGTGGGGAGAACCGTAGGAGCTTTCGCCTGTCCGTGCCCCCCAAACGTTCATCCGCTCCGGACGTATGGAAGGTGTGGTGCGTCCCTCCGAAACCGACCGAATTCAGGGCCTGCTTGTCGACTCGCTCCTTGAAGCCGGACGACGCGCGTCGTTCCCTCGCGCACATTTTACGAATTCAAGCTAGGATAAATCGCACCGATGGGGAATAACGAGTTCGACGAGATTCTCTCCGCGCTGGACCGGGAGACGGCCCGGATTCGCGTGCGAGTGGAGCCGCGACGCTACAACAAACCGGCCACCGTGATCTCGGGTTTTCCCCCGGGAGTCGACCTCGCGGAAACAACGAAGGCGCTCAAGAACCGCCTTGCCACGGGGGGTTCGGTTGTGGACGGCGAGGTGTACTTGCAGGGCGATCATCGGGCACGGATCCGAGACGAGTTGCAAAAGCTCGGCTTTGATCCCGAGACCGTGGAAGTATCGAACGCCCAGCTTCCGAAACGCGGCCGGCACGGCTGAGCCGCGCACGCGCGCGGTGATCCGCCTGCGGCCCCGGCTGCCCGGGAATCTGGGCGGATTCTGCGCCAATCGTGCGGGGCGCAGACCCTATAAGCGGCCGAAATAGAACGCAGCGGAGTCGAATCATGACGGAGTATGCTCATCCGGAAACGATTGTTAGCAATGAATGGCTGGCCGCGCATCTGAACGATCCGAAGGTACGGATCGCCGAGGTCGATTACGATCCGGCCGCGAACTACCAGACCGGTCACCTTCCGAATTCGGTCTTGATCGACTGGAAGAAGGATATCAATGACCCAACGGCTCGCGACATTCTTTCGAGGGAGGCGTTCACGCACCTTTTCCGGCGGATCGGAGTCAGCCCGGACACCACGGTGGTGCTCTACGGTGACTTCAACAACTGGTTCGCGGCGTTTGCCTACTGGGTCTTCACCTATTACGGCGCGACTAATCTCAAGCTCCTGAACGGCGGACGAAAGAAGTGGATCGCGGAGGATCGCCCTCTGACGAAAGAGGAGCCCAAGTTCCCGGAAGGGAAGTTCAGCGCCCACGCCCCGGACGAGAAGCTGCGCGCGTACTATGAGCAGGTACGGGCCACGCTCCCGAAGGTGAAGGCCGGCGGCTTTAGCCTGGTCGACGTACGCGGACCGAAGGAGTTCTCCGGCGAGATTCTCGCCCCGCCCGAGTATCCCACCGAGCACGCGCAGCGCGGCGGCCACATACCGGGCGCGAAGAACATTCCCTGGGCCCAAGCCGTGAACGAGGACGGGACGTTCAAGAGCCGCGAAGAGCTCGAGACCCTCTACCATTCGAAGGGTGTAACGCCGGACCATCCCGTCATCACGTACTGTCGAATCGGCGAGCGCTCGAGCCATAGCTGGTTCGTCCTGAAGTATCTCCTCGGCTACCCCGACGTGAGCAATTACGACGGGTCGTGGACCGAGTGGGGTAACCAGATCCGCAGCCCGATCGAGAAGCCGTAGAACCCAAAGGTCCCCTCCGCCGGGGGCTCCCGCCGGGCTATCGGCCTGTCGAACGGTCCTTGGGCTCCCGCGCCCGCCTCACGAGGAACTGGTGGAGATTCCCTTCCGTCCGATGGTGCAGCACTTCGTTGCCCGTCCGATCGGACCAACGCACCATCTCGATCGGGCTCGTCGGATCGTCGGTCACGAGCAAGAGGACATCCCCCGCGGCACGGGGCGCGAGCTCCTCGTCTAAACGCGCAAGGATCGCGGCGCATTCCGCCCCGATCTCGATCAATTCGCCATCCGGCACCGCGGGAAAGCAACGGATGCGCTGCGTCCGGATCTGTTCCCGGAGTCGCGACTCGACCACGGCAGCGGGTGCGAGCGTCGGCGCAGACACCCCCGGTTCCTTGAGATGGAGACGTACGATCCAGCCCTGGTCGTACGGGGCATTGTTGATGAGTTTCGGGGTGGACTGTAACGTCGGATTCTGTTCGGTAACGGTACCGGCCACCGGGGTCCGGACCGGGCCGGTGAATCGCAGGCTTTCCAGCATCGCCACGCTCCGTCCGGGCTCGAGGAGGGTTCCCGCGGGGCGATAGGTCACCGCGAGGACGCGTCCGACGAACGAGGCGAAGCTGGCCATGAGCCCCAACGTGGCTTCGGCTTCTCCCTCAGATTTGAGCCAGATACCGGCTTCCAGGTCGTAGAGCCGATCCTCTGGGAGCGGGCAGCCCTCAACGTCCACTCACTCGAGAACGTCCTTGGGGGATTTACCAGTTGGTGGAGCAATTGCATCCGAGAATCCCGAAGTCATTATCGCATGGGTCGCACGTCCGCCCCCGCAATGGCGACCCGATCCGAGGGAGGTTCGTCCGTTCCGTCGTTCTCGAGAACCCGGTGTCGATGCGGTCATTTTCCCACACACCACATGGTCGTCCGTCCGGCCGCGACAGGTGGGAGCTTCCGGCTGGTTCCCGAGGGGCCTTGCTCTGTGTGTGGAGAATCCGGCTGTAAGCGATACGCTCCGGGGCCGGCCGGTGCGTGAGATTCGACGGAGTAACGTGCGCACGAGAGGGAACTTCAGCCGTACGCAACGTGGATGAGGTAGTCCTTCAGGCGATGAAGCCGGTCATCCCACAGATGAAAGTGCCACGAGCGGGCTTCTTCCCACTCCGGGCCGGATTCCCAGCCCGCGTGCTCGAGCGTGATATCGATTCCCTCGGGAGACTCGGCAAGGCGCACGTAGAGGTGTGTCTTGGGCGTAGGCTCGTTCATGAGTGCAGTGAATTCGGGGGGTGCCGTCCACGTGAATCCGATGTCCACGTCCGGGGTCATTTGCGTGACTTTCCCATGCGATGTGAACTCTGTGCCCTCTTTCCAAGTGAGTTCGTAACGACCGCCGACCCGTGGCTCCACGACAGCCCCGTCACACAACCAACCCTGGAGATGTGTCGGGTCGAGGAATGCAGAGTAGATCATAGGGATGGGGAGAGGAATCGTCACCTGGATCAAGATTGGGTCGAGCGCTTCGTCGAGCACGGTCGGCGAGTCGCGAATGACCGCTAAAGGCTTTGCGTCGTAAAACGAAGGGGCGATTTCTGCCGCCCCAAAAAATTGAGAGGATGTCCATTCAAAGCTTTTGATGAATGGTGCTTCGGGCCGCGCATGAAACCCCCGCGACGCCAGGCTCACTCGGACCGGGACGCGCGCGTCCAAACGCGCGAGCCAGTCTTTCATCTCCGACGGGCGCGACCCACCGACTTACCCCTGCTCCTCGAGCACCGTCACAAAATGTGGCGAGATATCGGCGGTTGGCGGGAGCCGCAGTTACGCAAGAGCCTCCCGGCGTATCGACGGTGGGTCCGCGCGGAATGGCGCCGGGGAAAGTTTCTCGCCTACCTCGCGATCGATCGAGAGGGTATGGCCCTGGGGAGTGGGGCGATTTGGCTCTTCCCCACGCACCCCCGGGTACAGCGCTTCACGCGCGAGCTTCCGTACGTCCTTTCCATGTACACCGAGCGCCGGGCGCGAGGGCAGGGGATCGCCACCGCCATTGTCCAGAAGTGCATCGAGTGGGCGGAGCGTCATCACTACCCGCGCCTCGTACTCCACGCGTCCAAGATGGGGATGCCCGTCTACGAGCGGCTGGGATTTGTGCTGGGCCGCGAAATGCGCTTGGACCTCCCACGGAGGAAGGGTATCGGCGGCCGGCATAGTCGCCCTCCCAAGGCTCGCAAAGTCAAGCGCAGGTAGACGCCTGCTGAAGAGTCGTCAAAGCGGTTTTTCGAAGAGCGTGCACGGAAAGCCGCCTTGCGTGACCTCTCCTACGCGTTGAAAACCCAACGACTGATAGTACTCGTGCAGCGGTGTGCTAGCCGTAAGACAGTCGAGTCGCAATTTGAATCGACCACGTTCTCGTGTCCGCAGCCCGGCCCACTCGATCACCCGGCGACCGATTCCCTGTCCGCCGAAATCCCTCCGGATTGCGAATCGATGCACATACCCCGCCTCCGGGGGCCGTTCTCCCCAAAACGGAATGTCCGCCCATTGTAGCGTGATCGTTCCGACGGGAGTGCCTCCAGGGTCCTCGACCAGGTAGAGCTCGCTTCGGGAGGATGCGTCAAGAAGAATCTGTGGGGGAAACGGCCGAGGCCAGGGGGCCGGGAAACCCTTGGACTCTTCCCAGTCGGTCGCCTCCGTGAGAATTCGAGAAGCCGTCGGTACGTCGCTCGCGCCGGCGACACGGAATCGCAAGAGGAGCGGCTCCATCGGTGGGCTCTTACCGGTGCCGGGCAAATAGATTTCGCGGGCCAGACCTGCGGCCCGCGTGTTACAGGCAGTAGGGGACTCACGAAACACAAGCCATCGACGAATGTGCTGGAATGGTGCGGTCACGCGATGTAACCACGAAGCACTAAAACGCGGTGACAGCTGGGGGACTCTGTGTGCGCGATGAGCTATCTTCGGGAGCATCCGGAGCTCGTGAAGGAAGGCTTGGTTGCGCGAAATCGCGATCCGGACGAAGTCGACCGGCTGCTGGCGCTTGACGCCCGGTGGAAGGAGATCAATCTACGGATCAATCGTATGCGCGCTCAGCGCAACACCGCGGCGCGACGCGGGCCCGATCGGCCTGCCCCTGCCGAGGGCACTTCCGATGATACACTGGCAGCGCTCCGCGACGAAATCCGAGAACTGGAGGCCGAAGCCCGTCGCCTCGAGACGGAACGGGCGCACGCGCTCCTACTTCTTCCTGTGGCGCCGCATGCCTCCGTACCCCGCGGTCTGACCGCGGCAGACAACGTGGTCCTGGCCGAACGCCGTACGCGCCCGGACCCTACGTTCCCCCTCCGCACACACGACGATCTCGGTCACGCGCTCAATCTCCTGGACGAGGAGCGGGGTGCCAAGGTCGCGGGCGAGGGATTCTTCGCCCTCTGGGGGGATTTGGCCCGGCTGGAACATGCCCTGATCCAGTACATGCGCGAACTCCACGCGGCGCGGGGGTTCGTCGAAGTGGTTCCTCCGATCTTGATCAACTCCCAATCCATGGTCGGAACGGGACAGTTGCCGAAGTTCGCCGAGGACTCCTATCAAGTCAAACTCGACGACCTGTGGCTGGCGCCGACCGCCGAAGTTCCCGTGACGAACTTGTTTCGCGACGAGATTTTGCTTCCCGAAGATCTTCCCTTGAAGCTGATGGCCTACACACCTTGCTTCCGACGCGAGGCCGGGGGCCACGGAGTCGAGACGCGGGGGATCGCTCGGGTGCATCAATTCGACAAGGTGGAAATGGTCGTCTTCTCCTCCCCGGAGGAATCCTATGCGCAGCTGGAAGCGCTCCGTGAGGAAGCAGAGTTAGTTCTCCAAGGACTCGAGCTGCCGTATCGGCTCGTGAGCCTCTGCACGGGAGACCTGCCGGATAAGGCGGCGAAGTGTTACGATTTGGAACTCTGGGCGCCGGGATCTCGACGGTGGTTGGAGGTCAGCTCGATCTCGAACTTCGAAGCCTATCAATCCACGCGCGCGAATATCCGTTGGCGCCGGTCGCAGGAGATCAAGGCGGAGCCGCTCCATACGTTGAACGCATCGGGCGTGGCCCTGCCTCGCTTGGTGATTTCGCTGATGGAAAACTATCAAACCGCGGACGGTCAGGTCGAAATACCGAAAGTTATCCGCCCCTTGATGGGCGGTCAAAGTACTCTCCGACCAAACCCATTCGTCGGAGAAAGGGAACTCGGCCGTGGGCGTCACCCGAAGCGATCCTCGCCCACGGCTGAGTGACGAGACGGTACCACACCGCAGTACGCGGCGGCCGCGAGTCCCGATATCGCTCGTGGATCGTCTTGGAACACCGGCGGGTGAGGGTGGCAGAGTGAGGGGCTCTATCCGCTCGTCATTTTAAATCAGAGTCAGAGGGCGAAAGGTACCAGCACCTGTACCTAGGCGCCGATCGCATTCGCCGCCGACTTCCCCGCCTGCGGCTCGTACGTACCCCCGGTACGTTGCGTGGGACGCTTTACGGATATTTTCGCGACGTGACTAGAAAGTCGTTTCGTGGAGCGCTTCAACCGATTTGGACTGAGCGCAGGGCTCTCCTTCGACCGTGGTTCGGCCAACCCGGGAGCGTCCAATGGCGTCCAAAGGGTAAGACATAGTTATCTTAGTACTAATTATTAGAGTATACCATTTATATGGCCCCGGGTTAGGAGAGAGCATGGAGACTCTGGAGCGACTGACTCGACGTCAAGTCGACACGCTTCGTGCAATCGCCCCTCGAGAGACAGTTCAACATGGAGTGTCACTCAAGGCCATCGCGGCCTCCCTGAAGGTCCGCCCCCCGTCAGCGCTCGCTCACATCACTCCCCTTGAGCAGCTGGGGCTGCTCGAGCGGTATCGGGGAAAGTCTCGTTTGACGAATCGTGGCCGAGCGACCCTCCTTGAGTATCAACGCCATCACCGGGTGGCGGAGACGCTCTTCAGCCAACTAGGCCTGACCCCTGAAGCGACGTGCTTGGCGGCCCGAGAGGTCGATCTATCGCTGTCGCACAAGACCGTGGAGAAGATGTGCGCCGCGGAAGGTCATCCCTCGATCTGTCCCCATGGCGAGCCCATTACTCCCTGTGCGGACCCGAACTGAAAGAGGAACGGGGAAGATGAGCTCCTCCGAGCACGGCTCGCCCACGCCGGTGGATCCTCACTCGGAGCCAGTCGGCGCCTCAGGTTGGACTCCGAAAGGACCGAAGAAGCAACGTCAATCCGGCCAGTGGACCCTGAAATATTTCGCTATCGTTGCGGTGATTCTCGTGGCAGGGGGCGGCCTCGCCTATGAAGTCGTGACCAGCCAGGCCCCCGGCAATCCCTGTGCTCCCTTCACTCCCGCGGAACTGGGAGCGAATGCGACCGCGGGTCAGGTTTCCGGCGACACGACTCCCAATTACGCCGCGGCGACCACCACAAATGGACCGCTAGCACCAGTGCCAACCGGCCAGACCATCAAAGTGGTGGCCGCGGAAAATTTCTGGGGCAGTCTGATCAGCCAATTGGGCGGGAATCTTACTTCAGTCCTGAGCATCGTGAGCGATCCGAATGCCGACCCGCACGAATACGAAGCGAATGCGTCGGACGCGGCCGCGATCGCCGACGCCAACCTCGTCGTCGTGAATGGAGTGGGTTACGACGATTGGGCGACCCAGTTGATCCAAGCCTCCAACACGGCGGGACAGGAGGTCTTGAATATTGGCAACTTGAACGGCGTCAGTGTCACCGGGGGCATCGTCACCGGCAATCCCCATCAGTGGTACAACCCGATCTACGTCAATCATACACTCCTCGCGATGTACGGCGACCTCGTCGCCCTCCAGCCCGCCTCTGCGAGCATCTTCCAGCAGAACTTCGCGAATCTGAACTCGTCGACCGGTGGAAGCTCCGGGGGGGTTTCTATTGACCAGCTTTACAGCCGGGCCAACCAGATCCGGGAGGAATTTGCGGGCACCGTCGTGGCCTCGACCGAGAGTATCTTCGTCTACTTGGCGAACTATACGGGTCTCGCTTTGATCTCGCCGCAACCGTTCATGGAAGCGATCGCGGAGGGGAATGACCCGCCGGCCCAAAGTGTATCGCTCTTTCAATGTCAACTCGAGAGCGGAAATGTGCGGGTCTTGGTCTACAACGTGCAGACCGTGACGCCAATCACGACAACGATGGAGGCGCTCGCCCCGCAACATAACGTGACGGTCACCTTCGTCAGCGAGACCATCCAGCCCCCAGATACCACCTTCCAGGATTGGATGTACGGCGAGTACAACAACCTCGAGAACGCGTTGAATGCCTACAAGTTAGGACAATGATGGCGCGTGGCGGCTAGTAGTTCCCTACCTCCATTGTTTCGCTCCCACGCCGTGGGTCCCATCGGCCAGGGCGGCCCGCCGGCGATCCGTGCTGAGCGAGTCGAGGTGAGATATCGAAACAAGGTGGTCTGGAAGGACGCGTCGTTTGACGTCCAACGCGGGGAATTCGTCGCCGTAATCGGCCCGAACGGAGCAGGGAAGACCACCCTCTTCCGGATGCTGCTGGGGCTCCACTCGCCCTCGACAGGCAAACTCTCGGTCCTCGGCGGCGCTCCCCACCGTGGCAACCCGCGAATCGGCTACGTTCCGCAACGGCACACTATCGACCGCGAGACCCATCTCGAGTGCGATAAACTCGTCCGGTTGGGTTACCCGGGGACACGCTGGGGTCCGGGGCTCCGCTTCCGCCCTAGCCCGTGGGGTCCGCGATTTCGTCTACGAGCGGAGCGCGAGGCGGCGGCCAAGGCTCTGGAGGACGTGGGCGCCACGGAGCTCGCCTCCAAATCCTTGGGAACGTTGTCCGGCGGTGAATTGCAACGTGTGTTCCTGGCGGAGGCCCTCGTGGGGAACCCCGAGATGCTCTTGCTCGACGAACCGTTGTCCAACCTTGATCTTCGCCGAAGCCGAGAGTTAGTCGAAACGATTCACGGCTTAGTCCAGGCCCGGGGGGTAACTACCCTCCTCGTGGCCCACGACATCAATCCCATGATCAAGTGTCTAGACAAAGTGATCTACATCGCCAACGGCAAGGTCGCGACCGGTACGCCGAGCGAGGTTCTCACTTCGGAGAGCCTCACGGCGCTCTACGGCGTGCACGTCGAGGTACTGCGAGACTCCCGGAACAACATCGTGATCGTCGGAGGAGAAGATGATCGCGGGGAGGAGGGAGCATGAGCGGCCCAGCGGCCGGGCCACCGTTCAGCTGGAACTTGATCACCGATCTTCGTTCGATGCTGCAATTCGAATTCATGCGCAACGCGTTCATGGCAGGTACGATGATCGCCATCGTAGCCGGAATCGTCGGCTACTTTGTCGTTCTACGGCGTTCTTCGTTCGCCAGCCATGCGCTGGGTCACACGGGCTTTTCGGGTGCGGCGGCCGCGGTCCTCGTGGGCGTCGATCCGGTGTACGGCCTCCTCCTTTTCACGATCGCTACGGCCAGCGGCATGGCGTTTCTCGGAAACAAAGCCTCGAGTCGGGATGTGGAGACGGGAACCGTGCTGGCCTTCGCGTTGGCGTTGGGACTCCTGTTTCTCAGTCTGTATCAGGGGTATGCCACCGAGGCCTACTCGATCCTCTTTGGGGAGGTGCTGGGCATCAGTTCTTCCGGCGTGACGTTCACGCTCTGGACGGGCCTGATCGTCCTCGGGGTGGTTGCCCTCATCTACCGACCGCTCCTGTTTGCCTCCTTAGACGAGGACGTCGCCGAGGCCAAGGGGCTGCCGATGGGATTCCTCAACCTCGCGTTCATGATTCTCCTCGCCGTGACGATCTCGATCGCGGTCCAGATCATCGGGGTCTTCCTCATTTTCGCTCTAATGGTCACACCGGCTGCAATCGCGGTGCGACTGACCAAACGGACCGCGAGTGCGGTCGTTGTCGCGATCGTCGTGGCGGTGACGGCGACCTGGGCGGGACTCTTCATCGGATGGTACGAGCCGTACCCGGTGAGCTTCTTCATCGTCGGGATCGTCTTCGTGGAGTACGTCTGCATTCGGGGAATGGGAGTACTTCGCGAGACGACCCTCCTGCAAGCCGTCGATGCCCCGGAAAGCGAGGGAGTACGAGCCTTGGGCGCCGCCTCCCTCCTGGGATCGATCGCGCAGATCTTGTTCCTAGGTGGGGCGCTCCTTCTGACGCAGAGCCTGTTGGCCTATCCGAGTGCGGCGTGGAATCCCGTCGGACTTTTCCAACACGCGTTCCTCGCGGTCCTTCTGCTCGTGCTCGCGGCCGAGGTGGGAGCGGTATCGTTCCTCTCGTACTTCTCCGGTTTCCGAAAGATGGCGACTTCCTCCCGGGACTTCACGACTCCCGCGTTCCTGACCCTCGTTGGGATTCTCGGGATCGCGATGACCGCGTCGGGACTCGGCCTCCTCCTGACGGGAATAGCGCTGCCGTCCGCCACCTACGTCCTGGCCCCGGTGGCCGTTCTGTTTGGGGTTCCCGTACTGGCCTTGGGGACGATCCTCTCGGTCGTGGGGCTGTTCGGTCAAGCGGTCGGTGGCTGGCGCGTCGGTCAGCGATACCAGGAGGGATCGCTTCGCACCGGTGCGATCCTCATGATTTTCCCCCTCCTAGGCAATGCGTTGTCCTTCCTCGGATATCGCCGTGCGTTGGCCCTCGGCTCTCCGCCCCTCAATCCATTGATCACATCGACGTGATTGTGCGAGCCGCCGGGCTCTCCCAGGCGCGGTTAATGGAATAGACGGGGTCAAGACTCGCCGCTTGACCGTTCGAAGGGGGGACCCAGGCTTCCGCTCTCGAGGTGGAAAGAGGCGCTCGAAACGCCTAGTTCGGGGCGCCAGCCGACCGGTTTTGGGCGAAGCGGAGGAAGAAACTGTCCGGCTTCCACTCGGGGCGCTTGTCTGCGTCGGCAACTCGTAATGTCAAACTATGGAGAATCGCATTGTATTGCGCGGCCCCCTCCAAGTCGACGGGTTGCTCGAGGTCATCCGACGGGGCGTGGTAGCGCTTGGCGTACCAACCCTTGAAAATCTTCTCTTCGGGAGTACCGGGAACGTACCCGAACTTGAACGAGAGCGCCGGGATCCCTTTTCGAATGAAGCTGTACTGATCGCTGCTGATGAATCGGTTTGCCTCCGGTTCCTTGTCGGCTTGCACCTTGACGCCGGCGAGCTCGGCGACGGCGCGAATCTCGTCGCCCAAACTGGATTCGGCGAGTCCCTGGACCTCGAGGTAATGGAGGGGGAAGAGCGGCAGGAACATGTCCATGTTCAGGTCGGCCACGATCCGCCCTGAAACCGTCGGGTGAGCGGCGAAATACTGGGAACCCAGCAGACCCTTCTCTTCTCCCGTGATCGATAGGAAGAGGATCGACCGTCGGGGTCGGGCTCCGGAATCCCGGATACCGCGGGCGACCTCAATCAGCGACGCGTCGCCTGAGGCGTTATCCATGGCGCCGCTGTAGATCCGGTCGCCGTCGATTGGCTCTCCGATTCCCACGTGATCCAAGTGCGCGCTGATGATGACATACTCGTCCTTGAGGACCGGGTCGGTTCCGGGAAGGACGCCTACCACGTTGTCCGATTGAGCCGTCGAGCGAGTGGTACCGACGCGGGCCCGGACGGTCACCGCAAGTGGAAAGCGGGGAAGGGGCGACTCCTCGCGTAGCGCCGTCAAAATCTCTTGGAACGTATGGCCGCTGCCCGCAAAGAGCCGCTCGGCGTAGTCCGTATTAAACAGGACACCGAATGGGAGGGGCGCCGGAACGTCGTCTCCTGGGTCACGCAGCTCCATTCTCGGCTCGAAGCGTGAAGACGCCATACGCGACCAAGGAAGTGAAACGCCCTTCGGATTCAGGAAGACGAGAATGCCCAGTGCACCCGCCTCCCCTAGCGCTCGGATCCTGGGTTCTGTTTGGAAGTGTGACTTGATGGGGCCGGGCATGCCGGCGGGTCCGCCAGTCACAAAGACTACAATTTTCCCCTTGAGGTCCTGCCCGGACAGATCGTCGTGGTGCAGTTCCGGGACTTTGAGTCCGTACCCGACAAACACGGCTCCCGCTTCGATATTCTCCGCCGAGCGGGAGCTGACCCCGAATAGAGCTTCCTCCCCGAATTTCACCGGAACGGGGGTGCCCTCACGAACGAGTTCGAGTACGCACCGACTTTCGTCGACTCGGGTGACATCGAAATCGATGGACTGGTGGTAGCCGGAGGTGCCCGCCGGCTGTAGATCCGCCGCCCGAAACTGTTCGGCCATGTATTCGGCGGCCGCTTCGTGACCGGGGCTCCCCGTGTCTCTACCTTCGAGTCGGTCGGCGGCAAGATACTGAACATGGGCCCACCATCGTTTGCCAAGCGCGTTCCAATCGGTGCTACCGGCCATCTTCGCTGATCTCAGGAACTTGGAAAGCGGAGCAGGTGAAGTAATCTCAGATCGCTCAAGATCAAAAGCCTCCCAACACCAGAATTGGAACTATCGGCACGATATGCAGAGAATGATAAACAGTCCGTCCCCGGGCGCGGCAAACAAACGCTCTCGATCCCAGAACCCAAGTCCGACCGTCGTAGTGGACTCCTCGGAATTTCCGACTCATGGGGCAGCGGAGTCCGAAAGCGAGCGTCGCCGGTCCCTCAACGCTCAGTCGGATTCTCGAGCGGATAGTCACCGCAACGACTTCGGCAGAATTTCGGGCTCACCGACCGGGGGAAGATATCGGCCTGCGCGCACGTTGCGGTCGCCGATTGCCCGCGCAAGTCCCACTTCAAGCCGGCAGGGACTCACTCCCGCTCATACATTCCCGGGCGGTTGACTCGCTTTCTCCGTGGGGTATTGGGTGGGAAACCTTCGGCTAGAGCGATCGCCAGTCGGTTGCCGGTAGATCTCGGGGAGGGAGACTCCCCCGCAGCACGACGATCTTCCCTGTTGAGTCAAGATCCCCAGCCAGGGCCACGACGGCATGCGCCACCTCAGCGGGGTCTAAGATGGCGGGGAGAGCCGCGAGTTCAGCCGGAGACATGCCAGACCGGTTTCGTCGGGATGAGGGCGTGTCCACCCAATCGGGGCATACGCAGTGAACTCGGATACCGAACTTATCCATCAAAGGAACGAGCGACGAGGTGAACCGAACGAGTCCCGCTTTGGCGGCGGCGTACTCAGGGGAGGAATGGGCGCCCCAACCCAATCCGGCAATCGACGAGATGTTGATGATGGCTCCTCCGCCGCGCTTCACCATCAGGGAGATCGCTAGCTGAGAGGCGAACATTGGCCCACGCAAGTTCAGGTCGAGCGATCGGGACCAGTGCTCGAAAGGAGCCTCCGGAAAGTGTGGGGTGGGCGCTCCTCCCGCGTTGTTTACCAACACGTCGAGAATGCCTCCACGGTCTTCGATTCGAGAAAACATCGCACGAACTCCACTTTCGGTGGACGCGTCGGCTTCGACGAACTCGGCGCCGATGCGCCGGGCCGTTTCCCTCCCCTGATCGACGTCAATATCGGCGATTATCACGGAAGCTCCTACGTCCCGCAGAGCTCCCGCCACGGAGCGCCCGATGCCGGCGGCTCCACCGGTGACGAGCCCGGTGCGACCCGCAAGCACGGAACGGAGGGAATCCCCCATCTGTATAGATGCTCAAGCCGGCGGGACGGCGCGCGAGCCATTAACTTTGAGTGGAATCCTCGTCCCGCGCGCCGATTGCGGTCACGTCACCGGATGCGTGCGTTATCGGACCCGGTGACGGTCAAATGGACTGGTCGGGATTTGAACCCGAGACCTCCGGTTTGCAAAACCGGCGATCTTCCGCTGATCTACCAGCCCACGCTACACGCCACGTTTCGGCCCCTATTTCTGGGCGCCGCTCGGACCCCTGCGGCAGTCGCGAAAATCGGGTTCCTGCTCGCCCCGACTCATGAATCGCTAGGGAGACGGGCCAAAGCAAATCTACCTCCCCCGCGTGGTACCGCCCCTTGAAGCTCAGCGCGTTCACAATTGTGGATGCCTTCCCTCCCGGCACGGATGAGTCGCGCGATCGGCACGGTGAAGTCGTGTGTCTGGCCTCCCATGCGGACCGGTTCGGCTGGAACGGATTCTGGGTTGCCGAGCACCACTTTCATCCGGGAGGAACCTGCCCATCGGCTCCCGTGCTCTTAGCCGCCTGCGGGCAGCGAACCGAACGGATCCGTCTCGGTTCCATGGTGAGCGTGCTGGCCTTTCACGACCCGGTCCGCTTGGCCGAGCAGTACGCCCTGCTCGACCGGCTCGTGCACGGCCGAGTAAACCTGGGAGTCGGAAGCGGCTACATTCCTCTCGAATTCGAAGGATTCGGAATCGACCCTTCGACCAAGCGGGAGCGTTTCGACAAGTCGCTCGCACTCTTCCTTTCGGCCTTGAAGGGTGAGGAGATCGTTCGCGACGGAGCCCCCGCGACCGGCATACGACTGAACATTCGGCCGGTCCAGCAACCGCATCCGCCGGTGTGGATCGCCGCTCAACGTCGGGAAGCGCTTCCGTTCGTCGCTCAGAAAGGAGTGTCGGTCGCGCTCATCCCATATGCGACCGTCGCCGGCCTAGACGAACTCGCCGAGCAGATCCGTGAGTTCCGCCACCACGTACCCGCCGGGGGCTGTGCTGAGGTCGCGACGGCCGTTCACCTGTACGCCGGTTCGCACGTCGCGGAAGCCCATGCCAGCTTGCAACGGTATCTGGATGGGCGGTTGGCAACCCAATCGACATTCTATCAGCAGAAGGTCCAACACGACCCGCGGCACGCGTCGGCGGAGACCATCGAGCAGAGCGGGTTGGCGCTGATCGGGAGTCCCCCCGAGATTCGCAAGAAACTCGACGCGTACCGGGCGATCGGGGTAGACGAGATCCTGGGCATCCTCGACTTCGGAGGCCTTCCGTTCGAGTACGTTCTGGAAACGGTGGAAGCGCTAGGCACCGCGTCGTCCTGACGACGCCCCTTACGTCGTATCGACGACGAGGGGAAAAACGAGCGACCCGCTCGGCGGATTTTACGAGCTCGGAGGGGGAAGTGGTGGAGGAGAGTTGTCGGTCGTCTCGCCGTAGGACGACGAACCGACGCCGCCCCCTTCCGTAGCCCCGGCGGGTGCGGTGGAGGTTGCGCTCGCCTCGGCGGGCGTCGGGGGGATGTAGGCCATCGGCGGGCCCGGTGGTCCGGCTCGGCGGCTCCATCGGCGCGCGAAGAAGAGCGCGATCAGGAACAGCAGAACCGCTACGATCAACAGGATCAGCCAGCCCACGGTCAATCCGGAGCCGGCGCCGAGCTCCATGTTCAAGACGGACGGGTTCGAGTTCACGTAGACCGTCAGATTCGTCGTGACGAAGCACGACGCGAGGGAGCATTCAGGTAGGTAGGCCCCCACCTCGATCGAGATGGTCCCCGTGGGCGTGTTCGAGGGGATCGTGTATTGGAAGGTACCGGAGGTTTGGCTGGTGACGAAATACATCGTCGGGGTGTTGAGCAGGAGCCCGGTGGGAGCCACTCCGACCTCGATCAGGGAGGGGAGCGCCGCGCCATTGACTCCCTGCAGGTTGTAGCTCAGAGTCACCGATTGGCCGGGTTGGTAGCTGTTGTCCGCGTAATTCGACTTCGTTTGAATGCCCGCGGTGATCTGGTAACCAATATTTTCTTGGATTTCGTCGCTTCCTTCGCCGACGACCCCGAGGGTGGGGTTCTGCGCGATCACCGTCGCGAATAGGAAGTCCGTAGGGGCCGTGGACGGCACCGTGTACGAGAACGACGATCCGCTCAGAACGCCGGATTGGAGCGTGAAGCCCGAAGCTGCATAGAGGGCATAGGTGAGGGTGGCACCCGTAAAGACCGAACCATCGGTAACAACCGTGAAGGTAACGGTCTGGCCGGGGTTATAGACGGTCACGCTGGAGTAGAGCACGATCAGGGCCGGAGTCACCGTGGCTCCTACCTCCGCGGCGATGGCCTGAGTCGCGTTGTGGGCGAAGACAGCAATTTCCAGCACTCCGGTGAGTCCCACCGGCAGCTGCAAGGTGAAGGATCCCGTCAAGCTAGTTCCCGTGAGAGCGCCCGATCCGGTGATATTCGTGAGGAGGCCACTTTCTGGGCTGTAGATGATCGATTGATACTGGAAGACGGACCATCCGTTGGTGACCCCGCTAGTGTCCCCCCCCAACTGCCAGTTCACCGTCGCGACATCCCCTGCGTAGTAGAACGCTTGGGATAGCTGAGCGTTCAGATAGACCCCGGCGACGCTCGAAGCAATCACGGTGAACGCGATCGAGAAGTTGAACGTCACCGCCGAGTTGAGCGGGTCCGTGACATTCATGATCACATGGTTCGTTTCGTTCGTCAAGAACACCGAGGGAGAGGCGTTGAAGAGAATCTCGGCGATACCCTCTGAGTTGGTCATGAGAGTTGTCGGGGGGTTTCCTGGGACGGTCGTGAGCGGTGTCGTCCCACTCTGGAAGTGGAAGGCGACTTGCAGACCGATCGCGGGTTGCGTATAGGTATTGTAGAACTGCGATGCGTCAATCCCGACCAAGGCTTGGGCGTTGGCGGGAACGGCGCTTCCGGAACACTCGGCACACCCGAACAGGGTGGTCGGAGTGTTGAGCTCGGCGACCCCGAGCCCATAAGTTTCGCCCGACGTGGTGTTCACGCTACCGGGGATACTGACATTAGCATAGATCCAGGTCTCCGCGAAGGAGTTGGGGTCGGCATTCTTCGGAATCGTAATCTCGAAGGTGCCCGAAGCCGTCCCCGCGGGGAATATCATCACGGTGGGGGTCAGGGGCTGCTCTTCGAACGAGGTATTGAGGAACGTGCCGCCGAATACGACCGAGGTAACCTTCGTGTACGGGCCGGCATTGGAGGCCGCCTCTACCAGGAACGTGGCCGTGGCCGTGTGGGCGGGTAGGATCATCTCGGGAGCAATGTACATCGAGACGGCGTACGTCTGGACCGAGAACGTCGTAGAGAAAGTTCCGCCGAGCGTGGCGCTGACGGAGATATTCCAGTTGCCCCCATACGGGACCGTGACGGGGATCTGGTAGTACTGCGCATAGTTCACGCTGTCATACGTCCCTCCCGCGGGGAGGGTGATCTTCCAAGAGATCGCAGGCGAGGCAACCCCGTCGCGGGTCGCATTCTGGTCGGTGATCGTGACCGTGGCCGAAGTATCGGGGGAAGTGTCGGTAACTTCGAAGTAAACACTGCCGCTGAATCCTGTTTGGCTGTAGAAATGGGTCTGGGGGATCCCGTCCTCATCGACCGTTTGGATCGAGATGGTCGCGGCGGGATGAGCGGGCGACGGCGCACCGGTCGGAACACCGCGGACCATACCCGGAAAAACCACAAAGGCAGTCAGAACTACGAAGAGAACCGTGGCGAGAGCCAATCCATTTAGACGCATTAGGCAACGATGCGTTGGCTTTGATATTTAAACCAGTGGCGCCGTGCGAAACGTTCCGGTGCCGGCGGGTAGTTGGCTATCTACCAGTTCCGGCGTACTATACGGGAATCGGGGATGTCGGAAAATCGTCGGCCGGGGCCGAAGCCGAAGCGATTGTTCGTCCGTATTGCCCGGTGGCCCTCCGCGGATCCCACCGAGCTCCCGAGCCGCCGAGCCATGCGGGAAACGCTCGAAAATCTCGAGCGAGTCGGGCGACTTGTGGCTCACGGACCCCTCGACCAGCCGTCGGGGGACCTCCTCATCATTCGGGCCGTGGATTTGGCGGAGGCGAATCGAGTGCTCCGCACTGACCCGATCCGGAACGTCCCGAACATCCAGTACGAGGTGGTTGAGTGGGACCCGACGACCTTCGGGAGCGGCGTCAATCTGGATCCCCCTCCGGCGCGCGGCTCGGGTCGTTTGACCCTGGTCCAACGGGTCGCGGTGGTGGTCAGCGACCAGGCCCAGTCCGTTCGATGGTATCGCGATGTGCTCGGGTTCGTAGTCCGCGTCCAAGATCCCGATAGCGGCTACGTGGAGCTCGCGCTGGGAACGGGAACCGTGGCCCTATCGCTCATCACCCCTCGTCCGGAGTGGGGCGAGCCCCACTTTTCTGAGACTCGATCGCGGATCGGCATCCGAACCGGGATCGCTTTCCAGACCGATAGCGTCGCCGCACTCGAGCTTCGCTTGCGAAATGCGGGGGCCCAAGTGACGCAATCCGTGCAAGCGGAACCGTGGGGCGGACGACAGATTCGATTTCAGGACCCGGACGGCAACGAGTTCCTAGCCTTCGAATCGGGTGGGCCAGCGACTCGAACCGGGAGTCGTCCCTCTCGTTCGGAAACCTGACCGCGGCGCCCCGAGGGTTCGCGGCGGGAATGTCAATCTCCCTTTGAAATGCGAGCGTGAATTTCAGGACTACCGAACCGAATTAAGCCTCGGAGAGTGTGGGTAGCGCGGAGTGTCCCGTGACCGAAATATTACCTGGAATCCACGTCATTGATGGAGCCAGCCCCTATCCGGATTTTCTGACGAACGTCATGCTGATCAAAGATAAGGGCTCGAATTGGGCGCTGCTGGACACCGGCTTGCCGGGTCAAGCTCCCGTGATCGAGGCATACCTCAAGAACGAGAAGATCGCGCCGACCTCGATCAAGAAGATTTTGATCACACATCTTCACCTCGATCACACTGGGAATCTGAAGCACATGATCGAACTGACCCAGGCGAAGACGTTCTCGCACTGGATCGAAGCCGCTTACATTGCCCAGCAACCGCCCTACGTCGGACCGGGCTCCCCTCCCAAGGAAGCAGTGACGATCGACGAACCCCTCAAGGACGGCGATTCGATCGACGTGGCCGGGGGCCTTCGCATCTACCATACCCCGGGCCATACGCCGGGCCACGCCGCCTATTACCACCCAGAGCGCAAGATTCTCTTTTCCGGGGATCTCTTTTTTCCGGAGGGTGCAAACGAGCTTAGCCTCACGCCCAAGGAGTATACGCAAGACGTTCCGACCGCGCTGATCTCGGCCCGACGCATGGCCCAGCTGAGCGTCGACTCGCTGCTCGGCTACCATTGTCCTCCTCATGCGAAGAACGGCGGAGCGAGGGTTCGGTCCCTCGTACAGAAGCTCTGAGGTCAACGCGTCGTGGACGCTGAGGACGCCCGACGGAAGGTCGTCGAGTCGACCTATGTGACCTGGCGTCGCCAGGGGGGCTGGGATCCTCTCCTGATCACGCGGGCCGAAGGATCGACTTTCTGGGATAGTCAAGGCCGAGGCTATCTCGACTTTGCTTCGCAGCTGATGGCCTCGAATCTCGGCCACGGCAACACGGCGGTCCAGAATGCAATCGTAGCCCAGGCGCAGTCGCTGCCGTTCGTCGCGCCCGGATTCGCGACGGAAGTCCGCGCGCAACTCAGCGCCGCACTCGACCAGGTCCTGCCGGCTGGGTTACGCCGGTATTTCTTCAGTACGTCGGGCACCGAAGCCAACGAGGCGGCGCTCAAGATCGCCCGGCTCGTGACCGACCGGTCGAAGGTCCTGGCGCGTCCCCATTCGTATCACGGGGCCACCGCCGCGTCGATTTCCGTGACGGGAGATTTCCGACGGAAGGCCAGCGGTACGCAACAGCATGTACCGGGAACGGTCTTCGCGCCGGATTGTTACTGCTATCGGTGTCCGTTCGGGCTCACGTATCCGACCTGCCACGTCGAGTGTGCGGAATACGTGGACGAGCAGATCGAGACGGAGGGTGACGTGGCAGCGATGATCGTCGAGCCGATAGTCGGAACGAATGGCGTTCTCGTACCTGTCCCCGAGTACCTTCCGCGGATCCGGGCGATTACGCAGAAGCACCACGTTCTGTTGATCGCCGATGAGGTGATGAGCGGCTGGGGCCGAACCGGCGCGTGGTTCGGGGTCGATCACTACCATGTCGTCCCCGATATCTTGACGACGGCCAAGGGGGTGACCGGCGCTTACGCTCCCCTAGGGGTAACGGCGACGACGCCGGAGATCCATGATGTGTTTCGCGATCGATACTTCCCGCACGGCCACACGTACGAAGCCCATCCTCTCACACTCGCTCCGGCGGTTGCCGCGATCGAGGAGTACCGACGGTTGGGACTCATCGAACGGTCGCGTAAGGAGGGGGAGTACATGCTCGGACGCTTGCGCGACATCGCCTCGCGCCATCCATCCGTCGGCGAGGTCCGAGGGTTGGGATTATTCGCCGCGGTGGAGCTCGTTCGCGATCGCGGCACTAAGGCCCCTTTCAATACCGATGCCGACAAGGTTGCCGGTCGACTGCTCGTGACCGAGGAAGTTACGCGCGCGATGATGAAGGAGGGGGTCTACGCGTTTGCGTGGGTCCGACATCTCGTTCTTGCTCCACCCCTAATCATTACGCGCCAGGAACTCGACCGCGGATTGGACGTCTTGGATCGAGCGCTCTCGGTCGCCGACGCCCAAGTGGCTTCGGCGCACTAGAACCAGCGCGTCGTTACGGTCTTCGGCCGCGTGTAGAACGAGATCGCGTCGCGCCCCGTCGCAGCCAAATCCCCGTACACGGAACCCTTCCAACCCACGAATGGGAAATAGGCGGCCGGGGCAGGTACGCCAATGTTGATCCCCACCATGCCCGCCTCAATGCGTTGCCGGAATTCGCGGGCGCTCTTCCCATCGCGGGTGAAGATGGCCGAGGCATTGCCAAAGCGCGAACGATTGGCTACTTCGATCGCCTCATCCAGCGAATCGACCCGGATCACTGAGAGAACGGGTCCGAAGATCTCCTCCTGCGCGATCGCCATTTCGGGTCGCACTTGGTCGAATAGGACCGGGGCGATGTAGAACCCAGCGTGCTCGGGCTGGGGGGACGTCCCGCGTGCCACTAGCCGGGCGCCCTCGGCCTCCCCCTTTTCAATATACGACGCAACGCGTGCGCGATGGTCCGTCCGAATGACGGGACCCATCTCGACATCGGTGTGGAGGCCGCTACCGAGCTTGAGAGACCGGACGCGTTCGCTAAGCGCCTCGACCAGAGGATCCCCGATCGAAGAGACCGCTACCACCACGCTGCCCGCCAAGCATCGTTCGCCGGCCGAACCGAATGCGCTGGACATGATCGCATCCACAGTCCTGGGTAGGTCGGCGTCAGGCAGGACAATCAAGTAGTTCTTCGCACCCGCGAGGGCGAGCACCCGTTTTCCTTCGGCCGCCGCGGTCGCATAGACCGATCGCGCGACCGGTGCTGAGCCGACGAATGCGACGGCATCGATCTGCGGATGGTGCAACAGTGCTTCGACCGTCGCGCGGCCCCCATGAATCAGGTTGAAGACTCCCGGTGGGAGGCCGGCCTCCGAGAAACACCGACCAAGCAGACCCGCGGAAATCGGGACCCGCTCCGAGGGTTTGAGAATGAAGCAGTTCCCGCAGGCAATTGCGATCGGAGCCATCCAGAGCGGGACCATAACCGGAAAATTGAACGGGGTGATTCCCGCCACGACGCCCACCGGTTCTCGGTATAGTTCCGCGTCGACGCCGGGGGACACGTTCTGGAGTAACTATCCTTGCACGAGTGTCGGGGCCGATATCGCGAACTCCACGGCTTCGATCCCACGTCGCACGCTGCCGCGCGCTTCCTCCAATATCTTGCCGTTCTCGCGCGTGACGTTCCTAGCGAGCTCTTCGGCGCGCTCGTTGAGCAGCTCCCGAACGCGCGCGAGGCGTCGTGCCCGCTCCGCGGCCGGCGTGTTTCGCCACTGGGGGAACGCGCGTCGCGCCGCCGCCACAGCTCGGTCGACTTCCGTCGACCCGGAGAGCGAGACGCGCGCGAGGATGGCTCCCGAGGAGGGGTCCGGGACGTTCAGCAGCTCGCAATTCGTTACGCTGGCCCAACGACCATCAACGAAGTTGGGGAGGACCGGCAAATCCGTAGCCATCGAGAATCGACCGGCCGGAGCCGCCCGAAGATATAGGATGTCGCAGCGACCGAGCTCGGTGGTCGTCTCTTTTTCGCGAGGGTTAAAGTAGCGGCTTCCGGGTGGCGGGTCGCTTAGCTCGCCAGTCTAGGAACGGCCGAGCGGTGGGGGCGATCCCAAGTTCAGGACATGACCGATCCCAAGTTAGTGGCCGCGCAACAAGAGTATGCCCGTCGGACTCCGAGCTCGGCGAGATTGTGGGAGCGTGCGCGGAGCTGGTCGCCTCTAGGAGTACACAGTAATTACCGGTTTCTCGAGCCGTATCCCTTCTACGTGCATCGAGGAGAGGGCGTCCATCTTTGGGATACGGATGGGAATTCGTACCTCGATTTCAACATGGCCTACGGGGCACTGGCGAGCGGACATGCCCATCCCAAGATCGTGCAAGCGCTCCAGGAACAGCTCGCGCGGGGCTACGTCTACGGCTACGAGTGGGAGGGTACTCCAGCCGTCGCGGAACAATTGTGCCGACGGTTCCGAATGGGACAGATCCGATTTAGTTCGACCGGACTCGAGGCGACACATCATGCCACGCGATTCGCACGGGCCGTGACGGGCCATCGATATGTCGTGAAATTTGAAGGAGGGTACCACGGGTCGCATGATACGCTGCTCGTCGGCGTCAAGCCTCGGCTCGAAGCGGGCGGACCCGCGGAGCGCCCCAACTCGGTCCCAGCCGGCCCCGGGATTCTTTCGGAGGTCGCCGACCGGACGCGTGTGGCGCCGTACAACGACTTGGAATCAACGCGCAAGATCGTGCACGAACATCCGAACGATGTCGCCGCCGTGATTCTGGAGCCGGTCGCCATGAATATGGGGCTAGTTCTCCCGGAGTCGGGATTTCTCGAGGGATTACGAGAGCTCTGCGAGGAAGTTGGCGCTCTCCTGATCTTCGATGAGATCAAGACCGGCGGTAAGTACTTCCACGGAGCTGCGGGAAGATTCGGCGTCGCACCCGATATCATGCTTCTCGGCAAGTCGATCGCCTGCGGCGCGCCGCTGTCCGCCATAGCGGGCCGGAAGGGGCTTCTCGACAATGTCGGACCCAAACGAATCGCCCATGCCGGCACGTTCAATGCGAATCCGATTTCGATTGCTGCTTGTCGGGCGACTCTCGAACATGTACTGACGGAGGAGGGGCTCCATCGATCGACACGCTTGAGCCAGCGCCTGGCGAAAGCGCTCACGGAGATCTTCCACGATCGGCACGTGCCGGGATTTCTTCCGTCGGATGGTCCGTCCGGCGCCATACTGTTCGCCGACGAGCCGGTTCGGAATTGGCGAAGTTTCCTGAAGGTCGATCCCGACCGATCTCTATTGTTTCAGTTCCTTTGCCTGAATCAGGGGTTGATTCCCTCCGGCAATGGGCCAGACGAACAGTGGACGGTGTCAGTCGTCCACACGGACCGGGATATCGACCAATATCTTGCAATCGTGGAGGAGTTGGCCGACCAGCTCGCGGGCGCTCCGCTCGCAGGGGAGATCGAAGAGTCCGTTTGACGAATGCTCGGGCAAGTGGAGTTAGGAACTCACCGAGGAAAGAGCGGAGGCCACCCTGATTCGGGATGCGGCCGCGACAGGCGCGGCCGTGCGATGGGACTGGCCAGATTTGAACTGGCGTTTCGGAGTCCCGAACCCCGAAGGATGGACCAAGCTACCCCACAGTCCCACGTCAGAGCGGCGGCATGACCGTTCCGCGATATATGAACCTAAGGCCATTGGTAACAAACCGTGGCTCGACTCCGGCCAACTCCCACAAGTGAAACACCTACCCGAGGGAAATCGGGAGTGTTTCAGCGCCTTATCGGAACCGTAAGTAGCTTCCCCCGAGTAGGGAAGTACGAATGGCCGGCGGCGGTAGTACTCCTCCTATCCCAGGACTCGATCCGATCCAGTCCCTCTCGTGGAGCATCCCGGGTCTCCGTGAAGATCCGACGATGTGCTTGCGTTGTCGGTCCGCCCAGCTTCTCTGCGGAAAGCCGGTATGCCCGATCCTCGTGAAGTATCAGGCATTCGCCCGAACGATGCCCATGTTGGACGGGGTCGACCTGGAAGGGACGGCCCCGCCCGGGGTCTTTGTCGGCCGCTTCGGGTACCCGAAAGTTTCCATCGGTCCACTCGTGTCGCCCTTGCACGGGGACACGCTCCTGTTTGACACCCCGGAAGATTGGGTCGGCCGAACGGTACAGGAAGTCGTCGGCTTTCGTACGGGATTGGTGCGAGGCACCCACCCGATCCGCGTTACGGACGCCGAGAAACCAATCCCCTTGCTTTCCGACCTCCAAACACTGGCCATTGCGCGAGAATCCGTGGAAATCGAGGCGCGCTTCACCCGGCCCCCTCGAGGCAATATCGGCCTTTCCGACACTCTGCCCCCATACGGCCCCTCCGCCCCCATCGAGCGAGTTCGCTTGGATGTCCGAAAGGTAGACCGGCATCTCGAACGGCTCACCTCGGATACAGACGCCAACGCACGGATCGCGGTCGGGGAGCTGTATGGACGGGGGGTGCGAGTGAGCCGCATCCAGCGTGCGTTCAGTGCGGGGACGCTCGGGCGTCGAGGTCGGCGCCGTCTGGTTCCGACCCGATGGAGCATCACGGCGGTCGATGATCTGCTCAGTAAAGCGAACCTAGAGCGCATTCGGTATTTGCCCGAGCTATCCGAGATTCTGCTCTATTCCTACACCGCGCTCGACAATCGCTGGCTCTTGGTGTTCTTGCCCGGTTCGTATCGATACGAGTCGATCGAGGCATGGTATCCGAATACCCTTTGGAATCCGAGTTCGGAGAACATCGTGATGGCAGGAGATCACGAAGGATTCCACGGAAGGACCACGTACGCATCGATCGGCGGCTGTTACTACGCCGCACGACTGGCCACCTCGGAGATGTTGCTTCGGACGGGTCGCCAGGCGGGGGCGCTCGTGCTCCGGGAGGTGCATCCCGGGGAGATTTTACCACTCGGGGTCTGGAACGTTCGGGAGCATGTGCGAGCGGCGCTCCTGCAACCTCCCGAGCGGCTGGCGAGCCTTCAAGATCTAACCCAACGGATCGCGAGCTCCTTCGCGATTCCAACGGAACGATGGCTCCGACAGAGCGCCCTGCTCCACGAAGCGCGCACGCAACGGCGGCTGGATCAGTACGTGTCGTAGCACTCCCGAGCCGAATGAAGAGTAAGTTACGGAAGCGCAGAGCCGCAGTTCCCACAGAACGTGTCGCCCGGCTGCGCTACCTGACGGCATCTCGGGCAGCTGCGATCGGACCGGGGGGCACCGCATCCTCGGCAAAACTTGTCCGCCGAGGTCATCGGCGCGCCACACTGAGGGCATCGGGTTGATTCCGCCGTCCGTTCCGCCACGTCCATCGCGGAACTAGGTCCAATTCCCGCCGCATCTGGGCCGCCGCGTCCCGTCGTGCTGGGCGGAGGAAGGGTCTCAAGACGCCCTCCGATCCGGCGCCGGGCCTTCAGGGCCAATCGGAGCGACTCGGTGTACTCGGCTCGGTCGTAGGCCGCGGAAGCTTGGGCGCGGATTGCATCGGATTCGGCGATCGTGGGATCCTTCGGCCGAGTCTGACGAGCTTGTGCGATCTCATCCGTCAGCACCGAGAGCTGGAAGCGCGACTCGGCGCGATTGCGAGGGGGAGCACTCGGCATTCCCGAGCCAGAGTCGGGGTCATCGAGTCCTCCGGTCGGTGGGGAATACTGAGTTAGATCGACTGCGGGGCGTAACGCGGAGGCACCGGATCGTGGCCCCGAGTCATCGCTGCGCAGGCGGATAGCGCGCTGATCCGGAACCCGAGCTCCGCCGGCGCCCGTTCCCTGGCGTAAGGCGACCAGTGTCTCGTGAGCTGATTGCGCCCTGGATAGCGCGCTGGGATAGTTGTGTTGGTCGAATGCCTCTTGCGCAGAGTGAAGGAGTGCCCGGGCCCGGGTGACGTCGGTCCCCTGCCGCTCCAGTATATCGACTTCCGACTTCGCCATTCGGAGCCGGTTATAGGCACGGTCTTCGACGAGGTCAGGGGACTCTTGCAGCTGCGAGAGCAGTTGGGCGCGCCGCGCCTTCAAACGGCGGATAGCGTACAGCATTACACCGAGCGCGGTCGCAACCAGGATGACAACGATCAGCAGCGGGACGATCAGCGTGTTCAAATCCGCCACAAGTAGCTCGCTTCCGGGGCTTGTCCAGGCCTCGGGTCGTCGATAATAGGGTGAGGGGGGGTATTTATTCGCCCCGCTGAATAAATGAACTCAAGGGGGTAGTCGGCCCCGCTCTCTGCGCGTTGTACGGAGTAGTTCTTGGCCTGTCTCGAAGGGCGCCCGAATCCAACTTCTATGAAGCGGGACGACGGGATCCGCTCACGAGCCGGCAGCCGTTCCCAGTAGGTACGTCGATCGCGCCCCTTCGATCTGTATTCGAACCACCGATCCCAAGTAGTGGCGGTCCTCCAGAACGACCGGAAGATAGTTCGGGAGGCGACCCACGGAACTGCCTTCGGGTCCCCACTCCACTATGCGCGCAAACCCGTCCCGGCCGATCCACCGCTCAAACCGACGGCGCGCCACTCTCATGCGGAGGGTGGTCAGTTCGCGCGATCGTCGCTTCGCGATGCGGGGGGGAAGTGGAGGCAGGCGAGCGGCCGGGGTCAATGGACGAGCGGAGAAACGCGTCACGTTGACGATCTCCGGTTCCGTCTCTTCGATGAGCTCCGTCGTCGCACGGAAGTCGTCCTCGGTTTCCCCCGGGAAGCCCACGATGATATCCGTCGCCAGCATCAGCTCCGGGAATCGGGTTCGCGCGAGGCGTATCCAGCGCCGGAACTCATCGACCGTGTAGCCCCGTCGCATCTCCTGGAGAACTCGGTCCGACCCGCTCTGGACTGGAATGTGGAGAAAGTGGAAGGGCTTCTCACCTTCCAATGCGTCGAGCAGTCTGTCTCCGATCGGTCGTAGGCTTTGGGGGCTCATCATACCGATCCGGAATTGAAAATCGCCACTCAGTTGCGCCACGGCGGAAACGAGTTCGGGGAGTCGTTCTCCGCCCGAGAGATCTTCTCCCCAGCAAGACGTATCGAGCGAAGTCAGCCGGATCTCCCTGGCCCCGCGCGCCAGTGCCTCGCGTACGTGTTCCAGCAGCTCCGCCAGGGGGACACTGGTGAGTCGCCCCCGCGCTAAACGGCTGAAGCAGTAGGTGCAGTGGCTCGTGCACCCCTGCGCGATAACCACCTCCTCGGCCACGGAGAGGGCCGGGGGGATTGTCGGTGAGGAGACGACCGGGAGTCGAACCGACTCAGCGACGCCGGACGACCAATCCGCGAGCAGGGTCGAAAGGCGGGACTGCTCTCGAATTGGGAGGAACGTAGTCCGCTCGAGGCCCGGTCCCTGAAGCAAGTTGGTGCGTAAGGGCACCAGACATCCGGTGACCACCATGCGGGGGACCCGTCGGCTGAGTTCTTCCCACCGACGTACCATGCGAGCCTCGGTAGGGCCAATGACCCCACATGTCACGAGCACCCCTACATCGGCCGTGGACGGGTCCCCGGCAATCGCGTGTCCCGCGGCGGCGAGGTCTCGAGTAAGTTTGTGACCCTCGCCTTGGTTCTGGGCACAACCGTAGGACTCAACGTAGACGCGCACGGAAGGCCCTACCCAACGTTCGTCTCCCAAAGAGGGAGACGCTGCTCAGAACACCGACAGCTTTCCCGTGAGTAGCTTTTGCGGAATGGTGTCGACGCTATCGAACCATCCGTTCGCCACCGCTTCGGCCTTGGATTTGACCTGAGCGAGCTTGAGTCCGTTCGAAGGTAGGATCTGGAGACTCGCGACCTGCGGTTCGTCGACCGGTTTACCGATCTGCGAAAGGATTCGGACCTGGACCTCTTGGACATTGCCCCCGGTCTCCTTCACGATATCCTGCGCTATCAGGTTCCCGAGCAGGTTGTAGATCTTGCCCACGTGGTTGATCGGATTCTTCCCGGCCGTGGCTTCTAAACTCATGGGCCGGCAGGGCGTGATGATCCCATTGGCCCGGTTTCCGCGTCCCACGGAACCATCATCCCCCGCTTCCATCGAAAGACCAGTGACCGTAAGGTAGTAGCGACCGAGCTCGGGATCGTCAGCCGTGTTCACGTCGATGTGGACCTCCCGATTCGTGATCTTCGAGGCATTGTCCATCAGCCGATCCCGGATCTCCGTACAAACGTTCTGGTAGGCGTCGGCATCGTCCACTTCGCTGTCGACCAGGGCGGCGGCGACGGTGAGGCGGATCTTTTCTCCCGCCCGATAGCCCATGACCTTCACGTCCTCGCCCAAGGCCCGTACCTTTTTCTTGAGCTTCAACGTCAGGAACCGCTCGGACTCGAGGACGAGCCGCTCGGTATCCGAGAAAGGGGCGAATCCCACTCCGAACGACGTGTCGTTCGAGAGCACCTTTTCATGCTCGAAGACCCCCCGCAGGTCGACCGACCCCTGTCCGATCTTGCAATCGAATTCGACCTGCTTCTCGGTGTCAAGATGGTCACACACGGACGCCACGTACTTCCGCGCCGCATCGATCGCCGTCTGGCGATAGGGGAGTTTTTCTCCGTTGACCTCGGTCGTGGCCCGCCCGACCATCAAGATGTAGATCGGTGCGGTTACCTTGCCGCCCCCGAATTTGGGTTCGGAGGCGCCGCCCACGACTTGTGTCTCGTCGGTATTGTGGTGCAAGATTCGGCCAAACTCGTCCAGGTAGAGCCGACACAGGGCCCGGCTAACGGATTCAGCGACGCCGTCAGCGATCGAATCGGGGTGCCCAAGTCCCTTGCGCTCGACGAGCTCGACATCCTGTTGTTCGATCGGAACCGTCCGCAGGGGCTCGACGTGGATATTTCGGACCATAGAGGTCACTGGGGTCGGCCGAGACTGGGGTGGGTTTAACCCTTGCGACCGAAAACCCACGGGCTCCGCCGGGAACTCACCTCAGGAATTGCGCTCTGCGAAAGCGGGTTTCGTCATATGCGCTCCATCCGCAACGAACCCTAGCTTGCGATAATAGGGTCGGGTTCCGACCGCACTTAGGACGTGGACTCGGTCGAATCCTTGGGATCGGGAGTGTTCGATGGCGCGTTCCATCAGCATCCGACCGAACCCGCGGTGCTGGTACTCGCTCGGCCCTCCCGCGTCCGCACCGATCGTCACTTCGGCCCCGAGAACCTTGAGCTCACGGACAACGGGCGCGGAAAGCCCCCCTTCCGTTTTATCCGATGGGAATCGCAGACGGAGGAAACCGGCGACGGTATCGCGCGCCGGCTCCTCCCAGGCCAGGAATAGTTCACGGCCCTGAGAGGCGGTATACCAGGTCTCGGTGAGGGCAAAGGATTCAACCGGAGGCGAAGCGCCTCGACCTACTTCCCGACACCGCAGGCATCGGCAATGCTCCCCCCGCTCGGCAAGTTTCTTCAGAGCCACCTGCCGGATATTGCTCGTCCGTACACCCGCCGCGATCAAGCGCGCGGGAATGTCCCGTTGTATCCGCTGGATTCGGACCCACGGTGGGAGGTTCTGCTTCACGTCGGCCAGCACCCCAGCGGCCGTTTCGACGTCGTACGGAGTGTATCGCCCCGCTTTCCAGTCGTCGAAGAGCGGGGTACCCGGAAGTACCAGCGTAGGATAGATCTTGATCATATCGGGGCGAAAGTCGGGGTCTTGGAAGAGCCGCTGGAAATCAGCCCGATCTTTCTCCGGATCCATCCCCGGAAGGCCGAGCATCAGATGGTAGCACACTTTGAGGCCCCGGTCCCGAGCCTCCCGGGTCGCGTTAGTTACGTCGTGGACCCCGTGGGCGCGGTTGACCGCGGCGAGGACCTCGGGCTGCAGACATTCGACGCCGATCTCCACTCGAGTCACGCCGGCCTCCAGTAAGAATGGTAGAATGCGTCCGTCGCACCAATCTGGGCGCGTTTCTACCGTCAGGCTCACGCATCGGTGCCGGGCGGTCTCGTTCTGCTGCTGCGCTTCGATCAGACTGGATCCGCGCGTCCCGTTCAGCCCATCGTACACTCCCTGGAACACCGTCGACTGATACGACCGCGGTCGGGCGGGAAACGTTCCCCCCATGACGATGACCTCGACCTTCGAGGTGGGATGGCCGATCGATTCGAGGGTCTGGATCCGATTTTCCGTGATGACACGGGAATCGAACTGAAACTGAGCTCCGCGCAGCGCAGACGGTTCCTCCCCCGTGTAACTCTGGGGACTGTTGTTCTCCACCCCGCCGGGACAGTAGGTGCACCGACCGTGCGGACAGCGCGCGGGGGCGGTCATGACCGCGACGATCGCTACCCCCGAGAGGGTGCGAGAGGGCTTACGACGGATCACCGAGTCGTAGCGCGCTCGCTCCTCCGGAGCGAGTTGCTCGATCCAATCGACGTTCGAGGGAAGCGAGCCGGCATGTCCTTTCCGCATCCACTGGATCTTCGCCCGATGAATGCGCTCGGGGTCGGAGACCGGCTCCGAAGGGGTCAGGTCCGTGGCGTTGCCGCCTACCGGTGTAGCCACGCGTGCGTCTCCCCGGTCACCAAGTAGGGCGCCTTGCGTAGTTCTTCTACGGACCGACTTCCCGTTAGAAACATGGCCACCTTGAGTTCGTGAATGAGCTGCTCCAGCTCGCGACGCGTCTCGGCATATCCGGTCGAGGCCGCACGCAAGACGCCCCCGGCGGTTCCGGCCGCGGTCGCCCCGAGGGTGAGCGCGCGAGCGATGTCCAAGCCGGATCGAATCCCACCGCTCGCGATCACGGGGAGACCCAACGGCACGAGTTCGCGAACCGAAACGGGCGAAGGAATCCCCCAATCCCAGAACGTCTTCCCGACGCGGGCTTGCTGTTCCGCACCTTGCGCTTGCGCCCGGTAATACTCGACGGCGGCGAAAGACGTCCCCCCCGTCCCGCTCGCGTCGAACCCTCGGACCCCTTGGGCTTTCAGACGCTCGCCAACGGATTGCGACAGTCCGGTGCCCGTTTCCTTCGCGAGAACCGGAAGCTTGGCCGCCAGATCCCCAATGCGTTCCAGACAGCCGCGCGCTCTTCGGTCGCCTTCGGGTTGGACCATCTCCTGCAGAAAATTGAGATGGACCGCCAGTACATGGGCCCCGATGAGTTCCATCGCCGCGCGCGCCTCATCGACGCCCAATACGCGGTCGCCGGGCGCCTGGGAGATGATCTGAGGAGCTCCAATATTCGCAAATTTGAGCGGCACGTCATATCGAGCCACGCAGGAGTAACTGTCGGGGTATTGTCCCTTCAAGATTGCGGCGCGTTCGCTGCCGACGCCCATCGCGATCCCCACGTCAGCCGCGGCCTGTGCCAAGTTCCCGTTGATCTTGACCGCGTCGGGGAATCCACCGGTCATGCCGGTGATCATCAGAGGCGCTTGCAGCTTCTTTCCAAAAAGCGTCAGCGAGGTATCGATCTCATCGAAATCGATCTCGGGGAGTGCATTATGGACGATCTGGATATCGTCCCAGTAGCGATACCGGCCCTCCACCTCCTGGCCCAGAACGACCTTGACATGTTCGGCCTTCCGATGGCTTAGGTCGATCCCAGAGACATCGGGCTTGGCGTCAGCGGGACTCGGATTTGGCCCAGCTTCCGTAGACCGCCTCCCCTCGAATCGCTCGCGAGAGCGCCCCATCCGTGAGTCCGCTAATAAGACCTGCGTCCGCGCCGAGCTTCGAGATGGCTAACATCGCGTCGGCCTTTCCACGGATCCCTCCGGTAACGTCCGGCGCGCCCGTCACGGGACGGAGTGAATCCCGGACTTCCGGCGACACTTCGGGTATGGCGCGCCGCCGACCGCCAGGCTCGGTGCGGAGGATTCCCTCGACATCGCTCACAAAGATCACTCGCCGCGCGTGAAGTTGGGCTGTCAGCTCCCGAGCGATCGTGTCCGCCGAGAGAATCGAAAATCCCCAGTCGTCATCGGGAACCACATCCCCGAAGGAGACCGGAATCAATGAATGCTTCAAGGCGTCCCCGAACGGAGCCGAATCCAATTTGGCCAAGACCCCCGCTTGATTCCGAGCATGCAAGGCAATGGGGACCGACCATGGACTCAGCCCCGCGCGGAGTAGCGCCGATAGTACGGCGAGGTGCAACCGACGCACCTCGGCACTGACGATCGCGGCACCTCTTCGGCGCGTTTCCACGCTCCGCGACTCCGCGGGGGAGGGAGGGGCCGCCAGTCCGAATCGATGGGCACCTGGATGCCCGAACGAGCCCGCCCCGTGCAGGAGTATCAGACAACTCGCCCGACTATCTGCCACCTCCGTGGCCAGTCGCTCGAGAACCTTTGGGCGAATGCGCTCCACCTCCTTCTTCCGGGTGATGACGCTGCCCCCAAGCTTGACGATCGTGAGCTCGGGCGTAGGCACGGAAACCTCCGAGGTAGACTTGGACGCGTCCGTCCCAGGCATTCGAGCACTCAGGCTCGATCGAGGCCGGTGCGCTGACTGAAGAGCAGCGTCGCTCCCAAGAAGAGCGGGGCGATCCCGACGAGATACCAGCCATCCCAGATCGTCAGGGCGTACGAAATGGTGAACACCCCCACTCCGATGAGAACCGCTGCCGCGATCACGAATGGCACGGAGATCGAGCTCTGCTGCGAGGACGAATCCGAGTGGCTGGCTCGATACTCCGACACGCGTATGACGAGGGCGCGCCCCTTCAAATGGGTTAGCCCGAACTTTCCCGTCGAACTCGCGGGCCGCGCGTCAAGAAAAGTGGGGACGCGACCCGCGGGATACGAAAAAATCGTTCCGGACGCGGAATTCGTCGGCTCCGCGTCGCGTCGCAGCCCGAACGTTGCAAATTTGTGCAAAGATAGATATGGGGCGCCCGCCTGCGAGGCTTCGCCCGAGGCCCGGGTAGGCGTAAGCGGTGCCCTCTACTCCCATCGGCCAACCGTCGGATCTGCCGACGCAACCGAAATCGAACGAACTGTCGAACGAGCCGGCCATCGCCGGAGGAGACCGCTTGGGGGGAGGGGGTGGATCGCCGAACAGCATCGGGTCGGCCTCGACTCCGCCCTCTCTCCCAAAGAGTACCGCAAGCCAACTGTTCGATGCGATCCTCGAGACAAAGGGAGAGCTGTTCAAGGGGAGCCGGGAAATTCTCCGTGAGTCGTACATTCCAAGTCGGCTGCCCCACCGAGAGCACCAGATCCGCCAAGTTGCCGAAGTCTTGGCCCCCGCGCTCCAGGGCGAGATTCCGTCCAATCTCCTGATCTACGGAAAGATCGGAACGGGCAAGACCGCCGTTGTCGCCCAAGTCCGTCAGGATATGGAACGACGCGCCGAGCAAAGCCGTCACCTGACGTTCATCACGATCAACTGCGGCAATATCGACACGCCGTACAGCCTTCTGCAGACCATTGGAAACACGTTCGCCGCGACCGAATCGGATCGGATTCCAACGGGGTGGTCGCTGGACCGAGTGCAATCGCTCATGCGTCAGATGATCGACGCACGCAAGGGCTTGGTCATCCTGGTTCTCGACGAGATCGATCGACTCGTGGCACGGAGCGGCGATGGCGTGCTGTACACGTTGAGCCAACTCAACACCGAGATGGGTATCGCCCGTATCGTGCTGGTCGGAATATCGAACGATCTCAAGTTCACGAATAATCTCGATGCTCGCGTCCGCAGTCGATTGAACGAAGAGAAGATCCTCTTTCCGCCCTATGACGCGCCACAGCTGCAGGACATCTTGCGCGACCGCGCTATCGAGGTGTTCCGAGAGGGCGTGCTCGACTCCGGCGTCATCGAGCGCTGCGCGGCCTATGCCGCACTCGAAAATGGGGATGCCCGTCGAGCACTCACGTTACTTCGTCTCTCGGCCGAAATGGCCGAACGAGATCATGCGCGCCGGATCACCCCGGATCACGTGGTCAAGGCCAAGAATCGAGTGGAACAGGACATCATCATCGATTGCTGCCGCACTTTGCCGTCACATTGCAAGGTCTTGCTCTACGCAATCCTGCTCGCATACGAACGCCGGCGCGGGGGTGTCTTGACCGGGGAAGTCTATACCGGATACACCAAGCTCGCGCAACGCCTGGGTCTCCAGCCGTTGCACAATCGGAGCATTTCGAACTATCTCTCGGAGCTCGAGTCGCTCGGGCTCATCCAGGCCACGATCGTATCGCGAGGCCGGGGCGGACGGACGCGGGAGATCCTGATCGACGTACCGATTCAGGACACTCTGCCGGCTCTCGAAGAGGATCCGCTCCTATCCCCGCTCGCGCGGCCCCGTTTCCGGAACCAGACGTTGTTGACGAATTTCGATAATCCGGACCGCACGGGTCCTACGTTCTGAGCGAATCTCTCACGCAGTCGATCGGGTCACACCCGGACCCTATTCCGTTGGCGTTCCGCGCGACGCGTTACACTTCCGGAATCGACTCCATCACGGGAGAGACCGCCGCGGCTTCGACCCTTCTCCGCGCGCGCACGCGACGGAGTTCGCGGAGGTCTTGGTCGAGGTCCTTGATCTCGTTCGCGTACCGGCGTACACGCTGGCGCGCGATCCGCTCCAGGGTCTCGATCTCGCGATCGAGCGCTTCGTCCGAGCCGCGAAACGAGCTCATACCGTGAAGGGGGTATCGATCTGGGCCTTTTGAAGGCGATTCGAGAAGTCGATGAAGACGGTCTTGATGTCCGTAAACTCCTCGATCGCCGTGCTGCCCGCTTCGCGTCCGCCGTTACCGGTATGCTTGATCCCGCCGAACGGGAGCTGCACCTCCGCCCCGATCGTCGGCGCGTTGACATAGGTGATGCCCGCCTCTAGATCGCGCATCGCGCGAAACGCGAGGTTGACGTCGCGGGTGTAGATCGACGAGGAAAGTCCGTATTCGACGTCGTTCGCTACCCGGATCGCATCGTCATAACTTCGGACCTTGATCACCGACAACACCGGCCCGAAGATCTCCTCCTTCGAGATCCGCGTACCGTGTTCCGTCTCGAAGATCGTGGGCGCGATGAAAAACCCTCGATCCCACGCTCCTCCCGTCAGTTTCGTACCGCCGGAGCGCAATTTCGCTTCTGAGCGGCCGACCTCAATGTACTGGAGAATCTTCTTCTCCTGATCCCGCGAGGCCACGGGTCCCATGTCGGTCGTTGGGTCAAGCGGGTCTCCGATCTTGAACTTCTCCACGCGCGCCACGAGTCGACCGAGAAACTCATCGTAGACTTTCTCGTGCAGAATGAGCCGGCTCGTCGCTGTACAGCGCTGTCCGGCGGTCCCGAAGGCTCCGAAGATCACCCCTTCGAACGCCAGGTCGAGATTGGCGTCGTCCATCACGATCACGGGATTCTTGCCTCCGAGCTCGAGATGCACCATCTTGAGTCCTTGGGCGCCGCGTACGTAGACTTCCCGCCCCGTGTCCACCCCGCCAGTGAAGGACACGAGCCGGATGCGCGGGTCGTCGATCAAGGCGTCCCCAACGACCGACCCCGATCCGGTAACGAGGTTGAGGACGCCGGGAGGAATCCCCGCCTCCTCGTACGCTTTGACGACCTCGGTCGCGCAGAGCGCGGTACTCGAGGCCGGTTTGAACACGACGGTGTTGCCGCAGATCAAGGCAGCGGCGATCTTCCAGTTCGGGATCGCCGTCGGAAAATTCCAAGGGGTGATACACGCCACGACTCCCTTGGGTTGTCGAATGGTCAGGCAAAATTTGGATTGCAATTCGGAAGGCACCGTTTCGCCGAACATCCGCCGTCCCTCGCCGGCCATGTACTCGACGAAATCGATCGACTCTTGGACGTCGCCGCGACCTTCTGCGATGACCTTTCCCATCTCCTGCGATACGATCCGTCCAAGCTCCTCCTTGCGCCGCTTCATTATCGACGCCGCCGCCAGGAGGATATCCCCGCGAACCGGGGCGGGCGTGTCGCGCCAATGGGGGAACGCGCGCGCGGCCGCCCCAATGGCCTGGTCGACGTCGCGCGCCGTGCCCGAGACGAAGGAAGCGATCGGTTCGCCGGTGGTGGGGTTCGTCGTGGTGAACCGTTTCGACTCGGGGGGAGAGAGCCACTTTCCGTCGATGAAAAGACCGTGGGCGGGTACATCGTGCGCCATAGTTTTCTCGATACGAGCGGCTGACACGGGCGCCCTTCAAAAGCGTAACCGGGGGCAGCCTCAGTCCTTCGACCTTCGTCTGGCCACAAGATTATAACACGCTCTTCGGTCGCCACCCCGATGGAGCACCGCATCGAGGCAGAATTCGTCCTCAGCGGCCCACCACCGAACCCCCCGGCGATCCAGGCACGCCTACCTGCCTTGGTCGCGGAAGTGCTCGACCGTTCGATGGGCCAGCGAGGGGAGGGGCGACTCGCGGACTGGTCGCTTCAGGGTGATCGACTCATGCTCGTACTGGAGTCGTCGGGGGCGCGACCTCACCAAGCGTTACTCGCCTTTGCGCGGCGTTTCGGCGAGGAGTTCGGAAAATCCGAAAGGACCGGAATTCGCTCGCTCAAAGTACCTCGCTACCGAATCCAGCTCGCGCTCGATCCTCTGCCCAAAGGGCCGATCTCCCTGCCACTCCCTCATGAACTGCGGATTCTGGAACGGTCGGCCGAGCTCGAGCTCTACGATCTCCCCGAAGAAGCGATTCGCGACAACTGGATGGATCGCGTTGCGACGCTCGTCCAGGAGAAAGCGCGGCGTCAGAGTTACACCGGCAAAGCACAGTACTGGGCGCTTCTGACGCAACGACCTGCCCGCGACCAACTTCACGTTGAAGACCCGACCGAAGCGATGCTCCGACGGCATTGGATTCGGAATGGTCCAACAAAGGGGAAGTGGTTCCTCGGTCCGACGGTGACGCATCTCTTGAGAACGATGGAACGGATCGCTCGAGAAGAAGTGCTCCACCCGCTGGGATTCCAGGAGGTCTTCGCCTCTCACTTCGACGCCTTCGATACACTGCTCAAGACGGGTCACCTCGAGGGGCTGCCGGGGGAGTTCTACTACGTCGTCGAGCCGAAGAGCCGGGACCCGGCCGTATGGGAACGATTCACGGACCTGGTGAAGATCACGCGGCAAGTGCCGCACGACGAGCTCGAAAAGCTCGTGACCGGGCCCACAGCCGTGTTGAACTACGCCCAATGCCCGATGATCTACTGGTGGCTCTCGGGCCGGACGATCGCCACGGAGAGCCTTCCGCTCAAGGTCTACGACCGAGCGGCCATCTCGAATCGTTACGAGAGTGGCGGGCGACACGGCCTCGAACGCGTCGACGAATTCCACCGGATCGAACCGGTCTTCGTCGGGGCGCCGGAGGACCTCGTCTCGCTCCGCGCCGCCCTACTCGAGCGCTATACTCGAGTCTTTGACTCGATCCTGGAACTGGAATGGCGAACGGCGTGGGTTACCCCGTTCTACATGCAGCAGAGCGGCGGGGTTGGGGTGGACGATGCCGAGCGCCAGATTAAGGGGACGATCGATTTCGAAGCCTATCTCCCCTACCGGGGGAACCGAACGGACTCGGAGTGGCTAGAGTTCCAAAACTTGTCCATAGTCGGGGACAAGTACACTCGTCCGTTCACGATACGAACCCAGAAGGGAGAGCTGTGGTCGGGCTGTTCAGGGATCGGTCTTGAACGGTGGTTGACGTCGTTTCTCGCCCAGAAGGGGCTCGACCCGCAGGGATGGCCGGACGCCTTCCGGCGCTACGTAGGCGAACTTCCCTCGGACATCCAGTTCCTCTAAGCGAAGCCGAGCTGCAGGAAAGCGACTAAGGCAGGCTTGGGTTCCGGCCCACGAGATTGCGAAACGTGCCGAAGCAGCGGTCTCTCGAAGAGTTCACTTCCGGGGAACCCTTTGCGGAAGCATCTCGAGTGCCGATAATCTCGGCGCGTGCCCGACCTCCTCCTCTGGCGGGAGTTTGGAATGTCGAGGAGGGATTCATTGTCCATCCGCTGTTGCGACCCCAGACGCTGCGCGCCCTGCCGTTCCAGATCGACCTTGCACGGATCGGCTTGACGGAAGATCTGCTCGTAGTTCTTCCGACCGGCCTGGGAAAGACCGTCATCGCCGCGCTCGTCGCGGCGGAGGTTCTCCGCCGGCAAGAGGGGAAAGTGCTCTTTCTCGCTCCGACCCGACCGCTCGTCCAACAGCATGCGGACTCTTTTCAGCGGTGGTTTACCGAGATCCAGCGCAGCCGATTCACAGGAACCATTCGGCATCCTGTTCGAGAGGGCGCATGGGAATCGGCGGATGCGGTATTCGCGACCCCCGAAATTGTGGCGAATGACTTGGCCGCCGCGCGATACGATCTGAAGAGCGTCGCCCTCTTGGTCGTTGACGAGGCACATCACGCAGTAGGAAAGTATGCGTACGTTCCGATCGCCGAGCGCTTCCGCGTCGACCGCGGTCGCGATGCCCGACTCCTCGGACTCACCGCCTCTCCGGGCGGTCGTGACGAGCGAATCGAAGAGGTCGTTGGCGCGTTGGGGGTGGCCCGCATCGAGGCGCGCTCGCGCGAGGACGAGGGCGTCCGGGAATACGTCCAGCCGGTCGATGTCGAGTACAGCTGGGTCGACCTACCGCCCGAGTCAAAACGGATCCAGGAGCTCCTGACCCAAGCCTCCCACGAAGTGGCTCGAAAACTCCAGAAGATGGGGTACCTGAGAAAGAAACCAATCACGTCGTTGTCCGTCAAGGACCTCATCGCGTTACGAGCGGAGATCTTCGCGCGTCCCGGCCCGATGGTCCGGAAGTTCGGTCCCCTGTTCCACCAACTCATCCTACTCCACCTCCATCACGCGCAGGAGCGGCTCGAGACGCAAGGCATCGAGCCATTCCTCCAATATTTGGAGCGGGTGAGCGCGAAGGAGAAGCCTAGTCGCGGTGATCGAGCCGTCCTCAAGATTCCGAAGGTCGTCCAGGCGCGCGATGAAGCAACGCTGTTCCTGCGCGAAGGAAGGTCCGCCTCGCATCCCAAGCTCGACGCGTTGATCGATCTCGTGCGGGAGCAACTGGCCCGCCCCACGGGCCGCCCTCCACGAATCCTCATCTTTGCCCAGTACCGGGATACGATCCAATCGATCCAAGCAGTGCTGGAAGCCCAAAATTGGACCGTCGGCCGGTTCGTAGGTCAGGCCACGCGCGATCGAGAGGATCGCGGGATGAATCAACGCGAGCAGGCCCAAATCCTCTCCTCGTTCCGAGACGGTCGATTCCCGATACTGGTCGCCAGCAGCGTCGCCGAAGAAGGATTGGACGTCCCCGATGTCGACCTCGTCGTCTTTTTTGAATCCGTCCCGAGCGAAATACGAGCGATCCAACGTCGCGGCCGGACCGGAAGGACCTCGCTGGGACGGGTCGTGGTTCTACTGACCCGCGAAACTCGGGACGTAGGCTATCAGCGGGCCGAGGTCCGACGCGAGAAGTCCATGGGGAAGATCGTACGGCGTCTTTCCGCCGAGGCCCGGCGCCGACGCGATGAGAGTCCCGAGGCGTCCACCGAGGGGCGGGCTATCCGAAAACCGCGCAGTCGGACCCCCGTATAAGGATGGTCCTCCCGCAGCAAAAATGCCCTCGGAAGCTCGAGCCTAAATACGAGGATTTTGCTCGAACCGCCCGGAGGGCCATGAGCCCCTTCGACTGGATCGCCCAAAATCTTGGTCTGGTATCTCTGACGGTAATTTCCGTCATCCTCACGATCTATCTCGGCTACTCGATGATCCATCCCGAGCATTTCTGAGGCGGGTCCCACGTTGTGGTAGACATTCGCTCCCTCTGGGACATCATTCTCGTCATGGGCCTGGTCATCGCGATCGCCCCCTGGTTCGGGAACTACTTGGGCCGCGTCTACATGAATCGGCCCCTTTTCGGAGACTTCATCATCTCGCCGATTGAGAACGGGATCTACCGGTTACTCGGAACATCCCCTCGGCGCTCCATGGGCGTCCGGGAGTACATGCTCGCCCTCGTGCTCGTCAACGGGGCGATGTTTGCCTGGATGTTCTTCTTCTTCTATTTTCAGGCCAGCCTCCCCTTCGACGGTCGCGCTGCCCCTGACATGTCGTGGTCCCTCGCGTTCCATTCTTCGATGAGTTTCACTACGAACACGAATTTCACGCATTTCGTGAATGAATCCCAGATCAGCTTCGGATCGGCGGTTATCGCTTGGCAGCTCGCGCTGTTTCTCTCGTCTGCGACGGGTCTCGCCGTGGCGGCGGCGATGATCCGAGGATTCGTTCGCAAGGATGGGACGATCGGCAACTTTTACGTCGACATCGTTCGCAGTTTGACTCGGATTCTCTTCCCGATCGCGACCCTCAGCGCGGTCGTCATGGTCGTCCTCGGGGTGCCACAGACCCTTACGGATACGATCGTCGTCCATCCCATCCTCGGAGGGACCCAGACCATCTTCCTCGGTCCGGTCGCATCGTTCCAATCCATCTCACTACTCGGAACGAATGGCGGTGGTTGGTACTCGGCCAACGCGGCCGACCCGTTTGCCAACCCCAGCGCGATCTCGAACTTGTTTGAAACCGGGGTGATGATGTTGATTCCCTTCTCCACGCCCTTCGCGTTCGGTCAGATCATTCGTCGCCGGAATGAAGCATGGCCGTACATGGGCACGATTTTGATCATTTTCGTCGTGGCACTGGCCCTGTTCGTCATTTTCCAATCTGCTACGAATCCGACGCTGGCGAGTGTGCCGAACCTCGGCGCGCAAACAGGCGGCTATACGGTCGGCCAAGAGACTCGATTCTCGCTGCCCGAGGCGTCCTTCTTCCAGGTCGTCAGCGTCTATTCGAATGTCGGCGCGAACAACATGGCGCTCTCGGCGATTTCGCCCGGTGCCCAACTGGTTCTCCTCTTCGGCATGTTCACGCAGAGCACCCCAGGCGGCGAGGGAACCGGTTTTGGAACGCTGTTGCTGTTCGCCGTTCTGGCGATCTTCCTCGCCGGCTTGATGGTGGGCCGAAGCCCGGAGTACTTGGGTAAGAAGATCGGCACGGATCAGGTGAAGTGGGCCGCCTTAGCGCTCCTGATCCATCCGGCCGTCATTCTCATTCCTTTCGTCGTCGCGATACTAGGTAATTTTACCGGGTTCGCAGCCGCCCCCACGCACCTCTCGGCGTACAATTTCACGGTCGTGCTGTACGAGTTCACCTCCGAGGCGGCGAACAACGGCAGCGCCATGTCGCCGCCGACCTACACGGACACGACGCTGTTCTTCAACGTCACCGGCGCGTTGATCATGATGATAGGTCGGTTCCTCCCGATCTATGCGATGTTGCAAGTAGGCGGGCTTTTTGCCCGACAGGGAACCCTTCCGCCCGGCCCAGGGACATTGCGAACTGCCAGCGCGACGTTCACGATCTACCTCACGCTGATTCTGATCATCATTTCCGCCCTGTTCTTCCTCCCGGTGATCGCCATCGGTCCGCTCGCCCAAATGGTGGGGGGGCTCTGAGATGTCCGAATTCATCGAAGCCGGCGCGCAAGTCTCCGTCCGGCGAGTCCCCCACACCTCAGTGCGACGCGTTCTCGTAGACTCCTTCCGACTATTCGATCCGCGTCGAGAGGTCCGTCACCCCGTGATGTTCACGGTGTACGTACTGTTCCTCCTGCTGGTCGTCCTAACGATCTATCCACGGGCATTTCCCGACATTGCCCGGACGTACAACGCGGGATACTACGTAGGAGTGACGATCATCCTCTTCCTGACCCTCTGGTTTTCGCACATCTCCGAGGCGATTGCGGAGGCGCAGGGACGCGCACAAGCGGACAGCCTGCGCGAGATCCAGAGCGGGATTCGTGCGCGGCAAATCCTGCCGGACGGCACCAGCCGCTGGGTGGGGGCGGACGTCCTGCGCGTGGGGGACACGGTCGAGGTCCAGGCCGGGGAAACCATCCCCCTAGACGGCGACGTGATCCAGGGCGCGGCGCTGATCGACGAGTCGATGATGACGGGGGAGTCGGCCGCCGTCACGCGGGAGAGCGGGGGAGACAAGACGAGCGTGCTCGGCGCCACGAAGGTATTGCAGGGGACGGTCCGCATACGCGTCACCGCGGTCCAAGGCGCGTCGTTCCTCGACCGCTTGATCCGGCTGGTCGAAGGCACGGCCCGCGAGCCGACTCCCAACGAACTCGCGCTGACCGTCCTCCTTTCGGCGCTGACGATCTCGCTGCTGATCGTGATCATGACGTTCATCTACCTCGCGAATTTCACCACGGTCGTCTACGTGGATCTGGCCACGATCGTTGCGCTGTTCGTGTGCTTGATGCCCACTACGATTGGGGCGCTACTTCCTGCGATCGGCATCTCGGGGATCAATCGCGTCTCCCGTGCCAACGTGATCGCCAAATCCGGGAAAGCAGTCGAAGCCGCCGGAGACTTGGACACCCTGATCCTAGACAAGACCGGCACGATCACCGTCGGGAACCGGATTGCGGTTCAATTTGTGCAAGCACCGGAGATACCGATCGAGCAGTTGCTGGAGGCGGCTATGCTTTCGTCGAGCCTAGACGACACGCCGGAAGGAAAGTCGATCATTCGCCTTGGGGCCCGCCTCCATGCGCCGACGAGCCGACTCGACCCGGGCACGTTCAAGGTACTTCCGTTCACGCCGGAGCGCCGGATGAGTGGAATCGTACTCCAAACCGGGACCGAGATCTTCAAAGGATCTCTCCAGGCGATGACGGGCTATGCGGGGCGGTTGCCGATGGCACTCCAGAGGTCGGCGGATGAAGCGTCCCGTCAAGGGATGACGGTACTCGCAATCGCCCGGAATAAGCAAGTCCTCGGTCTCGTGTACTTGAAGGACGTCGTCAAGCCGGGCATTCGCGACCGAATTCATGAGCTGAAGACGATGGGAATTCACACGGTGATGTGCACCGGAGACAATCGACTGACCGCGGCGGCGATCGCCGAAGAGAGTGGAGTCGACGAATTCATCGCCGAGGCGAAACCGGAGACCAAGCTGATTGTCATCGACCGGGAAAAGGCGCAGGGCCGACTCGTCGCGATGACCGGTGATGGGACTAACGACGCGCCGGCGCTCGCCCGCGCAGACGTGGGACTCGCGATGAACAGCGGAACGAGTGCCGCCAAGGAAGCGGGGAACATGGTGGATCTGGACAGCGATCCGACGAAGCTCATCGAGATCGTCTCGATCGGCAAACAGCTCCTCATCACACGCGGAGCGCTCACGACCTTCACCGTCACGAACGACGTGGCGAAATATTTCGCCGTCATCCCCGCGATATTCATCGCCGCCGGGGCCGCGGGACTCCCCGCGATCAGCGAGCTCAATGTGCTCGACCTGGCCGACCCGCGCTTGGCGGTGCTGGCCACCCTCCTCTTCAACGCGCTCGTGATTCCCCTCCTGATCCCACTCGCGTTGGCGGGCGTTCCGTTTCGACCGAGAAGTGCGATCGACCTCCTCCGTCGGAATCTATTGTACTACGGTTTCGGTGGTCTCGTGAGCGCGTTTGCGGGGATCAAGCTCGTCTACATTCTACTGGCCTGGCTCGCCGCCTTCCCGGTCTTCCAACACTTGAATGCCGTCCTCTCCCATCTCTTACCGCTGGGGGGACTATGAGTACGCCACCGTCGGCCTCGTTCCCGCGATCGGTAGGGTCGCCGGAGTCCGCTCGGCCGCCGTCGGCGCACGACATGGGGACCCACGTACGGGCTACGCTCGTCCTCATCGTCCTGACGATCGTCATCGGCAGTGGAGTCTATCCGATCGCGGTCTACGCGATCGGTCAGGTCGTAAATCCCCACGGGGCCGATGGTTCGCTCTTGACCGCACCGAACGGCACCGTGGTCGGCTCTTCGTTGATCGCGCAAAATACGAGCGCGCCGTGGCTCTTCTGGGAGCGCCCGTCGGCAACGGACTACAACATGACCCTCGGGACGACGTTTCCGTACGGCTATGTCGATCCGGAGTTAGCCGCCCTCTTCAACGAAACCGTCCAGTACATGCGGGAGTATGGGAACAATACGACGGCGGTCATTCCCTTCTCCTACGCCGCGCCCTCCGCGTCCTCGGTTGACCCCGACCTGGCCCCCGAAGCCGTCCTCGTCCAGATCCCGCGTGTCGCACTCGCCACCAATCTCTCGATCGCTTTTCTTCAGAACTTCGTCAATGCCGCGATCGTCAATCCTCCGCTTCCCTTCATTGGCGTGGCGTACGTGGACGTGCTGCAGCTTGACCTCAACTTACTGCCGCTGATCGGGAGATAGGCATGTATCGGCAAATCTTGATCCCGGTCCAGGAAGCGTCGGAAGTCGAGCCGCTGGTCCGCTTCGCCGCGATGCTGCTCGAAGCCGACGGCGAGATTCGTGTCCTTCATGTCATCCAGACGCGAAGCCTACCACAAGTGACCCGGGAGTGGCGGGAGTCCGTCAAGCTGGCGATCCCCGCACATGAGGCCGGCGCCGCTCTCGACGTGCGCGTGGACCCGTCGATCCGGGCGTCGACGGACGTTCCTGGGGAGATCCTCGACAGCCAGGAGTCGTATGGAGTGGACGCGATCCTGATGACCCTTCGCGGCGACAAGCGGAGCCGGAATCCGTTCGTCGGTCACACGGCGAGCGCTATCTTGCAGCACGCCCGATGCGACGTCTTGATCATCAACCGTCTGGCCATGGTGGCGAATGCGCTTCCTCGAATCTTGCTTCCGACGTTCGCCGAGAATCCTCCCCCTCAAGCGATGCGCGTGGCGGAAGAGATCGCGCTCCACAACGGCGGAGCCCCCATCGTGACCTTCTCGATCGGCGTACGGGGAGAGGAGGAGTCCGAGTCCCGAGAGCGCGCGGAACGCTCGCCCCGCGGGGTTCCCATGACACACAAATATTCGTTCATTTCGCGGGCGCTGCTCGGTCGCCGCTCTCAATTGCCGGAGCTGATCGTCCGCCATGCCACGCGCGAGGGCTACGGGCTGCTGTTGGTGGGCGAGGAGACCGTTCAGCCGGAGGGGCCGCTCCTCACCCGCCGATTCATCGAAGAGCTGTTCCGCGCGGCGCCTGGTCCAGTGATGGCGCTTCGCAGTTGAGTTCTCTTGGGAGCCCATAGACATGGGAGAGTTGTGGTTCGTTGGCGCCGGCCTCGGAGATGACCAAGACCTCTCCCGTCGAGCCTTGAGCCAACTCAAGAATTGCGACATAGTTTTTGCCGAAACGTATACGGCGATTCTGGCTGAAGGTTCGGTGGCCCGATTGTCCAAGGAGATCGGGCGACCGATCCGACTCCTCGGCCGCCTCGAGGTCGAGGGGGAGCAGGTCCTACTCGAAGCCTTGGTGTCGAAACCGAGGGTCGCTCTCCTCGTCGTCGGAGATCCATTTGCGGCGACGACTCACGTCGCGCTCCGTCTAGCGGCCGAGCGAGCGGGTCACTCCTGGAGATATCTTCCGAACGCGAGTATTTTAACGGCCGCCGCGAGTTTCCTTGGCTTGATTCACTATCGGTTCGGACGGACGGTCTCTTTGCCGTTCCAGACCCCGGGATTCAACCCACGCTCGCCGCTCGAGATCATGGGTCAGAACCGGTCCCAAAACCTGCATACCCTGGTCTTGCTGGACCTATGCCCGGACGCGGGATCGTTTCTCACGGCAGACACGGCGCTGAAGCAGATCGGGTCCTCGGATCCCGAGGGCGTCGTCCTACCCCCAGACGCCAGGTTCGCCGTCGTAGCGCGCGTAGGGAGCCCGTCGGCGCAAGGCTGGGTCGGCACGCGAAGTTCGTTGCAGGGGCTGGACTTCGGGCCCCCGCTCCATGCCCTCGTGCTTCTCGCCGCTGAACTGCATTTCGAGGAGGTCGCCGCGCTCAAGCGCTACGAACTGCCCGACGGGGTCGGCTCGTCCTGAGTCGACGACGAAGGAGTTGCCGACCGAGGCGAGAGCGCGTCGGCAAACTGATGGATCCGGAACGGCCGGAGCAGAATGGCATCGGGCCGGGTCTTCGTGTCGGTCACGGGGGGCGGTCGTGAAGCAGGTGCAACCAGAACGATACGAAGCGTCGGCGTCGCGCTCCTTGCGTCTCGGATCAGACTCTGAATGCTCCCTTCGGAAAGACTCACGTCGGCCATGAGCAGCGAGGGGCGTCGTTCTTGGATCAGCTGGACGGCTTGCGAGCAGCCCTCCGCCTCGCCGAGGACTCTAAAGTGATGGAGTCGAAGGAGGCCCCGCAGGAGGACGCGAGTCTCTTCGTCGCCGGCGACGACTACCGCCGTGGCGTCCGCCAGTGCGTCGGAATCCGGCATGAGGACCGTGGGGGCTTCGCCAAGGACCCGGAGGCTCGTCCCCCCGGGTGAGGATGAACCTCCTCCTATTTCCTTCTGCGTTTCGGTGATTCGAGTCGGGCTGCGCACGAATCGGCCTCAAGCAGCGGGGGATGAAGGGGCTTCGACTCCCCAGTCGGTAACTCCGGCGGCCGCGAACAAGCGGCCCAATGAGTCGTGATAGCTCTCCGCAGGGCCGTTGAGCACATCCCGGGACTTTGCGGCGAGGGCCGAGCCGAACTCTCGCTCGGTATCGGTGAACTGCCAGGCATGGGCGGATTCCCGACCCAGGGCCGCGAGCAGTCCGAAGGCGAGGCCCCGCTCCTTCCCCTCTTTGGGTAGGATTTGTATCAACTGTTTCTCCGCGGCCGCACCGCCCTGGGTCCGGTACGTACGGGCGACCCGGTCGACGTAAGCGGCCTCCGGTACTAGATGACTATACCGAGGAAGGGCATCCAACACCGCCCGGTCGACATTTTGCTTCTGCGCGCGCTTCAATATTTCGGCGATCCGACCGGGTGCCGCTTTCGCCTCCCGGACTAAGCGCTGGGCCGCATCCGGATCGGGGACGATCGCTGCCACGATGGTTTCCGCGTGGTCGTGCCACAGCTTCTCCAGCGCCCGGCTGGCGGACGGTTCATCGATCTCGAACAGACCGTCGTGCTGCCCGAGCACCTCTTCGAGCGCCTTTCGCTCCACGACGGTGGGACCGAGCGCGTCCAGGAACTTCTCGAGCTCCGCCCCGTAGCACACTCCCCCCGCCACAAAGGTCGGTGTGCGGGTCGCCTCCACCCTCGGTTTGAGTTCGTTACGATAGGCGTCGATGAATTGGGCGTCCGAAAGCCGGCCGAAGAGGTACCGTTTTCGGATTCCTCGCGACGGATCGGGCAACTGTTGATGAACGCAGTTCGGCCCTCCGTGACAATGTACGTTGAGCGAAGCGGTGGCCGGAAAGGCTCGGTCAGGCTTGGGAACGGCAATCCCATCGGTCAAACTCGCGAGTAGCTGCCGGTCCTCCTTCGTGCACTTGCGGCACACGCGGATGGTCGATCCGGCCCCGATCCAGTCGACCTCGACATACGGTCGCGCCTCGCCCGCCCTCAAATGGCTGCATTCGTATCGATGATGGGCCGGGTCCTCCGTGAGGCGATAGGGGAGGATCGCGAGCTGGGATCGGACGAACTCCGCGGGAGGTTTCGGAGACCGACCCGTGCAATAGAGCGTCGTGTTCGTTGCGAAAAAATGGTAGCCTTTGCGCGCCCACCCTAGATACCCCAAAAGGAGTCGATGGGGGTCATCGGATTCTTGGACCGCAATCTCGATCTCCTTCGGCGACCGAGCGAGCGGGGCGAACGGAATGTCGCCCATTGGAAACCGTGCCACCAGCATGCCGGGGGTCTCGGGCGGGTCAAGTTGGAACTTGAGTAAGCCCGCGTACGAACGCGCCATCGGATCCCCCCAACGGCTCATGCGCTCGAGTTGCTTCGCGGCGTCCTTGGCCTCGCGGACCTTTTCGAGCGCCCCCCGCAACCGGTCGAAACGATCCGTCTCGCACTCGGGGGTTAGGGTGGGGAGGAGCGAATCGACCGATTGGCGCAGTGCCTTGGCTCGACGAATAAGGTCCCCTTCCCGGACCCCGGAGGCGCGTCGCGACCGCACTCGTTTCGCCCCTCTAAAACGGAGCGGGGGACTCTACTTATCGTTCGCCCGTCCGGCTCAACGCTGGCAAAGCTCGGCAAAGTGACGCAGGATTTCCCGTCCCCCTTCCGTATGTTCGACTTCCGGGTGAAACTGGATGCCAAAGATAGGTCGAGTCGGATGAGCCATCGCCTCGATCGGACAGGCCGCGGAGTGCGCGAGCGTCGTCCAGCCGGGGGGTAACTCGACGACCGCATCGTTGTGGCTGGCCCACACTTGTAACTGCGGCGGAAGTCCTTGGAAAAGCGGGTGATCCGAGCGGTCGACCGTCAATGCGACACGTCCAAATTCGGGAGCCGCCGCATGCGCCACCCGGCCCCCAAAATGCCGCCCCAGGAACTGATGCCCGACACAGATTCCGAGCACGGGGAAGGGGGCCTTGTCGATCCATTCAGCCACTCGACCCAGCTTGTCCGCCCCCTCCATGGAAAGCGCGCCGCCGGAAAGTACGACGCCGTCGGCATCGAGTTCTTCGAGGGGCGTCGTGTTGGGAAGGATCCGGGTCTCGACGTCTAGGTCGCGAAGCACCCGGTATTCTCGGTGGGTCCACTGTCCCCCGTTGTCGAGCACCGGTATCTTCATGGCCGCCCCGGTGGGTTCAACTCAGCGGGCGGGGTGCTCTTCGGTGCCCCATTACCGAGTTCGGTTCGGAGTTCGGCGACCTCAGTCTTGAGTTCCCGGACATCGGATCGCATCTTCAGCATCTCTTCCTCGAACGGAGTGAATCCGGATGTGTATTGCATGCGCTGCGAGACGTACACTCCGATGAAGATGGCTCCGACCATGGCGAGAATGGTCGTGAAGACGAGGGCGAATACGAAGGCCAACGGATCGCCGATCGCCGAGGCGATGGGGAGCGTGAAGGTGTGGGTGATCTCCGCGATCTCGACCAGCAGCAGGATGACGATCAATGCTGCCCAGAGTACGAGCGCGACGCGAGACGCCTTCATGGATGTCAGACCACCGTAACGATTCCTAATAGAAGGGTGAGCGGCAGGGCCGAGAGCGCCGTCGAGCCCGGCGCCGCCACCTCCGAATTAAGCGAACGGGCCAACAAAGTCGACCCGCTGACCCAGAATGCGATCAACCCCGCGAAAACCTCGTACCCGGAAGAGGTGTAGGTCACGGTCAGGTTGAGGACCACGGGGTTGACAAAGGTCGAACTGGCCAGGATCAGCGTGTAGCTCTCATTCGTCCAGTTTGTCCAACGGAGGTCCGAAACTGGAGTCGACTCCGACCAGTTATAGTTCGTAGCCAGGCTCACGTTGATGGCGGCGTAGCGCACGAGCGAAAGTCCCCGGATATAGAAATTCAGCGGTACGTGGTTCTGCGGGGCACGGTCAATGATCAACTCCGCTTGGGCCAGGATCGACCCGGCCGGGGGCGAACCGTTGGTCAGTAGGTTCGGGGTCAATAGGATCAGGGCGACGAGCAGCGCCACGATTCCGACCAATGGGGTCGGGAACCACTCCCGAAGCCGTCGGGATCGATCGCTCGTCACGACTCCCCTGCCTTCCAACGAGGATACAAGCGATGCGGCAGTCCCCACTGGTCGAGTACGCGCCCCGCGACGAAATTGGTCATCTCCTCAACGCTCTGGGGGCGGGTGTAGTAGCCCGGCGACGCGATGAGCACGACTACCCCCAGCTCTGCAAGGGTGGTCATGTGCCGAAGGAGGAGGGAGCTGAGGGGGGTTTCCCGAGGGACAACGACCAGCGGGCGATGTTCCTTCAAATGGACTTGAGCGGCTCGGGTCAACAACGAATCTCCCAAACCCAGCGCGACCCGTGCGAGCGTGTTGGAAGAACATGGGACGATCACCATCCCCCGGGTCAGGTTCGAGCCGCTCGCGATCGGGGCCCCGAGGTCGTCGTCGGCAAAGGCCCGACGGGCATAGCGCTCGAGATCGGAAGGCTGCATCCCGCACTCTTCCTTCAGGACGGCCTCGGCCCCATGAGAGATCACGAGAGACACTGGCACATGGGCGGCGTGTAGCCCCCGAAGTACGGCCAGCGCGATCGGTGCCCCACTGGCTCCGGACACGCCGACCACAATGGGGAGGGCTTTGGGCAATTTTCTTCCCCCGGGCTTAATAGAGTTCAACCGTAGGCCCGTTAAGAGCGTTCGGGAAGCGAGGGAATGCAGGGGCGACTAGCGGCATTAATCGGGGCCGGACATACCAAGTTCGGTGTTCTCCCCGAGGGTCCCAGGGCCCTGATCCGAGCCTCGGTGGATGCTGCGATCACGAGTGTCGACAAGGGGATCGACCGGTCGGAAATCGATGAGGGATTTCTCGCTACGCTCGGCTTTTCTGGATGGCAGATCGGGAACGCCTCCGCGATCTTGGCGGAGGAAGCGCAGGTTCCCGGGATCCCGGTCACGCGCGTCGAGAATGCTTGCGCCTCCGCCGGATACGCGTTGCGCGCGGCCGTGACGTCCGTGGCGACCGGCCAATGTCGGGTCGCACTTGTGGTCGGGCTGGAGAAAATGACGGATGTTTCGTCGGCGCGTCGACGATATTGGCTCGGCGTTTCCGGCGATACCGAGTGGGAGCGGTTGGCGGGCCTTACCTTTGCCGGCGTCTACGGGCTCATCGCATCGCGCTATCTGGAGGAGTACGGAGTCTCCCGGGAAGCGCTCGCGGAAGTGGCGGTCAAGAATCACGACAACGGGGCGCTGAATCCGAATGCGCAATTCCAGAAACGGGTCCGGCGTGAGGAGGTCCTAAACGCCCCACGCGTAGCGGATCCGCTCGGATTGCTCGACTGCTGCCCGGTCTCGGATGGTGCCGTCGCTTTGCTAGTAGCCGGGGCGGAGTATGCCCACAAGTTCACGGACACACCCGTTTGGATTGCTGGCACCGGGGCCGCCTCGGATTCGCTTGCGGTCCAAGAGCGCGAGCGCTTGACGAGCTTCCGAGCGACTCGTCGCGCCGCCGACGCCGCGTTCCGGTCGGCGCCGTTCGACCGGAAGTCGGTTTCGTTCTTAGAGGTACACGACTGCTTTACGATCGCCGAGCTTCTCGCGATCGAGGACTTGGGCTTCGCCCCACCCGGTGGCGCGGCTGCCTTGACACTGCAAGGCGCGACCCGTCGGGACGGAGCCCTTCCCGTCAATCCTGACGGAGGGCTCAAATCTAAGGGTCACCCGATCGGCGCGACCGGGGCGAGTCAAGCCTATGAAGCGTTCGTCCAACTTCGGGCCGCCGCCGGGCCGCGTCAGATCGCGGGAGCCGAGCGAGCCTTGACCCACAACGTCGGAGGTGCCGGAGCGAGCGCGACTGTCACGCTGTTCGCCCGCGAGTAGCGCCGATGCGGGCGATCGATCGCGCCATCGCCATCCTGCCGGCCTACCAAATGGGAGATCTTCGGGTGCCCGGTCCCGATGAGGATACTTTCACGCTGTCGATCGCTGCGCTGGAAGGCCTGGGTCGGTCCGTAACGCCCCCATCGCGACTCCATCTGGTGGGGGATTTTTCGCCCGTGGCCGACTGGGGGTTTCGGTCGTACGTCGGGCCAGAGACCCTGGTTCTGGAACGGTACCCTTCGGGAAGTTCCGGGTTATTTCAGGCCCTGGTCGGCGCGGCGCACGCGACCAACGATCCCGCCCCTACTATCGTGATTGCCGCGGAAGTGGCGACTCCCTCTAGGGCCCCTGCCCCCCCATCGTTCGGAGGAGGAGCGGTTGCCTTCCACCTAGCGGACGGCCCAGGAGTTCTGCCGCTCGAAACGATGGACTTGCCCGCGGGCGATTCGCCTAAAGGTGGCGATCCGGCGACACTGCGACTGCTGGACTACGTTCCCGCCTCTCTCGTTTCTGCCTCGCCCGCTCGGGAGGATGAGCCCCGTGCGCTCCCTGGTTGGGGCAATGCGCCGACCCTGGGACCGGGCCTCGGCGTTCAGCGTCTCGCTCGAAGGCTCGCAAGCGGATCGACCGGGACTCTGGAAGACCGGACTGCGCAGACGACGAGCCGTCTGAAGATTCGACGGGACGGAGAGGTCGCTTGGCTTGGGGCCTTCGGAGATATTCTGGAGCCGGGCGTGAACATCGCGGAGGACGTGTGGCGTCGCTCGTTCGAACGGCCCACCCAATCGGTCTCCGAAGGGGCGTACGTGCCTCGCGCTCGGTACATGGAGAACCTCCCCAGCCGTTGGAAATTCGAGGCCTCACGCTGTTCGGCCTGCGGGGCGTACGCCTTTCCTCCTCGATCGATTTGCCCTCGATGCCATGACGCGCACGGCATAGTGTCTGAGAACCTCCCACGCGACGGAGGGACGATCGTTGCCTCGACCACGATCGGTTCCGGTGGGCAGCCGACGGAGTTCGACTCGCAGGTCGCCTTGACCGGAGCGTATCAGGTCGTGCTGGTCGAAGTCGCCCCTGGCGTTCGGGTCACCCTGCAGGTATCCGATGTGGTAGCGGGCACTTTGGAGATCGGTGGTCAAGTCGGTACTCGGCTGCGTCGCCTCTACGCGATGGAAGGGGAGTGGCGGTACGGCCGAAAGGCAGTCCCCTTCGATCCGCGTTCCGGCGCCGGCACCCAACCTTCGTTGGAAGGGTGGGCCCCACCCTAACCGGCGGTTTCGTTCCCGGGCGCCTTCGGCGGCTCCCAACGCGTGCCGGTCCACGCCTCGTAGACGTTCTTCTGAAGCGAAGTGGCCTCGGGGAGGGGAGCAAAGGAGTACTTTTCCGGTGGACTCTTTCCAAGGGTAACGGTGCGCGCCGTGAGCCAACCACGACGAAAAAGGGTGACCTCGACCGTCGTACCCGGCGGATACCGTCGAAGAAGTTTCGCGAAACCGTCATGCGAGACTCGCTCCCCGTTCATTGCCACAATCTCATCGCGAGGAGAAAGCCCCGCGCGCCGCCCCGGTCCGTCGGAGAGCACGTGGGTGAGCCGGAGCCGTTGATCATGCTCCTCAAAGAGCACCCCCAGGTACCCCGCTTCTCCTTCTTCGTCGGAATCCGGTGACTTGGGCTTGGCGGCGAACGTCAGGCCGGCCAGATGGGCAAAGTGATCGAAATCGACCTCGTCCGTTCCGGAGATGAATCGTGAAAAAAATGGACCGAGGTCGAGTCCGGTAACCTGATTCATGATCGGGAGGAGCTCGTCCTCACCGATCCCGCGATCGCGTTTTCCATATTCCTCCCACAAGTAGCGGAACACGTGCTCCAGGGAGAAGCGGTTCTCGGTCCGCGTCCGGATCTCCAGGTCCAAACACATCGAAACGAGGGCACCCTTTCGGTAGTAGGAGACGCTTCGGTTGATCGTATCTTCGTCCGGCTCGTAGAGGTCGATCCACGAGAGGAGCGAGGACTCTTCGAGACTTCGAATTCGGCGACCGGGAACCGATTGATAGACGCGGATGCTCTCCGCCAATCGATCGAGAAACTTCGGAGTGGAGACGAGGCCGGCCCGCCGGAGGATCAGGTCGGTGAAGTAGTCCGTAGTTCCCTCCATGGCCCAGAGGAGCTTCGTGTAATTCTCTCGCGTGTAATCGAACGGACCCAATATGGCGGGCCGGATGCGTTTCACGTTGTACAGATGGAAGTACTCGTGGGCCGAGACCGATAGGAATCGAAGATAGCTCGACTCCGGCTTGAACGTCGAGCGGGGGAGAACGATCGAGGTCGAGAAGCGATGCTCCAAGCCCCCATCGGAGACGTCGTTGAGATGATAGAAGAAAGTGTAGTGCGTGATCGGGGAATCCCCGAAAAGTTTGATCGTGGCCTCGACGATCTTACCGAGGTCCTCTTCCAGCCGGTGCGCCTCGTAGTTCCCCCCGTGCCCGCACAGGACGATCCGATGCGGGATCCCGGAGGGACGCGTCTCGAGCAGTACAGGCGTGCCGCAATCGATCGGGTTATCGACCAGGTCGTCGTAGTTTTCGGCGCGGTACCGGAACGGGTGCTTTCCCACTTCTCGAAGTTCCGTGATGACCTGCCAATCGTCGGCAACGTGGACCGCGACCTCTACGGGCTCTTCCTTCCGACCCTCCACATACGGAAGGTCCCGACCAGCATTGACGAACAGATGCTCATCCGTGACATCGAGCCCGTCGGTCTCGGGACGGCGCCCATACACGGAATATCGGACGTGGACCTGGGGGTTGCCGGCCGTGTGAATTCGCCATCGAGCTTTGTCCCGCCGCTCGACCTGGAGCGACGCACCGCCGGGTGCAGACGTGGCGGTGAGCTCGATCACTTGGCGCGCCGGATTGACGATGTGATACGAACCGGGAATCCACGAGGGCAGAACGAGCTCGACGGAGTCGCCCGAAATACCCGAGACATCGATCGTAAACTGCGCGATGTGGGACTTGGGGTCCTCGACCGCAACTCCGTAGCGAATCCCGACCGAATGCAAACTAGCTCACCGGATCTTTCGAACGCTTCGAGAGAGGGCGGGTGCCATAACGATGCCCATTGAGTCGGAGATAGGAGCCCCGGGTCACGCGAAGCCGGGGATGTCGCGGTCCGCTTTCGCCTTCTCCCCTTTCCCAGATTTGGCATACGGCTCGGCCGCAATTCCGAGGTGAACAGCCAGATTACGAAACGTCTGGGTCAGTTGTTCCACCGCCCGTACGAGCTCGCGTTGTTCGTCGCGCATCTGGCGCATCTCTTCCCGTAATGCTCGAATCTCCGCTTCCACCGCGGCAGTATCAGTCATGTCCCGGACCTCCTTGTGAATGGGTGGCTGAGGGGCCCGAAGTACTTAGGCGGTGCCCCGGTACGACGGGAGGCGACGTACGGAAAGCCTCCTACCGGTGACCGGTCGGACCGAACGGGGAATCCGAAGCGCCCTTGTCTTCGAACGGAACCCAGTCTCCCTTCTGCGAGGCGAAATCCACACGTTGGAGTTCGACCACGAAATCCTTCAACATGTCCGACGGACCCGGACGGATCTTGATTGAGTAAACGTAGATCCCGAAGCCCATGAATTCCGAGACTCGCTTGAGGACCTCCGCGAGGTCGTCCCGGGGGACGGTCACCTGGATCGTCGTCTCTCCGAGCAATTGAGAAAACTCATCGATATTGAACGGGCGCTCCAACGAAATGAGACTCAATGGGGGAGAGGCAGCGGCAAATGCCGGTTCCGTCGCCGCGCTGGTCGACGCCGACGAGCTCTGACGTGGCACCGTCGAGGGGAGGGACGTCTTGGCGGGAGGACCTTTCACTCCCAGGCTCGGGTCTTTCGCGGGATATCGATCAAGCACAGGTGAACCGGACCGACCGACGAATCCTTTCGGAGTCTTGGACCCCGCTTTGCGGGGTGGGCGTTTCGATGTCTTGTTGCGATTGCGAACCGGTTTTGCAGCGGTCATGCCAACTCCACGATGTGGCCCGTGCGGATTAAGAAACCGGAACCATTCCCCGGTCGTGTTCGGGTCCGAGGGTGATGTAAAACTGCAAATTTGGAGCGTTTGTCGCGCTGCGAACCGTGCCACCACACGTCACGGCTCGTGAATTCTGTCGCTGCCTCGACGACAGATGGATTATGTAGCCCCCGGTGGGTGTGGCGTTTAGGTCCGTGACCTACGGGTAGGACCTGGACAGAGGAAAAACAATGCCGGCAAGGGTAATGAAAGAGTTCCAAGCCCCGCGCGGACTGCCGCGGAAGACCGCGTCGGTCTGCCCGGAGTGTATCAAAGTCATCCCGGCGGTCGTCCGAGAGAAGGATGGCCGGGTGATCATGGAAAAGACGTGTCGCAACCATGGTTATTTCTGGGACATCATTTCGAATGATGTCGACTTCTATCTTCGGATGGAGGTCTATGCGCACGATGGGGTGGGTTACGAAAACCCCTACTACGATAAGTTCCGCGGCTGCCCGACCACGTGCGGTATGTGCAGTCACCACAAGTCCCACACAGGACTCGCGCTGATCGACTTGACCAACCGATGCAATCTGAAGTGTCCGGTCTGTTTCGCAAACGCGAACGCCGCCGGATATGTCTACGAACCGACTCGAGAGCAGATTCACTTCATGTTGAAGACGCTCCGGGAACAGAAGCCCGTCGGAACGGTCGCGGTGCAGTTTTCGGGAGGCGAGCCGACGTTGAGCCCGCTGTTCCTGGATGCTTGTAGCATGGCCCGCGATCTCGGTTTCAAGCAGATCCAGGTCGCTACGAACGGGATCCGTGTCGCAAACGAGCCGGGCTTTGCGCAAGCGTGCCGGGACTCGGGATTGCACACGTTGTATCTCCAATTTGACGGTCTGGACGACGAGATCTACCGAAAGGTGCGTGGCGTTCCCCTGCTCAAGGTAAAGCAAAAGGCGATTCAAGCGGCGCGGGAGACCCACTCTTCCCAAGCCGAGCTCGCCGCGGGCAAGCCGGATAAGCCGCTCTCCGTGGTCCTCGTGCCGACGCTGGTCGGGGGATTCAACGAGAAGGAGATCTGGCCGACGGTAAAGTTCGCGATCGACAACATCGACGTCGTCCGCGGAGTCAACTTCCAGCCAGTCGCGCTCACGGCTCGAATTCCGGACAAGGACCGGTTCCAGATGCGCTTTACGCAGTCGGACCTGGTGCGGATTCTGTGTACCGAGGGGCCGTTCGAGAAATCGGACTTCTTCCCGGTGCCGTCCGTGGCGCCGATCTCGGAGCTCGTCTCGATCATCCATGGCGAAGAGAAGATGACGCTGACGACGCACCCCGGTTGCGGGTGTGCGACGTTCGCCTTCATCTCCAAGGATGGCAAGACGATCACGCCGCTGCCGCGCTTCATGGACGTCGACGGGTTCTTCGAGAATGTCGAAGCGATGATCGAGAAGTACCGGGACGCCCGGTTCGCTCGAGTCCGCACGGCCGTCGCGGGAGCTCGCTTGCTCCACGACGTCGCGAAGTACTTCGACTTCTCCAAGGCGCCCGAGGGGCTCAACGAGAAGAACTGCGTCCGTGTGATCGCGGGGATCTTTACCGAGGGGAACAAGGAAGCCTTGGCGAAATTCACGTGGCGCACGTTGTACCTGGGTAACATGCACTTCCAGGACGCCTACGACTACGATATCCAGCGCCTGATGCGCTGCGATATCCACTACGCAGTTCCGGACGGGCGGGTCATTCCGTTCTGTTCGTATAACTCGGGCCCGATCTACCGGACGGAAGTCGAGAAGAAGTTCTCGATCCCCATTCCCGACTGGCAGAAGGCGAAGGCGCAAAGCGGTCAGACGCTGAAGACCATCGAAACGATGGGAATCAACGGCGAGGTCATCGTCGACCCGGAGTACTACAAGGTGAAGGCCTTGAAGGGTGCCCCGGGAATGTCGGCCTAAACGGTCGCCCCCTATCGCCCAGCCGCAACCCTTTCTCCCTCTCCCTTTTTGTTGACATTTCGTGAAACGCGTTGATCCCCCGGTACACGATTTGGGGGCCCTTTGTCGCCAAAGGAGCGACTCGCTTTCACTGAGGGACAAAGATAGTTATGGGATGGCCTGGGCTTAGCCGTCGTGCGGCAGGCGCGACGGCTCGCACTGCGAGAATCCCAAATTGAAGGGCGCTCGGCCTCCCGGTCCCGGCTTAGGGGCCCGTGAGTAACACATGGTGGACACAACTACCCTCTTCATCGTCGGGCTGTTCCTTCTCGTCGCCTGTTCCGTTCTCGTGGGTGAGTTGTTCACCCATCTGGGCCAGGCGGCGCTCGTGGGGCAGCTGCTGGTGGGGGTGGCGCTTGGACCCACGCTATTGGGTCCTTCCCTGGGTCTGACCGCGATTACCTCGGAGTTGTCGGGTTTGGAGACCCTGGCCACGTTCTTCATCCTCCTCATGGCGGGTCTGTCGGTCAGCCCGGAGCAGATCTGGTCGACCGGCCGTTCGGCGGCGCTGCTGGGCCTGTCGATTTTCTTCATACCCTTCCTGGGCGGGGCCGCCGTCGTAGCGCTGCTCTATCCCGGCGTCGGTACGTCCCTGGATCTGTTCATCGCCCTGACCATCTCGATCACGGCACTGCCCGTGCTGGGGGTCATGCTCCGCGAGTTCGGCCTGATGAAGAGCCGGTTCGGGACGCTGATGCTCAACGCCTCCGTCGTGAATGAGCTCGCGGCCGTCACCGTGTTCGCGATCCTTCTGCGGGTCTACACAGGTGGCGGGAACGACGTGACGGCGATCACGCTCTCGGTAGGAACGGTGGGGATCTTCCTCGGGGTGATACTTGCGATCCACTTCCTGCTCCGGTCGCTGCGAGAGAATCGGATCTGGGAGCGTGTCGCGCGAGGGTTTCGCCGCGCGTGGAGGTCCCGTGAAGCCGGCTTCGCCCTCGTAGTCGTACTCGGGCTCGCCTCGGCGCTGTTCTCGCAATACCTGGGGCTCACGTTTATCGTCGGGGCGTTCTACGCCGGAATGCTGATCACTCCCGAGAGCGCGGGAAAGAAACTCCATCGAAACATCAGTCAGATGTTCGATGCCGTGAGTTGGGGTTTCTTCATCCCCCTCTTTTTCGCGCTGGTCGGCTTCGGGACCGACTTCCGCTCCCTCGAAGGTTCCTGGACGGCGATCGCGGCGTTCGGCGCCTTGGTCGTTTACGCGCTGACCGCCAAGTTCATCGTGGGTACCGGATTCGCCCGCCTGGTCGGATTGTCGCCCAACGGTTCGTATGCCGCTGGATTTCTCCTGACGAGCCGAGGAGCCGTCGAGCTCGCCATGGCCGTCATCCTGCTCGACATCCACATCTTCACCACCACCCTGTTCACCATCGTTGCGGGCGTGGGACTGATCACCACGATCATCTCCCCGATCGGCGCTCGACCGTTCATCCGTGCCTCGGCCCTCGACCGGCCATCCAGCGGGGAGTTCACTGCGGCGCCTCAACCCGAAGAGGTTTCTCCGCCGTTCGTGCTGCCCGAAGTCGACGACTCGCCGCTCATCTGAAACGGGCGCGCGGTGCCGACGCACCGGGTCTACTTCCGGTAAAGAACGGAGCCGGCTTGTCGAATGCCGATGGGAGTAGCAGGGACTACCGAGCTCCAACGTTCGAGTCTGTGGTCGATCTCCTTCCAATTCTCGTCCACGAGCTCCCGATCGATCGCGTGAGGGTCCGACACCGCCTCGGAGGGATGCTCTTCCAGCCAGAGCACGGAGGCTTCGATGTGTTTGCAGGTCCCGAGCCCACGTCGTCCGAAGTCGGGGCAAGAACACATGGCACTGGCGCGCGACGGAAACTCGGGGAACAGGACCGCATAGACAGTCCCATGGATCGGATTGCGGACCTCCAAGACCGGGTACCAAGTCCGGGGACGTCGATGCACGTCCAACGGCTCCACCAGCGCCCGAATTTGACGCTCCCGCGAAGCCGCCGACTCCGCGCTGGCGGAGCGCGTCTTTGGCGGGGCGCTCTTCGACTTGCTGCGACCGCGGCGATTCATCAGTTAAGCCAAGCGCCGATTCTATTTCTCTCCACGCGCCACGTAGTCTGCGCGCCGTAAGCGCCCCCTCGGGTACGGTTATCCGATGGTTCCGGATTGCCCCGTCGAATGGAAACGACCGCGTCGGCCACTCCTGACGGGGCACCCCCCCATTCTCGGCCGCGAATGCGCAAGGCGATGAAGATTGGACTTGGTCTGTTGTTCACGCTCGTTGGTCTGTTCTTGATGCTTCGCCTCGTGCCCACGGCGCCTTCGAGCGGCTTTCTAGCCAGTGTCGGAGCCGGACTGCTCCTGCTGTGGGTCGGAGGAATTCTCATGGGAGTCGGCAGCCGGAGCTGAAGGAAGTCCAGATATTGGCTCCCATTCCGTGGCAGCTCGTTACGTTCGATATCGACGGCACCCTGACGACCGTACACGGGTGGCGCCATATCGCGGAGAGATTCGACCGCGTTGCAAATTTTGATTCCACCAACCGCCGTTTCAAGGCCGGCGAGATCGGGGAAGACGCCCACTTGACCAATCTGATGCAGATCGCGGCAGGACGCACGGTTCTGGAAGTGGAGCCAATCCTCGAAGAGACCCCGAGGCTCGCCGGCATATCCGAGGCGGTAGCATCCCTTCGGTCGCGCGGAGCGTGTGTGGCACTCCTGACGCACAACCCCCCCTACGTGTGCGCTTGGTACGTCCGGAGATTCGGGTTTGATGATTTCGAGGGAACGGCGGGCCAATCCATCGTCGGGGGACGGATCGATCCGCCCCAGGGTGTCCATGCCGACAAGCCGGGGGGCCTACGTCGTCTCCTTCTGCGACATGGCATCCCCCCACGAGCGGCGGTGCACGTCGGGGATCAGATCTCCGACGCGGTCATCTTCTCCCTTGTCGGAGGAGGCATCGCCCTGAACAGTTCCGATCCACGAGTCAACGACCGAGCCGATCGGGCGGTCCATACCAACGACTTGCGTGATTTAGTACAAGTCCTCGGCGGACTTTCCCCCCGCCCGGGGTGAACGATGCGAGATCCACGTCTGAGGATTATTATAGCGGAGATCTGGTCCGGCACTCGTTTTCCATGGAATACGTCGCGGTGAGAGCCGTTCACCCCTCGTGGCTCACCATGCAGCTTCCGCAAGAGGTGGCGGAATTGATCCAGTACCATCCCGCTGGCGGCAAGGACCGAACCCCGAGTCGCACCATTGCCTTCTTTGCACGAGGGCCGGGGGTGGTCCGGGTTCTGGCCGCCCATCCGGCACGTGAAGTGCTCGCGGTTGAGACCGTGCGCAATCGGCTCCTGGCCCTGGCGCGCCCTGGAGATCGATTGTTATTCAACATTCCAGTTCCCATCCTCAAGCACCTCGGCATTCAGGTCTATTCGCGTGGACCGAAGGCCGGCCGAGGAACGACCGACGCGCTTCTCTGGATAGTTCCCGCGCCCGAGTACTACGAGTACCGCGCCACTCTGGATCGGGAGGAAGATTGGACGGGGCCGACCTCGGGGGGGTTCGCGCATGTTTACCTCACGAAGTCGCTCCTTCCGCTACCGAAAGAGATCGAGCGACTGTCGGACGTGGAATACCAAATTGAGGACGAAGAATGGGCTCCCGGGGTGGCCGCGTTACAGCGCGTCGGGCGGGTCCGGCGAGCCTCCTGACGGGGCCACCGTCAGAGGCGGAACTAGGGGGCTCGGGAAGTTATTAATAGAGCACCCTTCGATGTTCTTACACCATGGAGCATAGTGGATCCGGGAGCCACCGGGAGGCCAGAAAGGGCTACACCCTTCGCAACCCGGTTCCGCTTCGAACCGAGGCGGACATCACCACTACGCGAGCCGGGATTCCAATGGACGCGGTTCTGGCGGCCGCGGGACCCGTGGACCACGATTCGCTGGCGAAAGCCATTCGAAGATCCGTGGGACATGATGGGATGCGGCCCGAAGATGCGCGGACGATCGCCGCCCACGTCCTGAACTTCTTTGGATTCAACGAGCGGATCATCGACAACGTGCTCGAACCGGACGACCGGGATACGTTCTACATGCTGGAAGATACCGGCATCCTGGAGACCGAACGGGACGAGACGACGCTCTACGACGGTCGCGAGTGGCGCATCCACTACTGGATGTTCCGCAAGGACCGTATTTTCGACCTGGCCCGCGAGGAGTCCCAGGCGATGGCCGAAGCGGGCGAAAAGGACGTAGTCTACTCGTCCGGCGCGGGCCGATCTGCCGGATTCCGGCTTCCGCATGGGGAGCACGGGACGGGAATGGCAGCGCACGCGGTCTACCACGAGCTGGGAGACGAGATCTGGCTGGAACGCCGCCAGGCGCCTTCCTCGACTCCAAGCGCCCCGGCGGGCCCCAAGCCCCGCCGAAAGAGCGGGCTCTAAGAGCCTTCCTGTCGGCCGATGGTCGTTAAGGGTATCCACGACCAGCGGTAACGCTGGCTCGTGCGCCGGATTCTACTCTTGGTCCACCGGGTACCGGTCCAAGGCGAGTTCACGTTGAATGACCTCGCCGGCGGCGGAGGAAGAATGGATGAGGTGGCGCGGGCCGTCTCAACTGGATTCACCCTTTCAAACGACCTCCGACGGGATACGGAGATGACCCTGCTCTTCGCGGGCGCCGGGCCTCATGCGGCTCGCCGCATTCGGATCGACGGGGCGCGGCTGCGATATCTGAATCCGGATGAGCGATCGACCGCGGCGTTGCTCAAGAACGCTCTCGTCCGTTCACTGACGCTCGACCACGATATCGAATCCTCGCCTGGGATCGCGGTCGGCCCGATCGACCCGGCCGCCGAACTCGAGCGCGTGCTTCGGCTTCCCGGAGCGATCTGGTTGACAGAATCGGGTACGCCCTTTCGATCGTACGAGCCTGCGGAGTCGGAGATCGTGGCAGTTCTTAGTGATCCGCTCGATCCCACCGCCCAGGAGCAGGAGATTCTCGAAAACAGTGGCGTCCCTCGCCTTTCGGTGGGTCCCAAAGCCCTCCGAACCTCCCAGGTCGTGGATATACTGCACAACGAGTGCGACCTTCGACTCGCGAGGAAGTCGAGTAACGAACCCGTTACGAGCTGACCAGCGGAATCCGCGCATCCGGCGCCGGGCGAATCGCATCTCGGACGGTGCGTAGTCGGAGGCCTCCGACTACCGCCGTGAGTCGCACGACTTCCCGGGGCTCGGGGTGGAGTCTGGTACCGAAGATTAGCTGGCGGGGTTCTCCGAGTGCGCCCCGTAAATGATGCAAAACGAGATTGAGCGTCTTCAGGGTGAGATTCGAGCCCCCGTCCAAATGAACGAGGGCGGACGGAGAATCCGCAAGGTGGACGTCCAGGAGCGTCTCTCGAATCGCCTGTTCTACCAGGCGTTCCGGTTCCGAAATGTGGTATTCGCCACAGAGCAACGTGGAAAGACCGGCGTCCCGCAAGTGGCCCTTAAGGCTCGCGAGGTCGACATTGAGTTGTGACGGGTTTTCCACCATATCCACGAGGCTCATGACCATCGAGTGCAGGTAGGCGTTCCGGACCTGGAAAACCCGGTTCAACGGCAGCCGCTCAAAGCGGCGGAGCTTCTCGTTCGCGAGCGCGAGCAGTAAGCCCCCCATCTCCTCGAGGTCGCCGATCGTATCTTCGACATTCGCTCGACGCTCCGCATTCGTCTCCAATTCGACCTGAAACGGGAGAAAGACTACCGGGATTGGTAGTGCATCGGTCGCGCGGAGCTCCGAGGCGAGAAACGGCAGCAAGGCGCTCCCCGTTCCTCCTCCGAGGCCGGCGAAGAGAAAGACGATTTCGAAGCCACGCAAGCGCCGCAGGAGCTCTTCCTTGCTTTCCTCGGCGGCGTCGAGCACCAGGCTCCGATTCCCGCCACTGCCGCGCCCTCGAAGCTGGCGCTGGCCGATGAGAATCCGCTCCTCCACCCGCATGCGGAGCAAATGTTTCGCATCGGTGTTCACCGCGAACGCCCGTACACCAGGAACCCCGAGGTCCACCAGATCGTGAACCGCTTCGCCGCCGGCGCCCCCGAGCCCGACGATCGCGAACGAATCCTTCTGACTGAGGCGCGCCCAGTGTTCGATCGAGTCGTCCATGACACCCCTGCCCTTCGGCTTACCGAGGCGGGGTGTCCTCCGCGGTCACGACGGTCTCCCCGTCCCGTCGGGGGTGCCGAGACAAGTTCCCCACATGGTCGAGCCGTAACCGGATGTATTCTCGGACCGCCGATCGGACCGCGTCATCCACCGAGACCGAGTTACCCTCGTGGACGAACTCCTCTAGCTGACTGTTGTCCTGACGGGAAAGATCGACGATCACTTTCCGAATATTGGAAGGGGGCAAATTCATGTCGACATACTGCTCGAGGCCTTCTCGAATCGTGTCGGAGATGGTCGGAGTCTCCTTGCGCTCCTGTATCAGCTTCAATTTCTCCAGGAGGTCCTGGGGGATACGGACCGTCACCCGCTCTGATGTGTCGACCATTTTCCGTCAGACAATATTGCTTTCTTTGTCTGACAAGTGACTGATGGGCTTTGCGGGAGATAAACCTTGCGAAGACGAGGTTCGGTTGAGTGCCGGTGGCCTTCGTCATCGGTGTGTACGAGGGCCCACGACCGAGGCTCTTAGGCGTCGGGGCGGCGCCATCGAACTGGTACGCAGCACGACGGCCCGCGAGAGAAAAGTGGCGGGTCAGCGCCTTGGGTCGGAACCCCTCCAGGGAGGGCTCTGTTCCGCCGTCAAAATGATCGGGACTCATATCCAGAGAACGAGTTGTCATCCCGTTCTGTGGGTCCCCCGGGACCCCGTTCGGCCATCCGTAATCCCCTGTAGTCCGAGGGTCGGCGGCCCCGGCACGGCGAATGCGCCAGATGTGTCCGAACACAAACTTCCAGAGCTGCCTAAGCGCCTAGACCCGCCATTGAATGACCGAATGCGGAAAGCGTCCGACACTCAATATTGGACAGAACTTTCGAAACCCAACCTTCATAGCTCGGTCGCCGCCTTGTACGTCTTTCAGGGAAGACTCGAATCTGGCTATCAGAGAAAACGATGAGCACTGCGGTGCGACTACCTTCAGAACTTCGTGAATTTCTCGCACTGCCCGGTCCCCAATCTCTACTAGTTCGCGGCCCACCCGGGTCAGGAAAATCGACCCTCTGCTTGGCCCTCCTCGAAGCTTCGCCGGGGGATCGACTGCTCGTCACGAGCCGGGTTTCGACGGACGAACTCAATCGAGAGTTTCCCTGGTTGGGCGACAACGGATCCAAGAGCATCAAGTTCGTCGACACGAGTGATTTGGAATCGACTTCCGGCGACCTTGTGAAGGAAGCCGCCAAACAAATGTTAATCGCCGGAGCGGACCCAGGCGAGCGCCGGGGGCTAACGGAATTTTTGATGCTTCCGTCCCCGATCCAGGATGCCTGGAGCCAATTGCCTGAGAGTTCGTCATCCACGGTGGTGATCGATTCCTGGGATGCCTTGATCGAGAATCATTTGGGCGCCCTCGCAGCCCGCTCGTCGACTCCGCCGGACCGAGCGGAAGTGGAACGGATGCTCCTTCGCCGTATGGGACGATCGCGAGCCCACCTGATCATCGTTCTAGAACGCGAGAATCTTTCCCAGCTGGACTACCTCGTGAACGGGGTCGTGGTCACCCACCGCGAATCAATCAACGACCGGCTTGAAAGGTGGCTACTGCTACCCAAGCTTCGCGGCATTCGGATCGCTAATGCGTCGTATCCGTACACGGTGGAAGGGGCCAAATTCCAGTGCATTGAACCGACGAACTCCTATCGGGAACTGCGACGCGGTCACTTTGACCCGGAACCGGACTCGCAACCGGGTTTCTTGTGGCCAGGTTCGAACAGCTTCGCCGCGAATTTTGGTCGCCTGCCACTGGGAAAGCTGGCTCTCCTGGAGACCGACAACGCCGTCCCAGACCAGATTCGCCACAACTTCATCGCGCCCGCGATGGCCCATACGATGAACCGCGGGGGCCGCGTGTTGCTCGTTCCTCCTCCCACCCTCTCGTCAGAAGAGGTGTGGCATTCAGTGGAGGGGGCGATCCCGAACAAACGCATTCCCGAGCAATTCCGAGTCGTCGATGTATCCGGTCAATTGGAGCGAGCGACTCAGCAGTCGCACAAAGAGTTCCTCGATGCCGTCGTCTCCTACAAAGCCATGATACCGGCGAGCGCGGGCCAGGATGCCCAGGACTCCGAGCTGAGCGCATGGATGCGGGGCGGGGTCAAAGGTGGGCCACCGAATCTTGGAGTCGTCTATGCAACCGGGCTGGAAGCGCTCGCCAACGCTCTGAAAATCCCGATTACGGCCGAGGTCGCGGCATCAATGCCCGCCTCGATCAATACGAGCCTGGGGGACTCGGCCGGACTACACATCATCGCCATCGGGCGGGTCGATGGACCCCTATTCACCCCGCTCCTCTCGCTTGCCGCCATGCACCTGAGGATGCACAGCCGGCAGGGGCGCGTTTTTGTGTATGGGACCAAGCCGTGGACGCCCGGGTTGGTGATCACGGAAGCCGCCGACGGCGGGCCGTACGAACTCCTCAAGATCGTCTGAGGCCATCGTAGCGAGCCTTCCACCGATTGATCCCAATATTGAACGGCCGAGCGGGAAAGACGTTCGCGCCCCAAAACAGAACCGAAACCGGAATGGGGGGTTGGTAGCGATCTAGTTTGCCCTCGAATTCGCCCGTAAGAAATTTCGGACAGAGCTCGTCGCGCGCGGGAGCTTGGGGTCAAGTTGCAACGTAGAGGAAGCTGTAAGGGTCCTGTTCGGCGGCCTTTCGACGTAACGTCGTGGTCGACCGGTAGAATTCCACCAGCGTGTCCACCGAAGCGTTTCTCGAGAGGAGGATGCCGAGCTGGTCCAGTTCTTCGAGTTCACGTGTTTCGAGTTCGGGGAATTTTCTTCGCTGGATGAACGCTTCCGTTCCGGACGACGGTTCAGCTTGACCAGCGACGTCGTGGTTGAGCAAGCTGAAGAAATCCGAGAGCAATTGGAATCGAATGTGAGACCGGCCGTCCAGTGGATCTTCCGCATACAGCTCCGGATCGAAGTGCGAGTCGGCCCTCATCTTTTGCCAAGCTGCGAAGGCCGGTTCAAAGTAGCGTTGAGGGATTCGGAAAGGGACTTCGATCCCGCTGTGCGCTTTGAGGAAATCGGTGCACGCGTCTAAGAGTTGCCAGTCACCGCCGTTGCCCTCTCGAAATTCACAAACCCAGTGCTCGATATGATGGTCCGCTGCGATCTGCTTGCCGGTAAACTCGTCTATCTCGCGCTTCCAACCGGCGGGGTCCGCCTTCCGTAATTCAGGCTGGGCGTCCTTCGCTTCAGCGACCCCTACCCAGAACGGCAGCGTGACGGCCGGGTTCGTCATGATATTCTGGAAGTAACCGGCTCGGACCCGAGCCGCAATGTTCTGGGATCGGAGCATCCCGGCGAGCAGATGCGACTCCAATATGCAGGCGCCCAATACTCGTTGTGCAGGGGGTCGACCCATCGCCAGCGCGCGCGGTTCCATTTCCCGGAGCGCCCTCAGAACCTCGCTCATCTCAGGGGCCAGACTTTGCGCAACTTGCTTCGTTGACTGCTCGATATTCGATAATAGGCTAAGAGATTGTGGTGAATCGTTTGTTCCGGAGCAATCTGGCAGATTCCATCTACATCCGAAGGTAGGTGCTCGAGCATCGAGCGGAGCTCTCGGGGACGCGTAAACCTGCTCAGGACCCGCTACGGGCTCGGACGCTCGGGACCCCGAGCCACTAGCGCGTTCACAGGAGGATCGACGCGGGGGTGGTCATCAATTCAAGACTCGACTGAGTCGCCATCCTCCGGACCTCGCTGGGAAGACTAGGCTCCTCGACGGCGAGTTGCCTTCGGGAACGCCGCCGCCCTCAACTTTCTCATACGGCGACGGGCCTGCCATCGGGACGTTCGAGAGAGATCCACAGAAGTTTGAGTGCCGGTCTTGTGGGCCTCGTAGGCCAACGCCGCGCTGAACAGATGGCGGCCCAATGTCGGCAGGGGTCTCAACAGTTCTTCCCACAAACCCGGCGGCTTGGGATCGGGTCCGGCTTCTACAATTGGCCAGTCCTCTCGAGGGCGAGGAGTTGTCCGAGACAAGACCGGAGCTATGTCCGCGGCAACCGCATCGCGTTGAGTGAGCGGTGGGCCGAGCGACCAGCGCTCTCGAAGCGTTCGGATGACCGAAGTACTGCGATGTTCCTGCTGCACGACTGTGTGGCGGTCGATCCAGGCGGAGATCGCAAGGGTGGGGATTCGAATGCCTGATCGGTCAAACCGAAATCCCATCTGCCCGGCCGGAGCCGAACGGTCGGGTGGCGGAGCGTTCGGGGGTGGCACGTGATCGTAGGTGCCTCCGTGCTCGTCAAACGTCACTATCAGGAGGGTGTTCGAATAATTCGAGCCGGCTTCTGTCGCCGAAGTTCGAACGGCATTGTATACACGTGCTAGCAGAGTGTCACCCGCCTTCAGGGCCGAAGGTCGCGGGAGGAAGAACAGGAGCCGTCGCAGACGGGCGCCGCCGGGCGGGTGCATGTCGCTGTGGGGCGGGATCAGCGAAGGTTCGATGAACGCGTACGCAGGCAACGTCCCAGCCGCGGCGTCGCGGTAGAAATCTTCGATGGAAGCAAAGCGAGTGCCGAAGTACTTGCCCAGCCGCGATGCATGTAACATTCCCGTGATCGAAACGCACTGCAACGGGTCGAAATACACTCGCCAGCTCAGGCCCTTGGCCTCCAGCCGCTCGAAGATCGTTTCGGCGTCGTTGTGAAGTGGGAAGTTTTCCACCGGCCGATTGATCACGAACCCGGAGGAAGTGGCCGCGTGGAAGAACGAGCGGTTGGGGAACGTCTGGGAGGGGACCTCACAAAACCAGTGGTCGAAGCACGCGAATTCTTTGGCGAGGGTCGACAGGACGGGCATCTGTTCGGGTCGGAAGCAGGACATGATCTGCGCATACTCTTCGTACCGGGGGAGCCGCCGGCGCTCCACTCGGAAGGAGTTGATGTAGTCCGTAACGAAGCCGCTCATCGAAGGAGGGGGTGGAGGGTTCGCGGGCGCATTGAACGGAGGCTGCATCTTCTCGACCTCCTTGAATCGGTTTTCCGGCGGAATAACGGTGCCAAAAATTTGCGTGTTCGTGTGCGGATGCTCCTCGCCAGGGTCCGGGTCCGGAGTGTCCATTCGGATCGAGGGGTGAACGGGAACCGTTCCCTGCTCGGCGTCTCGGGCGTACGACGGGATCGGGTTGGAAAGATTCTTCCCCGCTAGTCCCTCGAATCCGGGTACTTCGCCGGGTTCGTACAGGTATCCGAGGAGGTTATCGAAGGAGCGGTTCTCGAACATGACGACCACGACATGATCGAAGCGATGCGGTGATTTTGTGTCGGCCACGTTGCCCTCTTGGATTCTATCGAGCAGTCCACGCCCTGACCCCCTCCCGCGCTAAAGCCTTGCCCGCCGGCGAGGGAATCTTCCTGGATTGAACAGCTAGTTCCCAACGTCACGCGACATGCCTATCCGACTTCGAAGACTCAGCTCCTCGACATGACCGAGCATCAGTATTCCTCCGTGGTGCGCTGGACCGGAAATTTGGGAAAAGGGACTAGCGAGTATCGCGCCTATTCCCGCGACCACGTGATCCAATTCTCGGGGAAGCCCGACCTCGGGGGGTCTTCCGGCTTGGCGCCCCTGAGCGATAAGTCCCGATACAATCCCGATGAGTTGCTCGTCGCCTCCCTATCGGCCTGCCATATGCTCTGGTACCTCCATTTGTGCGCCGTCAACGGCGTCGTGGTCTCGGAGTACGTCGACAAAGCGGCCGGCGTCATGCGGACCGACGCGGACGGGGGCGGTCGGTTTGTTCAGGTTACGCTCCATCCGCAAGTTACTATCCTTCAGGGAGACGAGCAGCGCGCCATGGACCTTCATGCGGAAGCGCACCGAAAGTGTTTCATCGCCAACTCGGTCAACTTTCCGGTAGAGCACCAAGCGGTGATCCGGTCGGCAGCGCATCGGACAACCGCGCCACTATCTGGAGCGTAAGAACCTGAGAGTCTTGGGCTGCCCTTAGGGACTCGATTCGATTCCCAGCTCGCTCCAGTTTCGATCGAGTTCCAAACTCCGGGCTTGCGAATCCCCGTCAAGTTTGAACGTACAACGCCCGGGTTTAGGCTTCGACAAGGGTCTCACTCGTCGCGACGCCCATGGCGCCGGGGGGTGGGACGATCGTCCCCGAGGGGAGCGGGTCGAAGCCGAATTGCCGGAGCTGCCGAAAGCCAGCGACCATTGTGACCGCGAGGGCAAGGATCCCCCCGCCGGCGATCAGATACGCGCCCTGGACACCGGCCGCTACGGTCACGGCTCCGCCAGCGGTCTGACCGACCGGGACGAGAGCAAACGAACCTACCTCGTCTGCCGCGAAAACTCGGCCGAGCATCTCGTTCGGAACGGTGGCTTGCACGGTCGACAGGAAAACGGTGGAGCTCATCCCCGCCGCGAGCCCGAACAGAAAGATCAGCGGATAGGCCAGCCACACCGTATGCGAGAGCCCCAATCCGACGATGAAGACACCCATGAGAAACGTAAGGGCGATGATCGTTCGGCCAGCGTGTCGCTCGAATCGAAATTGGGCGATGGTCACGTAACCGACCGCCGTCCCGGCATTCGCAAGTGCCGCCAGCGCCGCGTACCAGATCCCCTGGGTCAGATCCAACCAGGATACGACGTAGAGGGCGAGCTCGACCAAGGCGATCGCGGCGAGGAAGTTGAGCAGGAGGCCAGCGATCGTCAGCTCGAAAAGATCGCGTCGGCGGAAAAGATAGCGGTACCCGTCCACCGCCTCCGTGCCGAACGACTGGAGAGCACTCCTCGGTCGCACCGAGAGATCGGCACGGATCAACGACAGAGCGATCTGAGTCACGACAAAGTATCCAAGGGACAACACCAGGGCCCAGATCTCTGGATACAAAGTCAGGAGAATTCCCGCCACGAAAAGTCCGCTACCAGCGAGCGTGGCGGCAGTAGCGTAGGCCAATCCATTCGCGGCCGAGAGTTGGTCCTTAGTCGTCAGTGTCGGGAGCGCGGCATTGAAGGCAGGGCGAAAGATCGTGGTGCCGACGATCACGATCGCGAAGAGGGGATAGATGAGCAGAACCCAAACGGGCAGAAAGAATCCTGTCGGGCCGGGGAGCGCGATGTCTCCGCCCGGTCGAATGATGAACACGATCGCGAGGCCGACCGTCGCCAGCAGCCCTGTCAGATTGACCACGCGCATGAGAACGCCCCGGTGAATCCGATCGGCCAAGGTGCCCGAGACGAACGCGGAGGCGAGGGTGGGAATCGTAGCGGACAACCCTAGAAACGACAGGGCTAGCGCCGCGTAGCTCGCTCGGACCGGCGCCGGATAGGAAATCGTGATCGAGAAACTGAGTACGACCAGGATCAGGGATGGCGCCGCGAACGCGGTCGCTCCCGCCGTCAGGAGTGCGGCAAACGAGCGATTCTTGAGGAGAGCCCCATACCGATTCAGGGAAGGTCCCCCGAACCCCGAGCCGAGCTCTGCTCCATAAGACTTCCGAAACCGATCGGACCGCGAAGATCAAAACCGCAGGAGGAGGAAGCGAGCCAGGAAACGAGCTGGGGAGAGTAAACGCCGAATCGGTTGGGACGAGCGAATATTAAGTCGGAGTGGGTCCGGCGCCGGGGCATCGACTGTGCGGTTACTTCATCAAGACCCTTCAACCGGCTTGCTGAAGCTCCGACTCGAAACACCGAGCGATCTGTGGCGGATCGCACGCTTAATTCACCTCGGTGAACGAGTTGGTGCCTCGACCACACGACGGGACCCTGAGGCGCCGGAGGAGGTTCCAGGCGCGCACCGCGATCGACGTCGGGTGTGGCTCGTGATCCGAGCAGAGCAGGTCGAGTTTCACGGATTTTCCAAGCACGTCCGGGTCACCGGTCCGATCGTCGAAGGTCCCTTCGACTTGGGACGGCATCATACTCTCGACCTGGCCGACGGCGAAGAGTTGACAGTCCAGAAGGAACAGCTCAGCGGGGCCGACCGTGCCCTCTTGGAGGAAGGACTGGCCAGTCGCGGAGATCCGACGGTCCTGATTGCCGCGGTCGACTGGGGAGACTCTTCTCTCGTGCGACTCCGGGGGCGGTCCGTCGAACCGATCGCGGACCTCCGTCGCACGATCGCCGGCAAGCGATATCCGGGCGGACAGGGCGAGAAGGATCGAACCGCCTACGTGGCCGAAGTCGTGGAGGTGATACGGCACGAACTTCCGGGTGCCAAGAGCGTGATCGTCGCCGGACCCGGGTTTCTGAAGGAGCAGATCGCCGAGCGCCTTACCGAGATCGAACCGAGTGTGCGGAAGATCCTCAAGGTGGTCCCGACGGCGGAATCGGGTCGTGTTGGCGTGGACGAGCTCCTCCGATCCGGTAAAGCCTCGCAAGCCCTCCTTGGAAGCGTGGCGGCCGAGGAGGCCGACCTGGTCGAGCAACTCATTGAGCGCTTGGGAGGAGGCGTCCGCGCGGCGGTCGGAATCGCCGAAGTGCGTGAAGCGTCCGAGCAGGGGGCCTTGGAGACGCTCCTGGTCTCCGAGACCCTGCTCGCAGACGCGACGATTGCCGAGATTCTCGATCGCGCCCGAACGCAACGGGCCCACGTCCTGATCGTTCGGTCGGAGGGAGAATCCGGTCGACGCTTGGCGTCCTTAGGCGGAACCGGGGCGCTCCTGCGATTCGACTGGACCCCGTCCGCCGGACGGCGGGTTAGGGAATCGCCTGGACCGCCTCGCGCAGCTCCTCGAAGCGACGCTTGAGGTCCTTAAGCGCAAAGCGTAGCGTATCGCGCGCACTCAATGACCCATCGGTTTGGAAGGTCAGGAAGAACTTCTCCTCGTCCGGCTCGACCTTGATCGATCCGTGCTCGCAGCTCTTTTCACATGCCCAGCAGAGAATGCACTTCGTCTCGTCCGTTACGGTGAGCTTCCCATTCGAGTATTCGAGAATGTTCACGGGGCATGACTGACCCGCTTTCTTCAGGCAGGCGTCGGTACAGCCGGCGTGTTTCTGGATCTTGATATGCGGGCGAGGCGAAACCCCGACTGCGTGCGCCACTCCCCACTTGGCGTGCTCGCGCGCGGTGCCGACGATCGCCGTGGCGTACGCGAGGAGCGCCTGCTTGGCCCCCAGTCGGACAATCGGGACGTCGGGCTCGAGGATCGTGAGGCTCTCGTCTCCTAGGGGAACGACGTCCTTCGCGTAGACCGTGCAGGGACCCTTCTTGTCGATGGAGTACATCGCCTGGCAGTGCGGGCAACCCGCCCCACCGCAGTCACATTCGGATTTGCGTCGGAACTGTCCGAGGTCCGTCGGGATCGGCAGTAGCCCGAGACGGAGCGAAACCGCCTCGTCAAACATACTCGTAGATGAATCGTAGTCCTTCCCCGAGGCCTCGTCTCGAATCGGACCCAGGTGGAACTCCACGTCTTCGATCGCGAGTTTGGGAACATCGGCGAGAAGCGTCCGGCGAATCGCGTTGACTTGAGCCGCGGAGGTTCCCCCGAGCTCCAGATTGAGCGACCGAGGCTTGAGCTCGTTGATCGTAAGCTCCATTCTACACCCTCCGGCCGCGGCGACCGCCCTTGGCCTTTGTCCCATCATGCGGAACGGGGGTCACATCCTCGATTCGATTGATCTTAATTCCGGCCCGCGCGAGGGCGCGAATGGCTGCTTGGGCGCCGGGGCCCGGCGAGCGAGATTTGTTACCGCCCGGAGCGCGGACCCGAACGTGCAGCGTGTCGTAGCCCTTCTCCTTGATCGTCGCGGCGACTTGATCGGCGGCTTTCATTGCGGCGTAGGGGCTGGATTCGTCGCGGGCCGCTTTTACGACCATGCCGCCGGTCGCTTTGGTGAGCGTCTCGGCCCCCGTGATATCGGTCACCGTGATGTGAATATTGTTGTAGCTCGCGTAAATGTGCGCGATCCCGATCTTCGCCATTATTGCGCTCCTTCACCGACCGGCACCGGTCCCGCCTCATGCGCGGCGGGTCGCTCTCGCAGCGCTACGCGGATCGGGTGCTCCTCCGCGTTCAGCGGGCTGGCGGAAGAATAGGCGATGATATGCTCCTCGCTTCCTAGAACGAGATAACCGGGTCGCGTCACACGATGGTCCCCGACGGCGACGTGGCCGTGAACGATCATCTGCCGGGCGCCCTTCGCCGTGGGGGCAAGCCCCCGCGTAAAGACGATCCACTCCAGTCGACGTTTCAAGATCTCTTCGGTAGTGAGCGCCAGCACGTCATCCAACGAGGGTGCGCCGACCGGCAGAACTCCCAGTCGCGTTAGACGTCCGAGGAGTTGCTCCGATTCACGGATCGCTTGCGGTTCCCCTTCTCTCAGGCTCGCTTGAAGCTCGCGGGCGTGACGGCGGAAACCACGAAGAACGGATTGCGCCTTCCAAAGCTCGCGCTTGTTCTTGAGCCCGTACTTCTGGAGCAGTTTGCGCTCCTCGCCCATTCGCACCGCTTCCCAGGGGTGCTTGGGGGTATCATAC
>JBAUYF010000014.1:0-42590 GCA_049584655.1 Thermoplasmata archaeon | reverse complement strand
GCTCTCGGTTGACGCTGATCCGAAACCGCAGTACTTCCCGCGCGCCCGCCGGCTGAACCGGTGGACGGTCCGGGAAAGCCCCCGCGACGACTTTCTCGAGGAAGCGGGAAGCCTCGTTCCGAACGTCCGTCAGTTTCGCGGCCCGAACGACGCCCAGACCATCGATCACCGCCAAGTACCCGCCGGTTTCTTTGTACACGCGCACTTGAAAACTCGACAACAGCCGCTCGGGGTCCTAGGGGCTATAAACGGCTGAACTGAGGTCATGAAACGCCGGACGCGCCCGACGCTGGGGCGAGTTCTAGCCTGACTTGAGTCGTGTCGGTCTGCTCGCCGGCTCACGTGAGACGCTTGGCCTTCAGGAAAGTGAGGATCTGGTCGAGGCACACCGGCACTGGCTTCGTTGAGGTATCGACCACTAGGTCGGCGCTCAAGGGTTGTTCGAACGGGTCGTCCACTCCTGTCATTCGTGAGACGTCTCCCAGGGCGGTCCGTCGGTAGATGGCTTCCGGATCGCGCTGGCGGCATATTTCGATGGGGCATTGGAGCCAGATCTCGACGAAACGCTCCCCAACCTCGGAGCGAGCGGCCTGTCGGGAGGTCTCGTACGGAGTGATCATCGCCACCAGGACCGCGATGCCGTGGCGAGCCAGCAACTGAGCGACGTAGCTCACGCGCCGAGAATGCATCTCGCGATCGCTGCGAGAGAATCCGAGCTCCGGGGAGAACATGCGGCGGACCTGCTCCCCATCCAGAATTTCAGTGTCCCATCCCATGCCTTGCAGCCGGGACGCGGTCGCGCGCGAGAGGGTGCTCTTGCCCGCTCCGGGAATCCCTTCCATCCAGACGACGAATCCGTTGCGATGCGATTCAGCCGGGGCAGCCATGGCGCCCCCGACTCCCATCACGAAGGCAAATACATTTCCGAGGCGCGAGGACAGCCCAACGGAGCTGCTTTCCAGGTGCCCGGTGGCCGATTTCGCACTGTTGTTTGCCGGACCGGATTTGACGCTCTCTCCTCGACCCTGTGTCCCCGTACCACGACCGGGACGGTGAAAGTCCCCCGAACCTCCCGTCGCATAATCTCACAACTAATGCGTTTAATGTGCCGAATCTGCGCCGCAGAAGTCACGAAGGACGCGTTTCGATTTGTATAAGTACCGTTCCTCGGTCGGAGGCCCCCATGCGAGCCCAGCAAAGCTCTCCGTCAACCTCCGGTAGCACCGACGCGACGCCGAAGCGAACGAGCCGTCAGGAGGTACGAGGGTGAGCGCGGCCAGCACACCGCCGCCGTCGGATCCCGCCACCCCGACCGCCCCCATGGTACGACGGAAAAGGAACACGGGAGCGATTGTCGCGGTCGTGGCGGTGATCATCATCGTCGGTGCCACGTTGGGCGTGGGCTATGAGCAGGGCTGGTTCGGAAAGAGCAGCTCGAAAAATTCGACCACTTGCGGCCCGGGGACCGAGCTTCAAGGCGACGGGGCTCAGTTCGTAACTCCCCTAGTGACCACGTGGGAGTCCAATTACCAGTCGCAAACCGGTAACTTGGTCAATTACCCCTCAAGTGGTTCCGGCACCGGCCTCACCCATTTCACCGACAAGGAGCTCGATTTCGCCATCACCGATAATCCGCTCTCCGCGTCGGAAGTTGCAGCCCTTCCCGGACAGGCCCTCACTCTACCCGTGGTGGGTGGCGCGCTCGCGATCGTCTACAACGTGCCCGGAGTCTCCGGCCACTTGAATCTGTCTGGCAACGTAATTGCGGGGATCTACCTCGGCACGATCAAGACCTGGAACAATACGGCAATCACTTCGCTCAATCCGGGCGTCTCGCTCCCGTCCGCCACGATCGTGACCGTCCACCGATCCGGCTCGGCGGGAACGTCGTATGTCTTGTCCGATTTCCTAACGCAAGACAATGCGACTTGGGCGACGCAAGTAGGGAAGAGTCTCAGCCCTAACTGGCCGTCGGCTCCGGACCAGACGGCCGCGTCCTCGAACTCCGTGTTGCTGACCACAGTCGAAATGACGTCGAACTCGATCGGCTACAGCGACTTGACGGACGTACTGGCCTCGGGAAGCTCGAGCCTGGGATATGCCGCGATCCAGAACCCGGCGCACTACTTCATCGTCCCGACGGTAGCGAATACGGTCTCCGCCATCGACGATAAGTTCGCGAACCTGACGAAAGTACCTACCTCCACCGGAAGCTGGTACAACGTCAGCATGGTAAACGCGAATGGAACCGTGGATTACCCGCTTGCAACCTTCGCCTATATGTACGTCTACCAAGCAACCAACATCGGCTTCGAGCCCAGCCTCGAGAAGTCGCAGGTTCTGTTGCAATGGGTGGATTGGGTCCTCTCGACGGGGCAAACGTATACCAACGCCGGGGAAGAGTTCTACGCCGTTCTCCCGTCGGCCCTCATTGCCGTAGACCAGGCCGGCATCGCGACGATGACGTACAATGGAGCGGCGATCCCCGCGTGTAGCTGAGGAGGGATCAGCCGCTCTAGGCCCCGCGTCGGCTTCGGACGCAAGCCGGGACCGACGCGGGCAACGATTTCAATTCCCCACTTGGTTGCAGCGAGCTCTTCCCGGGCTCTTGGTCGTTGCACTTCTCCTGGTGCTGGACTACGCGGCGGTAGCGCTCCTGGATTCGAAAATCCGCCGCTTCCCGTTCTTGACGGGAACTTTTGCCCGATTTCCCGCGTTCCAGGGCGTCGCGCCGGGGACGTACCTCCTCGCGCTCTTCTTGGGACTGACCCTCGTCTTATCCGTTTGGTTGGTTCTTCGACATCTCCGGTGGTTCCGTTCAACCTTCCAACCGCGGGATCGCCGAATCATTTTCCTCCAATGGTTGGGCCGAGGCTTCCATCTAGTTACCGCCGCGGTCGCCGTCGGAATCCTGCTGCTCTTCGCCGGGCTTGTTTACTTGCTGGCGCAGGGCGCCTGGCAATCGATCGTGCAGTTCGGACCGGCATTCCTGTATCGGAGCGTCTGGGACGGGGCGCATGGGATCTACGGCGCAGGTCCGCCTATCGTGGGAACGCTCCTCACGAGCGCTCTTGCCCTCATTATCGCGGTCCCGCTCGCCCTCGGCGTGGCGATCTTCCTCTCAGAGATCGCACCGCCGTGGCTCCGACAGCCCCTTGTCTACGTCGTCGACCTTTCGGCGGCCATCCCTTCGGTGGTCTACGGGTTCTGGGCGTTTCTGATCCTCGTCCCTTTGATGCGATCGACGATCGAGCCTGCCCTGGCGTCCCTTACGGGAGGCCGCTTCCCCTTCGCCACTCAATCGCTCGGATACGACCTGTTCACCGCGACGATCGTGCTCGCCGTGATGATCCTACCGACGATCGCGGCCGTATCGAGAGAGTCGCTGCGCGCGGTCCCCAGGGTCTACCGAGAATCCGCCCTGAGCCTGGGAGCGACGCGGTGGGAAGCGACCCGGATGGCCGTGATCAAACCGGCACGATCGGGGATCATCGCCGGGATAATTCTGGGGCTCGGGCGCGCGCTCGGCGAAACCATCGCGGTCGCCATGGTGATCGGGAATATTTTCATCCTGCCCGGGACCCTATTTTCCCCCAGCACCACCCTCGCGAGTTGGATCGTCGTCAACTTTAGCGAAGTGGGTCCCGGCCTCGAGATGAGCGCTTTGCTCGAGCTGGCACTGATCCTGCTTGTGATCACCATTCTCGTGAACGTGATCGCACGCCTCCTGCTTCGACGCTTGAATACCGCTCCTTCCTCGAACGGAAATGGATACGGCAACGGGAACGGCGCGGCGCCCCGTCGTTGGGTGGATCGATTGCACCTACCGGGGCGCACACGCTACAGCCCCGAAGCTGCGCAGCCCCTTGCCGACCCCGATTGGAGAAATCGCCTCGCCGATCGCATGCCGTACCGGCTCCGCCGTCGGCGTTCATTCAATTGGATCATGGTAGCGCTCTCTGTCGTGTGCGTGCTCATCGCCATCGTTCCGTTGGCCAGCGTGATCTGGACCGCCGTTGACAAGGGCGGATCCGCGGTCATTCAGCCGTCGTTCTATACCTCCGAATATCCACAAGGTTGCACTCCGCGCGCCAACGTGACCTGCTCGCTGGGAGGGATCGGTCCGGCGATCCAGGGGACGTTCCTGATGCTCGGACTCGGAGCCCTGATCGCGATCCCGATCGGTCTTCTCGCCGGCATCTATCTGTCGGAGTACGGCCGTAATCGATTCGCCCGGACCGTGAGTTTCCTTGCCGATGTGATGACGGGTCTGCCGACCATTCTTATCGGCGTTTTCGTCTTCGTCCTCTTCCTCTACTTCGATCACAATTCGGCGTTGAGTGCCCTTTCGGGGGGGGTGGCACTAGCGGTCATCATGATCCCCATTGTGACTCGCGCAAGCGAGGAGGCCCTGCGCTCCGTACCCATGGGAGTTCGTGAAGCCGCGCAGGCGCTCGGATTTCCGAAACATCGCGTTAGCCTCCGCATCGTCCTTGGATCAGCCCGCGGAGCGCTCATCACCGGCATTCTCCTCGCGACGTCGCGTGCGGCCGGCGACACCGCCGCGCTTTTCTTGACTGCCGGTAACAGTAACTACTGGTTCCAAGGATGGTCGCAGCAGACGGCGGCCATCACCCCCTTCATATTCTCCAACTTTGGATCTCCATACACGAACTTGCAAACGGACGCTTGGGGGGCGGCGCTGGTCCTGCTCTTGATCATGTTGGGAATCTCGCTCGTCGCTCGCCTCTTGGTCCGCCCGCATGCGGACGCCTCCGAAGGGGCCTAATTCGATGAGCACGAAGATCCAAACGAAGGACCTGAGCGCGTGGTACGGGTCCAAGCAGGCGCTGTACGACGTCTCCCTGGACATCCCGTCGGATGCGGTCACGGCAATCATCGGGCCTTCGGGGTGCGGAAAGTCGACGTTCCTGCGATGTCTGAATCGTCTGCACGAAGAACTGCCGCACGCCCGGACCAAGGGTACGATCCTGCTGGATGGCGAGGATATCGGTTCGAAAGCCGTCGTGAGCGTTCGATTTCGCGTGGGAATGGTGTTCCAGAAGCCGACGCCGTTCCCGAACATGTCGATCTTCGAGAACGTCGCGGCCGGGCTGCGGCTTCTGGGAGTGCATCGCGCCTCGGAGTTAGACGCGGGCGTGCTGGAGGCCCTCCAGCTCGCGGGACTCTGGGAGGAGGTCAAGGACCATCTCGACGCACCCGGCACGAGCCTTTCGGGGGGCCAGCAGCAACGCCTGTCCATTGCCCGCGCGCTCGCCGTGCAGCCCGAGGTGCTGCTGATGGACGAGCCCTGCTCAGCGCTTGACCCCATCGCCACGAATCGGATCGAGACCCTCATTGGCGAGCTGAAGGCGAAGTATACGGTCGTGATCGTGACGCATAACCTCGCCCAGGCGGTCCGAGTCTCGGATATGACGGCGTTCTTCTATCTCGGGAAGCTGGTCGAATTCGACAATACGCCAACGATCTTTCGCGCACCGCGCGAAAAACTGACCGAGAATTATGTGACGGGCCGATTCGGTTGAGATCGCCGGTAGTGCGGGTCCCACGATCAATTCAGCCGGGGGCCCGGCGGCGGTACCTTTGATTACCCGCCCGATGGAACGAGGGATGTCGGAGCCGGGCTTGGGCCGCTCGCGGGATTCGCTCTTGTTACGGCGCGAGAGTTCGGGAGGACGGGGAGAACCGTCCACTCTGCCGAACCGATTCCCAGCATCGCCGCCGGGGTAAGTCCGGCGCCCGCGAGCGCGCGGTGGGCCGACACGGTCGGGGTTCCACTTCTTCGCGGACGAGTATCGGCCCGCCCCAAGCGACGTCGGATCCAGTGCCGCACATCGGAGATGTACAGATTGTCGTACGGGCACGCCTCAACGCACTCGCCCACCCCACAACATTTGGTGCTTCGGAACTCCCCCTTCGTCCGGAAATGGCCGGGCATGTCGACCAGTCCGATCGGACAGCCCTTCGCGCAATCCAGGGTGGTACAGTCCCGACAGACCTGCTGGTCGCGAACCTTGAGCTTGAACATCCCGATCTTCTGGAACGCCTGGGCGATCGTGCCGGTATAACACCACCCCATGGTGACGCAGTTGAAGGTACCGGTATACGGGATCGTCACGAACATCAGGTACCACAGGACGGAGAAGTAGAGCGTGAACAGGAAGACCGAGGGGTCGGCGCCTTGGATGAAGAAATTCATCGCGCCGGTCGTATCGAGATAGGAGAGTACGGAGGTCACGACCAGCGAAGCCATGACGATGCCGGTGGTGGCGCCATACAACGCCTTGAGGCGGCTCGAAAGGTACTTGCGGGCGATCGGCGACGTTCGATTGAACGTCTTCATGGAATCGATCGTCGTTCCCTGGTACATCAGGGGGGCGGTGCAGAAAACCGAACACACCACCCGGCGGCCGAAGAGTACTGTCAATCCTCCGATGATCACGTAGGTGATCAGCACTGTCGAGAAGACCCCGATCGCAAGCGGATACGACCCGATTCCCATGCTCCACCCCAGGACCGGGACCACGCTGGGATTGGGGGCGTTGGGAAAAAGAAGCCCGAAATAGAGACTGGGATAGAAGACCGCGAATCCCGCGTAGCACCCCATCATCAGCAAGAGCCGTATCCGATTTTCGAGATTTCGAGTCTCGCGGAACTTGAAGACGACCAGTGCGCCCATCTCGATCCCCATCATCGCGAGGAACCACGTGGAGGCACAGACCGTCGCAAGGAACCAGAAACCGTTGGACACGGCGTTCAGCAGGATGGTCGACGTCGAACCGCTCAACGCCAGGAACGGGAAGCCTCCGAGGTAGGTCGCCGGATTGATCTGAACGTCCAGGACCGCACCCATGAAGAACTCGGCGACGAAGATCAGCGAGAGAATCCCGAACGCCCACCGAGGGCGAAGCTGCCAAGGGGCTTCGAGCGTGCCGGAAAGTACTTCCGGATGGACGACTAAACTGAAAAATACCACCATTTCGAGGGCGATGGAAAGCGCAAACACGATCGCGGTGCCGTAGTACAACCAGAGAAACAGCCCGGCCATCATGAGTCCGTAGACGGCGAGCAGCTCGAGCAGGTAGGCGGATAGGCCGGCGACCAACTGATTGTGTCGATACAGGTATTCCATCAGGTAGACGAATAGGCCGACCATCGCAGCACTCGAGACGTAGATCGACAGCGCGGTCCATCCCGCAGAGCCGAGGGCGGGCGGCGAAAATAGCATGATCAACGACTGGCTGAGTAGAACAGCGATGACCGGACGGGGCAGGCGGTCGCGCAAGAAAAGAGTTGTCAGAAGCATCTCCGCGGACATGGTAAACAGGAACCACGGGGAGTCGACGACGTTGACGAGGAGATTCCAGGTGCCCGCGTTGCCCCCAAGAAGCTGGGCCATCGACTGGACCGACGCTAGCTGGAAGGCCCAACCCATCAAGAACTCGTTCAGCAGGACGAGCGCGACCACACTGAACACGAACGACCGGATCCGTCGCAATGGCCTCGGGACGAACGCGTCGCCTTCGGACATTCGTGACGCGGATTCTCTGAGATAGATGGCAAAGAGGGGGAGGACGCTGAATGACATCAAGCCGCTCGCCAGCCACAGACCTTCGATCAGGGAGTTCCGGCTGGGCGCCGCAAAATAAACGACGGCGCCTCCGAACATCGCGGCCATCATCGCCAGTAGGAAGAGGACGATTCCCGCGCGGAGCGGGGTTCGAGCTAGTGCGGCCCATTTCACGAGCACGGCGGTCGTTCCAGCCATCAGGCCCGCGAGAATGCTGAGAATCAGCAGAACGATCAGCATAGGCACCCCGCCGCGTCGAGATCGTTCATCTGCAACCTTTTCAATGAGATATCGACGAAGACGAAGTCGCCGACTCCATTACAATCGGTGTCAGTGAGGGCGAGCTAGGGGCGATAGCCGACTTCTCGGACCCGTCCTGCGGCTGACGTGGTACCGATCGGATTTGGACCGCTCCACCGTCCGGACGCGGGAACCGGGCGCTCCACAGCAGGGGCGCGAGGGCCCGGTCGGGCCAGACGCCGGCGGCAATCGCGAAACCTCCGAGCAGCACGAATTGGAAGCCCCATCGAAGCCCAATAGCCAGTGGACCGGTCGCCGCCGGGATGGTCGCACCCCACGCGGCGGGGAGCGCGAGAGCTCCAAAGATCTCGTTGATGAGACTATCGACCCCCGCGCCAGACAGTACCGGAGGCACCCACGTCACGAGTGATACACCAGAGACGAAGAGCAAACCTCGTAAGATCCGTCCCGTGGGTCGGGAAGATATCTGGTGGAGAAATCGCCACGTCCCAATCGGGAAAAGGGCCGCAATGATCGCGAAGAAAGCAAGGAGAAGATGCTGGCACGCCCACTGGAACCAGAGCGCGGAGGTTCCCGGCAGGGGAGACGTGACGGTCCACTCGGCGAGCACCGCGAGGACCCACGTGACGCCCGCCGCGAGAAGCCCAACCCGGAATGCCGCCCCGATCGCGAATCGGCCGTCCGGCGGGGGATGCGGATTGCGAGCTAGATTGGAACCGACGGAGGTTGTGGCTAGACCAAAGACGCCGCCGTAGACAATCAAGAGCAGCTCCTGAGCGAGCAGCGCAACCCAAACGATCGCTACTTGGAAGGTGCTCAGCAACCAATTGTTGAGGAGGAGGGTGTCGGTGGTCGTTCCGCTGGCTTGCGCCAACGCACCGATTCCCGCAGTCGCCGCCGCCGTGGTGGAGCAGCATGCCCCCAAGGTTACAAGGGCTAGCATGGCGGGCGTGAAACCCGCAGCCGTTCCGACCGCGCTCCGCCGGCCCGCCCCCGCAGCCGCCTTGTTCCTGCGTAGGAGCTCGACGGTCAGAAGGATCGCGACGGTCATCCCAAGGCCGACGCCAATCGAGACCAGCGCCATCGCCAACGTCGCAAAGTACGGAAGTTGCACGATCCCCCAGGGCGCGACGATGAAGAGAGCGGGATAGTTCCAAGACTGCTGCCCGTTTCCGCTTCCCCAAAGGATCTGCGTCGCGTAACCACCGGGAATGTGGGTGAAGATCAGCATTCCTCCATAGAGCATCGCACCGAGGGCGTAGACCAACGAGAAAAAGACGGCCATCATGCGCGCGTGGGAACGGCGAATGTACGCCCGAACCTCGTGCAGGGTAACGAGAGACAGTACGTACGCAGGAGAGGTCCCCTGACTCACGAACGTGGAGTCCCCCCCGGAATTTATACCCTATCGGTACGGACCTCGGAGCCACGCGAATTCCGGATTCCGTTCAATCTGGTGCGCGGCGTTCGGCCCTCTTCGATATATCGACTCGGCCTACCCCGACGTTGAGGACAATCCGAGTTATGGTCCAACTCAACCCAGTGCGATCGTGGCACCCCGATCCCGCGACGGTCGATCCAAACCAACTGGTTTGCCCCGTCTACGACACCCTAAGTCAGGCTGACTTTCAACGATTTGGCGGAACCCCCCTCAACGCGGCGCAGTTCGTCCCTCGACCCAAGGAAGTCCCGGTCGACCGCTTCGTGCAGTCGGCCGTTCAACGGTTGGGGGCTGCGATCAAATCCGGGGCGTACCGGCGCGATGCGACGGACTCGTACTATGTGTATGGAATTCGATACATACCGCCGCCCGACATCCTCGAAACGATCGACGCTGAGGACCAGCGTTCCGAATACCTGCTATTGGGACTCGTCGGCGCCCTCGATTTTGATCGGCTCCAACACGGGCAGGTGGCTATGCACGAGCGAACGTTCGCCGATCGGGTGGATGAGCGGGTAGCGCTCACGGACGCAACGGGGATGAGCTTCGCCCCCATCATGGCGGGTTATCATTCAGCCGACCACCATCTCAATGACCTGCTCGAGGGAGAGTTGGGGCTCGATCGGCGTAGGTTAGCGTTCGACGGGCCTATGGCCCCGACGGTGGAAGCAACTCTGGATGGTACGACCCACCGCCTGTGGAGGATCGATGACCCAGCTCGCGTAGCCTTGATAGAAGAAGAAATCCGAAAACTTCGCATCTTGATCCTCGACGGACATCACCGGTTTACCGCCTTCGCGAAGCGGCATTACGCCGGCCGGCGCTCCGCCCCGCTTACGATGCTCGTAGAGGGCCGAGATCGCGCCTTGCAGTTGCTTCCGTGGCATCGTGTCCTCCGCGCGTCGATCCGGTCCTTCGAGACGATCTTCGCGGCCGCTCGCCGCGAGTTCTCATCCATCGAGGATCACACGGAATCGCCCACGGTAGATCGGGTCCTGGAGCGGCTGAGGGCTATGACGCGCGAGCACCTTCGTGGATTCTTGATCGTTAGCCAGAATAGAATGCTCGAAGTGAAGGAGCCCCCGAGCGACGACGTAGGGACCGATTTTGATCGATTGCACGAATTTCTCGAGGAAACGCTCCAACTCGATCCGGAGTCGATGGAGTTCGTGCGCTCGCCTCGTCGGGCGATGGAGGCGATCTCGGCCTCGCGCGCCACCCTCGGAACGGCGTTTCTGCTTCCGGGAATGACCGAGGAGGGAATCGAGCACCGGGCGTTCGACCGAGGCTCGGTCATGGCTCAGAAATCCACGATGTTCTTGCCCAAGGTCGCCGAGGGAATGCTGTTCGCACCGGCGAACGGGGTGGATTAGCTAGTCGAAGTGGGCGGCCGTTCTTTGCGGACAGTCGACCAGAGGGCGCGGCTCGCGACGAGGTGCATGATCTCTGAAGTTCCATGCGCGATCTTGCCGCTCCGCACATCGCGCCACCGCTGCTCATGCGGGAGTGTGGTGGAATACCCGCGACCCCCATGAAATTGAATCGCATGGTCGATCGCGGTCAATGCGGCTTCCGTTGAAAGCCACTTCACCATCGCTGCTTCTCCGTCAAACTCGTCCCCCGCCTCCAAGTGTTCGAGTACGGAGAGGGCGTAGCCCCAAGCCGCCGACAACCTGGCACCGTCCTCAACGAGCGGGAAGGCCACCGCTTCCTGGTCGGACAATGGCCGGTCGAATGTGGTCCGCTCGCCGACGTAGCGGACTGTCTCATCCCACGACGCCCGGGCTACGCCAACATAGATGCAGGCGAGCAATGCCCGTTCCCGGCGGAGTTCGTTTCGAACGTAGCGAAAACCCGAGCCCTCTTCCCCGATGCGACCGCTCTCGGGAAGGTGAACGTCCCGATACGTTACCGTTCCCCGCCGCATCCAACGCTCGCCTAGGTCGGGAATTGTCTTCCGTTCGATCCCGGGCAAGTCTTGGGGGACCAGGAAGGCGGTGATCCCTCCCCGCGAGCTGGATCCCGAGGTTCGAGCGTAGACGATGGCGGCTTGCGCGTCGGTGGCAAACGCCGCCTCGGACTTCGTCCCATTCAGCACGTACTCCCCGCCGATAGCTAGTGCCTCCATCTGGACTGCGGCCGCGTCGGACCCCGCGGCCGGCTCGGTGATCTGATTCGCGATGAGGCGCTCCCCTCGCAGTAAAGGTTGGAATTCCTGTTCCACTATTCCAGGTCTCCCCTGATCAAAGAGCACTTGGCAGAACTCCGGTTGGAGCGAGAGCTTGGCAAACGTGGTCCCGCCGAGGTACGCCAAGTGGAACAGGAGAGTTCCGACGCGGGGGAGCGAAAGTCCCCTCCCTCCTACCGATTCTGGGAAGTGAAGGCCCAAGAGGTGCGCGTCGCCCATCGCGCGGAACTCGCGCCAGGGAAACTCGGGCGACTGATCGAGAGCACGGGAGCGCGCTCCCAAGTGGAACTCCTCTGCGAAAGTGACAATCTGCTCGCTCAGGGGATCTGCCGGGAGGGCAGGGAGATGGGCGGTCAGAGCCCCTCCCGAACAAAGTACGGGATCGGCCGGGGCAGGTTTTCGGGGGGCGGCTCCTCTCCAACGACTCCTTCTAGCTTCAAGGTCGCGATTTGCTCGGCGCTGTACCCGAGCAGCTCGGACAGGATTCGCTCATTGTCCTGCCCGAGCCATGGGGCCCCCCGCCAGACTCCCCCGGGCGTTTGGTCAAACTTGGGAGCTACTCCGGCGCCCTTGACCCGACCAGCGACGGGATCTGTCCATTCCACGAACATCTCCCGCGCTCGATAATGTTCGTCGCGGGCGATATCCGGAATGGCGTACACGCGTGAGATCGCCACGTCGTGCGATCGACCCAAGGACTCGAGTTCATCGAGGGAGCGGTGCTCACAGAAGGCTGCGATCGCCGCATCGACCGGTCCGCGGTGCGCCAAGCGATACATCCGATCGTCGAACGCAGGGTCCTGGAATCCAATCAACGTTCGCAGTTTGACCCATGAATCGGGGGTGGGGGCGGCGACGACGACCCATCCGTCGATCGCCCGAAACACATCATACGGGTGAAGACGCGCATGCGCGGAGCCGTGGCGCCCCCGGGCGACCCCCCGCACGAAATAGTCGAGCGCGAGATTTTCGAGGAGCGTGAAGAATACCTCGTACTGGGCGACGTCGATCGATTGACCCTTCCCCAAGCGCTGCGCCGAGATGTATCCCATGAGCGAGGCGGCTGCGGCGGCGAGCCCCGTGACCGTGTCATTGAGGGCCGTTCCCGCCCGCATAGGCGGTTGAGGTTCGGGCTCACCTTGTAACGAGAGGAATCCACTGTATGCTTGACCGATCAGATCGTAGGAGGGTGCACTGACCCGCTGCGGGACTCCCGTTTGGCCGTATCCCGAGACGTGGACGATCGTCAACTGAGGCTGTACGGCCCGTACCGTTTCATCGGCAAGTCCGAGCTTCCCGTACGTGCCGGGTCGCGAGGATTCGATCCATATGTCGGACTTACGAACCAGGTCGAGGAACACCGCCCGACCATGGTCGGAGCGGATGTCGAGCCCGATGGAGAGCTTGTTCCGGTAATATTGGACCCAGGACTCGGACACTCCGCGGTCAGGGTCAACACCCTCGGGCAGCACCGGTGGAAGGAGTCGGCTGGGATCGGAATACGGGGGTTGAAACGGGGGACCTTCGATGTGAATCACTTGGGCCCCGAACTCGCCGAGATACGTCGTAGCCCATGGACCCGCGACGAATCGCGCGGAGTCGAGTACCCGAACTCCGGTGAGCGGCCCAAAGGCGGGTATCAAGGGCGCGGAGGCCCCGGACGGTTCCATACTGCGTCAGCCGGTACTTCTCCGATAATGCCCGAGGTTCACAGGGAAACCTCCCGCACCAAATAGCGAACTCGAGTAAACGACGCCATGGCCGAGGAGCCTTGGGTCAAATTCGAGGGTGAAAAATTTCGCGAAGAACTGACGAAGTTCAAGATGGCGAACCATCCGTTCAAGACGCATCCCTTTTTCCACGAGCTCGAACAGGGAAAAGTCCCTCGGCCGGTGGTCTTCGAGTGGGTGAAGCAGTTCTACCCGTGGCTCTCCTGCGTTCCCATCGCTATGGCGGAACGATTTTCGCGCTGCTCCTGGCAACCGGAGTTTGATCCGTACCGACGCATGATTCTCGACCAACTAGTCGAGGAAGCCGGCGATCCGAAGGGCAAGGAACCGGGTCACCCCGAACTCTGGCTCCGCTTCTGTGAAGGGCTCGGAGTCACACGCAAGGAGGTCCAGAGCGCGACGCTGCTACCGAGCACGATGGTGGCGATGGACGACTTCCTGTACACGAATCGCGAGAACCCGTTCTACATCTCCGCTGCCGGCTCGTCGGAGCCGCCCAATGTCGAATTGTGCGCTCGGCTGTTGCCCTCGTTCAAGCGGAACTACGGCGTCGACGACGCCCACATGACGTACTATTCCTTGCACGTGACGGCCGACGAGGAGCACAGCCGGTGGGTCGGGGAGATCGTAGCCGCGTTCGCGAAGACCCCCGAGATTCGACGTCAGATGTGGGATGCCATGCTGCGCGGGTTCTCGCTCCACGCTCTCCTGGTCGACGGCGTGCTGGCCCATACGGGCCACAACGGGGCCCGGAATCAAGGATAAATACGGCGGCGGAGCTGGAGGGAAGGATGACAGCCGCTCCGGACGTCTCCGCATCGTCGCCGCCCGCGAGCTCGGCTGTCGTAACCTGGCTCTGGTGAGGGGGAGGCGCCGGGACGGCGCCGCTCCGGATCGCTTGCTTCGGATCCGGCCCTGCTCCCGGTGACCTCCTTCTCGCAGAGTGAAAACGAGAGGAAACCATGTACGGAAAAGAAATCCGACTGAAGCGACTGTTCCCGAGCGAAGCCCGCCGGTTGTTCTCGGTACCGCTCGATCACGCGGTTTCCATGGGCCCGATCGATGGGTTGGAGGAGCTCTCGCCACTGGCCGTAGAGCTGCAGAACGCGAACGCCGATCTCCTGATCGTTACCAAAGGCGCGGTGCGCGAAATCGCCCCTCTACTCCGGCCTCCGACCCTCCTCGGGATTCACGTGTCGGCATCGACCAGTCTCGGACCGTCGAGCGACGTCAAAGTCCTCGTGGGTACCGCGGAGGAAGCCGTCGCGCTCGGCGCGGACGTACTGTCGATCCAAGTCAATTTCGGGACGCCCGAAGAAGGCGCGATGCTACGCGATATGGGCATCGCCGTCGATCAATGCCGCTCGCTTGGGTTGCCGCTTCTGTGCATGGCCTACGTAAAGAAGAAAACGCCAGTCACGCCCGACGACCTTCGCCACGCCGCCCGCGCCGCAGCCGATCTCGGCGCGGACATAGTCAAGACCAGCTATCCCGGCTCGATTGAAGAATTTAGAAAATTGTGTCGCACGACGCCGGTGCCGGTGTTGATCGGCGGCGGGGTTCGACTCGATGACGAGACTGACTTCCTGCGGATCATCCGCGAGAGCCTGGAAGCAGGGGGCCGCGGAATATGCATCGGCCGGAATCTCTTCCAGCGAACGCCGGTCGGGCCGCTCGCCCAAAGGATCGCCACGCTCCTACACGGCGCCACGTAGGGTGCGCCGATGTCGCAAGATCGCGTGGCAATCGCTCCCGTCTCCGACCATCGAGAGACGCGTCAGACGATCTTGCGCGCCGCTCATCGGCGAGGGTTTACGCACTACGTCGTGCGAGACCCCGACGACGCGTTGGAGGCTCCAGGCACCGACAGCTACGTTGAAAACGACGCCGAACTGCGGAAGCTTCCGTCGGGACCCACATCAGAGTCGGTGTCCGTCGTCAAGGTTTCCACGCAAGCGGAGCTCCAAGCTGCGATCGATCGGGCGACTTCAATCGGGTCGGTGACAATCCGGTTCCTGGGAGACCGGGTGATACCGCTTGAGAATGTCGTTGCCCACCGCCATGGTGATTTTCGAGTGTGGGTCGTTGCGCCCCACCCCAACGACGTTCCGGCGGCGTTGGGCGCCCTCGAGCATGGCGCGGACCGCGTCATCGCGGAGATTCGAAACCTGGCCGAGCTGGACTCACTCGAAGCGCTGCTGGAGCAAACGGTGCCGTTCGACCTCGATTGGCAGCACATCGAAGTCAGTCGGGTCGTGAGCGTCGGACTAGGCGACCGAGTCATCGTCGATACGACGTCGCTTCTACGACCGTCGGAAGGGATGCTCATTGGCAGTTCTGCGGGATTCTTGTTTCATGTTGCGAGCGAGGCGGTCGGTTCTGCGTTCACGCGGCCTAGAGAATTTCGCGTCAATGCCGGCGCGGCTCACTCCTACGTGCTCCTCACAGATGGCACCACGCGCTACTTGGCCGAGCTAAGTCCGGGAGATGCCGTCCTCGTAGCGGAGCCTCGAGGCTCAGTCCGCTCCGTTCGAGTGGGTCGACTCAAGATCGAACGCCGACCGCTCGTGCTGATCGAAGGTCGCCACGGCGGCCGAGAGTACACCGTCTTCCTGCAGGAGGCCGAGACCGTGCGACTGTCTACGGAGACGGAGCGGATTCCGACCACGCACCTCATCGCGGGGACCTCGATTTTCGGAGTCGCGCTCCCGTCGGCGCGCCACCTCGGACAGGTGGTCGAGGAAACGATCACGGAACGATGACCGCGCCGATTCCCCTCCTCATCGTGAGTTTGCCGGCTCGTTCCGTTGCGGAGGCGCGGGAGGAAATCAGGCTAGCGCGTCAGGGGGGCGCCGACGCAGCCGAAATCCGATTCGACCGGTGGCCGGGCGACGAGCGCGCGAACGTGGCCCAACTCTTTCCTGCGGAACTTCCGCTGGTCGCTACGCTCCGATCTCGCGCGGAAGGGGGAGACGGGCCGGACGACGTCAATGAGCGTCAGCGAGAATTCGCCACTTACGCTCAACATCCGTTCGCGTTTATCGACCGCGAACTGGCTCGAGACTCACTCGAATTGCCTCCGTTTCGCGGCTCCTCGCCCCACGCCGCAACGCCGACCATGATCGTCTCGCAACACATGCGAGCGCCCCCGGCTCCCCATGAGTTGCGCGAGCTTCTTCGGCGACCCCCGGCATCCGGCCAAATCTTGAAAATTGTCCTGCCAGCTTCCCTCGACTTGTTTTTCCGTCAGATCGTGCCCGAACTTCTCCCGTCGGGCGAGCTTGCGTACCTCGTTCATACAACCGGCGGGTCGGGCCCCCTGCTGCGCGCCTGGGCCCGGCGTTTCGGCTTTCCCATCGTCTTCGCCGCCCTTCCCGATTCGAAGGGCGCGTCTCCCTCGCCGGCCCCTGTAGAGGCCGCCCAAATCCCCGTGGATCGGCTTCGTCGATATCTAGTGGCACCTGATTCGAGTCCGCTCTTCGCAGTCGTAGGACATCCGATCGACCATTCGAGCTCGCCCGTGATCCACAGTCGCTGGATGCGCGAAAGCGGTCACGCCGGACTTTACGTCGCGCTGGATATTTCGTCGGAGGAGGAGTTCGTCGCCGTTCTCCCCTCACTAGCGGAAGCCGGGGTGGCGGGACTCAACGTCACGCATCCATTCAAACCGGTAACCCTGAAAGTGGCCGACCACATCGGGCGCAGTGCCGAATCGGCCGGTTGTGCGAACGTGCTTACTTTGCGACGCGGGGAAGTCGAAGCGGAGAACACGGATGTGGCCGCGGTCGTGCGCCGGCTCGAAGAGCTGAAGAGTGCGGGCCAGTGGGACGGCAAGGAGCTGACCATTCTCGGGGCCGGAGGGGCCGCGCGGGCGACTCTGGTTGCCGCCCAATCGTTAGGGGCCTTCGCTCGACTCACCTCTCGCAACGCCCGGTCGGCGGCATCGCTCGCTCAGGAATTCGGTGTTTCAGTGTCGGACACCCCCACGGGATCCGGACCCGGGTTGGTAGTGAACGCGACGCCCATTGGTCGACGCGGGGAAGGTCCTCTCGACAAACGGTGGGAGAATTTCCTGGTACGCGGCGGGTACGTGCTCGATTTCGTCTATTCTGCGGACGAACCGTATCTGGCCGAAGCCGCCCGCCGCGTGGGTGCCGAATACGAGGACGGGTGGAGACTTCTCGTCTATCAAGCTGCGGCGAGCTACGCTCTCTGGTGGCCGGACGGCCCCCCCGAAGAATCCGTAGCCGCCCTCGCAGAGGAGGGTCCGTGCACGGCGTAGGGCACTCGACCGGGGCCATCACGATGTTGAACGCTCTGTTCACAGGAACGGGTTCGGCAGCCGGCATCGGCCTCAAAGTACGAGCCAAAATCGAATTGAAGACCGTCCCCTCGAAGCGGGAGGAATCGATCCGGTTCGGTTCGAGAAGCGACTCGCTGATAGCGCGAGAGGCGATCAAGCAGTCGGTACGATTTTTTGCGCCCCGGGATTTCTTTCAGGCCTCGGTCTCGATCGCGTCGGAAATACCTGTCGGTAGGGGTCTGAAGAGTTCCTCGGCGGTGAGTACCGCGATCGACCGCGCAATCGCCTCGGCTCTGGGGAAGGAAATTACGGCCGCCGAGGTGGCGCGGCGGTCTGCTGATCTAACTCAGCGGATCGGTCAGAGCGCGACCGGTGCGTTCGACGACGCTCTAGCGGGACTCGTTTCCGGGATAGTAGTTACGAATAATGCCACCCGTCAGATTGTGCGCGTCGATTCGATCGATCCAAACTGGGTGGCTCTTCTTTGGATCCCCTCAGAAGCCCATCCGCCCTCTCCCGAGCTCCACGGCGAATTCCGGCGCCACGCGTCCTCGGCCGGGGCCGCTGTAGAGCACGCGACGTCGGGGAAGTATGCCGAGGCGATGGCGGAAAACTCGGCGTTGGTCGAGCAGATCCTCGGGTACAACTATCGGGCGCTACGAGAAACGCTCGTCGCGAGCGGCGCAATCGCGTCCGGGGTGAGCGGGATGGGACCGACTCTGGCGTCCATCGTGCCTCGAGCGACCGCGTCGGACCTCGCCGAACTGTTGCCGACCCAGGGCGGGGAGCGTCGGATTGTGCCGTTTGTTCAACCCTCCCGATGGGAAGAGGCACCCGCATGACCGAGCGGGTCGTCAAACCGGGTCTCGTACGGGGCCGCATCCGTGCTCCCTCCTCCAAGTCGTACACGCACCGGGCACTGACGGTAGCCTACCTACACGGTGGGCCGTTTCGCATCACGCGTCCCCTGATCTCCAATGACACGTTGGCCAGCCGCCGTGGCTTGCAACAGCTGGGTGCACGCTTTCGATTGGGCCGAGATCATTGGACGCTCGTTCGCCTGGATAAGGCGCGGGACCACTCACGCCGACCAGTTCGGATACAATGCGACGAATCGGGAACCACGCTACGGTTCCTTGTTTCGGTGGCGGCCCGAGAGTCGCGTCCCATCGTGTTCGAGGGCAGGGGGAAACTTCCGAACCGACCAATGACCGGTCTCCTCGCCGCGCTCACTTCGCTCGGTGCTCGAATCGAGCGCCCGAAGGGATCGCGGTCCCTTCCGCTGCGAGTCGAAGGACCGATCCATGGTGGTCGAGTTCGGGTGGATGCTTCTACGAGCTCGCAATTCATTTCCTCGCTACTTCTCACGCTTCCGACTCTCCGCGCCCCCTCAGTCCTAGAACTGGAGGGGCCAATCGTATCCGAGCCTTACATTCAGTCAACGCTCGCAGTTCTGCGAGAACAGAGCGTTCGAATCGGCCGCAAATCCAAGCGTCGGTTTGGAATTCCCGGCTCCCAGCGGTATTCGGGGAGATCTTTCGCGGTTCCCGGGGATGCCTCATCCGCCGCCTACTTGTGGTCGGCCGCGGCTATCACGGGCGGGGAGGTCACAATCGACGGGATCCCGTCAGACTTCCCGCAAGCCGATCTCGAGATTCTTCGGATTCTCCGGTCGGCGGGAGCTCACGTCAGCAGGCGCGGGTCCTCCATCCGGGTGGCCGCCGGCAATTCTCGACCCTTCCGAGCGGAACTGACCGACGCCCCAGACCTGTACCCGCTCGTGGGAGTCTTGGCTAGCGCGACCCCGTCGCTATCCCGCCTGCGAGGTGCCCCGCACATCGCATTCAAGGAGTCCGACCGGCGAGCGGGTACTGAGCGCTTGGCGCGGGCCATGGGCGCAACAGTGCGGCGTGTTCCCGGAGGGTTGGATATCAAGGGCCGCTTCCCGCCCCGACCGATCCACCTGACGGACCTATCCGACCATCGCATGGTCATGAGCGCCGCGGTTGCGGCGACGGCAGCCACCGCTTCCTCGCGCATCGGAGATTCTCGCGAAGTCGCGAAATCCTTTCCAGATTTCTGGACCGCGCTCAGGGCGGTTGGCATCAATTCTGCGGAGCCTCGACCATGATGTCATTCGGAACCCGCTACCGAGTGACCCTTTTCGGAAGCAGCCATGGTCCGGAAGTAGGCGTAGAAATCGAGGGAATACCAAAGGGAGCGCTCATCGACGCTCACGCAATCCAAAGCGAGCTCGATCGACGCAGTCCAGTGGGGCGCCGCCTCGCCACCAAGCGACAAGAATCGGATCAACTAGTAATCGATCACGGCGAGCGCGACGGGCACTCGACCGGCGAGCTGTTCCGCGCGCACGTCTCCAATGAGGATGTTCGACGGGGCCCGTACGACGCCCTTCACGACACCCCGCGACCTGGTCATGCCGACTTCCCGGCGCGCATCCGTTACGGAGCCGAGGCGGATCTTTCGGGCGGCGGAATATTTTCCGGCCGCATGACGGTCGGGTTAGTCATCGCGGGAGCAGTCAGTCGGTCGCTACTCCGGACGAAGGGAATAGAAGTAGTCTCGTTCACGCGCTCGATCGGTCCCGTTGAGGCGACCGTCTCCCAAGACTCCGGGCTTGAGACTCTGCGGGAAGAGGCGCAACGAAACGAAATTGGTTGTCCCGATGCGACCGCCGCCGCTTCCATGGAGTCCGCCATCCAGGAAGCGCGAAGAGACGGCGACAGCCTGGGAGGGATCATCGAGACGCGGGCCACCGGAGTTCCCGTAGGGGCGGGGGAGCCATTCTTCGATTCTGTCGAAAGCGCGATCGCGCATGCGGCGTTTGCTATTCCGGCGGTCAAGGGAATCGAATTCGGCGCCGGGTTTTCCGCCGCTCGGATGCGGGGAAGCGAACACAATGATCCGTTCGTTTGGAAAGATGGACGCGTGCAGACGGCGACGAATCACTCCGGCGGAATCCTCGGAGGACTTGCGACCGGCATGCCGATTGTTTTCCGCATCGCGGTCAAGGCTACTTCGTCGATCGCCCGTCCGCAGCGCAGTGTGAACCTCGCGACCCACGAGTCCGCCGAGATTGTTGTCACGGGACGCCACGACCCGTGCATCGTGCCGCGCGCAGTCGTCGTCATCGAGTCGGTGACGAACTTCGTACTTGTCGACCTCTTACTACGCGGAGGATTCTTGCCTTGAGCGATCGCGAACGTCGATGTGCGATTCTCGGAGCGAGCGGATACGTCGGTCAGCACTTCGCCCGATTGCTTGCGCGGCACCCGATGTTCAGCCTTCCGCAGCTGATTGGATCGGATCGATCGGCGGGACGTACGCTCGCGGAGGTTTGGCGGTTGGAAGAACCTCCACCTGTCGACCTCGCCCAACAGCGGATCGAACGGCGAACGGTCTCGCAAATTGCTCGCGAGGGCTTCGACTTGGTCTTCTCCGCCCTCCCCTCCGGGACCGCTGGCTCAATCGAAACCGAGCTCGCCCGTCACGGTGTCTGCGTCTTCACGAACGCCGCGGATCATCGGATGGATGCGGGAGTTCCGCTCTTGGTCCCCGAGGTTAACTCCGCCCATCTCGGACTATTGGCGACGCGCCCGGCCGCACGCGGACTCATCATAGCGAATCCGAACTGTAGCACCACCGGGCTCGTGCTGGCCCTCGCCTCGATCCTTGGAACGCTCGCGCCCCGGCGCATTCAAGTGACCACCTACCAGGCCCGATCGGGAGCAGGAATTCTCGGACTCGACTCGGCCCGCATCACCAACAACGTCGTGCCCTACATTGAGAAGGAGGAAGAGAAAATCGAGAGTGAGTCCCAACGCATCTTGGGACGACTCATGCACGGACTTGTTCGTCCTCTGGCGCTTCCGTTCTTCGCTCAGTGCGCTCGGGTGGACGTGCGCGATGGCCATCTCGAAGCAGTCACGGTCGAGGCACGCCGCCGTCCGACGCTCCGCGAAATCCTTCGCGCGTGGAAAGAGTTCGATCCGCTGATCGACCGAAATCTACCGACCGCACCGCATCCGCCCATCTTGGTGCGCTCTGATAGTGATCGACCGCAACCCCGATTGGATTCCTGGGCAGGGACCCCGGCACGTGCCAGGGGAATGGCTGTAGTCGTGGGACGTCCCCGGTGGACCCCACCGTTCCTCCGATTCTTCCTCCTATCACACAACGCAGTTCGTGGGGGCGCGGGGGGATCGATTCTCAACGCCGAGCTCGCGTGCGAGCAAGGTTGGTTGGGCGCCTCTTCGGAGGGGAGTGAGGAGTGACGCGAAAAGCTCCAGTCGTCTTGAAATTCGGTGGGGCCTCGCTCTCGGATCCCAAGCGTATCGCGGCCCACGTCCGCGCGGCTCGGGAAGCGGGCGCACCCGTGGTTCTGGTCGCTTCCGCTCGATTGGGGGTCACGGACGAGTTGTTGTCGGCGCTGGCGCACCCTCGAGCTCGCCAAGCTCATCAGCGAATCTTCGACCGGATCGTCGCGGCCCATCCGGAACTTCCCGCCGCGGGGCGCTTGCACGTCGAACGATTGAGACGCCTCTTGCTCGAGGTCGAACGTTCTTACCCTCGAGATCGTCCGCTGGCCGATCGGGTCCTAAGTCAAGGCGAACGACTCGCGGTCTGTTGGCTCTCGGCGCGGCTTCGGGAGCACGAGCTTCCCGCCGTGCCCGTCGAATCCGACCATTTGGGGCTGATCACCGATAACGCGTATGGTGCTTCCTGCATTCTCTTCGACCGTTCCACGCCCGCGGTTCGCGTGAACCTACGGCGGATCATCTCCCGCGGCCAACTGCCGGTCGTGACGGGTTACTTCGGACGAAGTATGGAGGGTCGGGTGGCGACTCTCGGCCGTGGCGGCTCGGACTACTCCGCGGCGGGAATCGGCGCCCTGATCGGAGCCAGTCGAGTCGAGCTGGTCAAACGCAACGTCTCAGTGCTGACGGCCGACCCACGTCTCGTGCCGTCTGCTCGGCCTATCGCTCGCCTTTCATACGAGGAAGCCGAGGAGCTCGCCCAATTCGGAGCTCGGGTCCTCCATCCGTTGACCATCGAGCCCGCCCGAGCGAATCGGATCTTGCTCCAGGTCCGCGCCTTGGACGTCGCGGATTCTGTGACCACGATCGGTCCCGCCCGTCAAGGAGGCGGGATCCGAGCGTTAACGATCCTCACTCCACTTAGACTGCTGCGAATCCGCGTGCCCGGTGGCCGCCAGCGCCCAGGCGTAGTTTCGGAGGTCTCTGCGCGGCTGGCGGGTGCCAAGGTGAACCTCGTCCAATTGTTCACGTCCTCGGCATTGCTCTGCCTCTTGTTGGAGCCGCGCTCCGGCGCGGCGGCTCGGCGGGCCCTTTCTCCGCTCACGACTGAGGCGGCCGTCGCGGTGGACGGGCCGTATCCCGTGGCACTCGTCACGGCGATCGGCGACGGGGTTCTGCGTGAGATCAGTCGTATCCCACCCGAGGTGAGCCGCCGCATTCTAGGTTTCAGCGCGACCCCGCGGGCTCTCTCGCTAGCTGTCCCGCAAACCTACGGTCGCCGCGCGCTGCGCGCGCTCCATCGGACTCTTGTCGAACGTGAAAGTCCATGACCGACCCGTGGGACGAGTATGTACAATCCGCCGACGAATCGGAGGTCTCGGGCTACCTCGAGGAGGTGGTCGACTCCGATGCGGGACTCGCGCGTACGCTTTCTTTCCGAGACCCCCGCGAGCGGTTGATCGTCTCACGGAATGATTCGGCGATCGATTTGGAATCGCGGGTCGACCGTTGGCTACGACAGGGACCTCGTGCCGCCGTGATCGGCTATCTGGGATTTGACGCAGTGGGATTGTTCGAGCCGTTACTCCGACGATTCCCATCCGGAAGTCCCTTCCCTTTAGGCGAATTAGTTTGCGTTCCCGATCTCCATTTTCGTCGATCAAAGCTGGCCCCCCGACCGAGCCGCGTGCGGAGATTCCCCGCAAACCGCATTCGACCCACGGGGGATACGCTGCCCCGACGGAAATTCGAAAGGGGCGTCCGTACGCTCATCGAGGCAATTCGTCAGGGGGACGCATACCAGGTAGTTCTCAGCCACCGACGTAGCTTCCGTCGACCAAAGGACCTCCTGGCGCGGGCGACCGGACTGCGGCAGTCAGAACGCTACTCGTTCTTCTATTACCTTAGGTTCGGCGACCGGGAGATTCTAGGTGCGAGCCCCGAATCCGTCGTAGAGTCGCGTGGAGATCGGGCCTTCATCAATCCGATCGCCGGCACTCGGCCGGTCGGTCGGCCCCGAGAACAGCGCTTGCCACTTACTCGTGACCGCAAGGAGTTGTCCGAGCATCGCATGCTGGTAGATTTGGCGAGGAATGACCTGGGGAAAGTGGCACGACCCGGATCGGTTCGGCTGCTCTCTGTCGAACGCGTGGAGCGGTACGCACGACTCGAACATCTCGTGAGTCGAGTGGGGGCTCGTCTCCAACCGGGCTTGTCGGCGTTGGCAATGTTGGGCGCCACCTTTCCGGCGGGCACGGTGAGCGGTGCGCCAAAGATCCGGGCGACGCAGCTGCTTCGCCGGGTGGAGCGGACATGGCGCGGACCGTACGGGGGCGCGATTGGATTCCAGTCGGCGCGAGAGGGACGCTGGGCGCTCGCGATCCGTACCGCCTTTGCGGCGTCGGACCGGCTCTACACGGCCGCAGGGGCGGGAGTTGTCGCGCGCTCTCGGCCGTCTCGCGAATTCGATGAAACGCTCGTTAAATTGGCGCAGGTAGAATCCTCGCTTGTGGGGGCATGACCCGTGAAGTTGCTCCTTATCGATCACGAAGATTCCTTCGTCTACAACCTCGCGCAGGCCTTCGAAGTGCTCGGCGCGCGGGTTTCGTGTATTCGGTACACGACACCATACTCAGATGCATGCCGAATCGATCCGGACCTGATCGTCTTCTCACCAGGGCCGGGCCACCCGAAGGATCGTCGGGTTACGGGCCTCGCGCGACGGTTCTTGGTCGAGAGGGCGGGCCGAACGCCGATCCTCGGTGTATGCCTCGGCCACCAATTGTTGGGTGATTACTACGGTGCGGCGGTCGTCCGAGCCCCCGAACCGGTTCACGGCGAGGTCGCCGAAGTACAGCATGACGCGAGCCGACTCTTCGATCGGGTTCCGTCTCCATTTCCGGCGGCCCGTTACCACTCATTGGTTATCGACGGCCGAACCCTCCCCCCGGAGCTTCGACTCACGGCGCGCGGTCTGGACGGGCTTGCCATGGCGATAGAGCATCGGGGCGATCCGACTTTCGGAGTGCAATTCCACCCGGAGTCGTATCTCACGGGAGTTGGGCCGCGGATCTTGGAGAACTTTGTCAATGAGGGACGACGATGATTGGTCCGATGCTTCGTCGATTGGCCGATCCGAAGCCACTGTCGCCCGGCGAGGTCGATGAGATCTTTGTGGTGTTGATGGACGCCGGAACGGAAGATGCCGAGCGGACCGCCCTCCTCGTAGCCTGGAACGCGCGATTGCCGCGTGCGGTCGAGGTGGTCGCAATGGCCCGTGCAATGCGCCGGCGAGCCGTCCCCTTTACCGTCCCTGGCCATGATCACGCGATAGACCTGTGCGGGTCAGGGGGCGCGCCGCTCCCCTCCTTCAACATATCGACGGTGAGCTCCTTCGTCGTCGCTGCCGCGGGCCAGCCAGTCATCAAGCACGGAAACCGGAGCGCACGAGGACCCTGCGGCTCGTCGGACCTTCTGGAAGCGCTCGGTCTTCCGATCACCACCTCTCCCGGGTTTGCGCGCGCGAGCTTTCGACGGTATCAGATTGCCTTCCTCCACGCTCCGCTCTTCCACCCGGCGACGCACGCCGTGGCTCGTGCCCGCAAAACTTTGGGAATCCCCACCGTCTTCAATCTCCTCGGTCCGCTCGTGAATCCGGCGGGAGTCCCTTTCCAGGTGGTCGGACTCGGGGATCTCGAGACTGCCGAGCATGTTGCCGAGATACTTCCGCACCTGGGTGTCCGAAGGGGCCTGACCATTTCCTCGGAGGAACACGCAGACGAATTCTCGCCCGCGCGCCGCACCAAGGGATTCGCCTGGGTCGGCCGCCGGCGACGTCGTATCAGCGTGGATCCTGGTCGATTTCTCGAAGGAGACGAGCGCCGGGGAGCGTGGGGACCGCTCGAGCCTGCGCGCGCGGCGGAGGAAACCGAGCGAATCCTAGCCGGAGGGGGAGGGGCACGGCGTGGAGCGATCTTGCTCACGAGCGGCGCCGCTCTTTGGGTCGCGGGTCGGGTCGTTAACGTCTCCGCGGGCGTAGAAAGGGCCCGAATCGCCCTGGATTCCGGCGCGGCGGAAGAGCGATTGCACGAGCTTCAGGGTCTTGCGAGTCGCGGCGGATGGGGGGGAGTCGGTTCGTGACGTTCCTAGCGGAGATCACGGCCGAGCTGTCTGTGACGATTCAGAGTCCGACGTATCTTGCAGGATTGCCGAAAGACCCCAAGTCGAGCCCCCCCAGCTTCCGAGCGGCAATAGAAGCCGACCGCGCGAAGGGCGCTCTAGTCGTGGAGCACAAACGAGTTTCACCCGGCGCCGCGGATCCAATCCTACCGCGCCGGTCGATCCCCGAGTTTGTTCGCTCCGTTGAACCCGCGGAGCCGTCGGCCTTTTCGTGTCTCGCCACCGGGCCTCGCTTCCTTGGCTCTCCCCAAGATGTAGCGGACCTCGTGGAAGCCACCCGACGGCCGGTTCTGTTCAAGGACTTCATCATCGACCCCGTCCAGCTCGAGGGCGCCCGCCGTGCCGGAGCATCGGCGGTTCTCCTCATCGCACGATTGGAACAGGAAGGCTTGAGTCGATATTCTCTGGTGGAGCTCGCGCAAGAAGCGCGAGCGCGGGGCCTTGAAGTGCTGCTCGAGATGCACTCGAAGTCGGAGGTTAGGATCGCGGCTCAGGTAAAGCCGGACGTCTACGGAGTCAATGTGCGCGACCTCGACAACCTCGAACTCCAGCCGGCTACGGCGCTCGAGACTTTACGGGCCGCGACCGCCCTCCGGCCGCTCCTCGGCCTCTCGAGTGTACAAGGCCCCACAGAAGCTGGTCAATTTTGGCGCGCCGGTGCGGACGGGCTGTTGGTCGGGTCCGCGGTAGCACGGGCAGTCGATCCCGCCGCCTTCCTGCGAACTCTTTACCGCCCGGTGTCTGGGAGACCCTCGTGAAGACGTTCGTAAAATTCTGCGGCCTGAAAGATCCGGCGACATTCGAGGCGATTCCCGAGGGGGGGGCCGCCGGTTTTGTCATCAATGTGCCCGGATCTCCGCGGAGCGTCACTCCCGAGCAGGCAACCCAGCTCGTCGACAAGGTCCCGGCCGAAGCCGAAGTCTGGGGGGTTGTGGTTGACCCGTCAGCCGAGCTGATCCATCAACTGTTCGACGACGTCGGATTGGATCGCATCCAGGTTTACGGTGCGATTCCCTCCGGATTGGAGTTTCTCGAGATCCACCACCTCGTGCCCTCACTTCCGGTGCCGGCAGCGGGCAGCGGGGGACCCGAACCGAAGATCCCAGCCGCGGAAGATTACCCACGACTGCATCTCGACGCTGCCGGCCAGCCGTTGCCCGGAGGAAGTGGGACGCGTGCCGACTGGGAGATGTGCGCTAAGATCGTGGACTCGCAGCCGGGTCGGAAGTTCGTGCTCGCCGGAGGGCTAACTGCAGAGAACGTGGTCGAGGCGCTCGCGATGGTGCGTCCGTGGGGCGTGGACGTTTCGACGAGTGTCGAATCCTCCCCCGGTGTGAAGGACATCGCGAAGATGAAAGCGTTCGTCGATGTGATCACGGAGTTCGAGCAAGCGCATGCCTAGGCGGTTTGGCCGCTACGGCGGCGCCTACGTCCCCGAGACACTTGTTCCCGCGCTGAACGAACTGGACGAAGCCTGGAGATCGGCGCGTCGCGACCCTCGATTTCGGCGCGAGCTTCAAGAGAAGTCGCAGACCCTCGGCGGCCGCCCGACTCCGTTGTACCACGCGGAAAACCTCACCCGCCGGGCGCGAGGGGCCCAGCTTTGGCTCAAGCGCGAGGACCTTCTCCACGGCGGTGCCCACAAATTCAACAACGCCCTCGGCCAGGGTCTCCTGGCACGCCGCATGGGGAAGCGACGCCTGATCGCGGAAACCGGGGCCGGTCAACATGGGGTTGCGACGGCAATGGTTGGAGCCGCGCTGGGACTTCAGACGGAAGTGTACATGGGTTCGAAGGATATGGAACGCCAACGACCGAACGTCCTACGCATGCGACTGTTGGGGGCTAAGCTGCATCCGGTCGATTCAGGGTCTCGCACCCTGAAGGACGCGATCAATGAAGCGTTGCGCGATTGGATCCGCAACGTTCGCACGACGCACTACTTGCTCGGTTCCGCCGTAGGGCCCCATCCGTATCCCTCGCTCGTCCGCGATTTTCAGAGCGTCATAGGACGCGAGATCCGCGTTCAATCTCGACGTGCGTTCGGACGACTTCCCCACCTGGCGATCGCGTGTGTAGGAGGAGGGAGTAACGCGATCGGAACGTTCTACCCGCTCTTGCGTACACCAGTCGAGCTCTGGGGGATCGAAGCCGGTGGCCCAGCGGGTCACCCCACAGGAGCCGCGTCCCTGTCCCGAGGTCGCCCTGGGATCCTCCACGGCGCATTGACCTACGTTCTTCAGGACCGAGAGGGCCAGGTCGCCGCGACGGAGAGTATCTCCGCCGGGCTCGACTATGCCGGCGTTGGGCCGGAACATGCCTTTCTCCGCGACTCTGGCCGCGTCCGCTACAGCGCCGTGCACGACCAGGACGCAATGCGGGCGTTTCACTGGCTCGCCGAGGATGAAGGAATCCTTCCCGCGCTCGAACCCGCCCACGCGATATACGCGGCCGTGCGCGAAGCAGCTCGGCGCTCGTCGCGGGAGAATATTGTGATCACTCTGTCGGGTCGCGGCGACAAGGACCTGGAGGTGGTCGAGCGTGCAACTGCCGCTCGCTGAGGCGCTCGCACGTCGCCAGCGTGCCCATTCCCCCGCCGTCGTCCCATACGTAATGGTGGACCGCCTCCGCCGCGATCGGCTCGGATCGATCGTGCGCGCCTTGCGGGATGGAGGCGCGGCCGGCCTTGAGCTGGGATTCCCGTTCTCGGATCCGATCGCGGATGGACCCGTTCTCCAAACCGCCGCTACCCTCGCGCTCGAGCACGGGACAACGTGGAGTGACCTGCTGGCTGCGTGCCGGCTCGCCTCTTCCATTCTACCGACCGCCGTCATGACCTATGCGAACCCCGTCTACTCGCGCGGCATGATCCGGGCGCTCCGTCAGCTCCGTTCGGCCGGCGCTACGGCCATTATCGTGCCGGATCTTTCGCTCGAAGAAGCCCCCAGTTGGAGCGCCGCCGCCGACTCGGTCGGGCTCGCACTCGTCTTGCTGGCCGCGCCGGGTAGCACCCTGCCCCGAGTGCAGAAACTCGCCCGTACCTCAGAAGGATTTCTCTACCTCGTCTCGCGCTACGGAACGACAGGCCCCGCGGGCCGATCCGATACGATCGACTTGGCGCCTTTGGTGGGGCGTGCGCACCGGGCGCGACCGGAGCTGCCGGTGCTGGTCGGATTCGGTGTCCGTACTCCGGAAGATGTTCGCGCAGCGCTTCAAAGCGGAGCCGATGGAATCATCGTCGGGAGCGCCCTCGAGGAACAATTGGTCGACGGCGCTGGGGTGCGTCGGATCGAACGTTTCATACGAGCTCTCGCTTCGGTGACCGAACCCAATTCGTAATTCGATACCGCCGGGTTCATTGCGTTCACATTGTGAACGCTGGATGGGATAGCGTCACACGCGAAGCGTTTAAGAAGGCCCGTTTTCCTGTCACCTCCCGTTCGCATGGGCGACTTCGGCGTGTTCCTGACGCTGACTGCGATCATGGGACTCTCCATTTTTCTGTCGCTGCCCGTGGTCTACAGCCGGCGGGCCCAGGGGCGCGCGGCGGTCATTCTAAATGCGATCGCGATTGGAATTCTGATCTTCCTGCTCGCGGACGTGTTCTCCGACGCCACCACCATACTGTATACTTCATCGAATGGCGGTTATCTGGCCGACCCCCGGGCGGCCTTCGTTTTCGGCGCCGCCTTTACCACCGCCTTCCTCGTCCTCTACTTCATCGACCACCGACCGGGTCGGTACGTCGAAGCCAAACCCCACTTCACTGCCCTGATCATTGCATTAGGGATCGGCTTTCAAAATCTCACAGAGGGACTCGTCTTCGGGTACAATTGGACGGTGGGCGCGCTCGGCCTCCTGTCGGTGATCTTCGTCGGCTTCTTTCTCCAAAATGTCACCGAAGGATTTCCGATCGCGTCGCCCTTCTTGGGGACGAGCGAGCGGCGGAATCTGGGACTGTTGACGGGACTATTCCTAATCGGCGGTCTGCCCACGATCGTCGGCGGGGCCATCGGCTACTTTTACAATTCTTCGCTTCTGGACCTGCTCTTTGATGCGTTGGCGATTGGCGCGATCGCGTACGTGATCCTGCCGATGATCAAGGTCGCCTTCCGCCCCGCCGAGACCCCGGAAGCGAGCTACCGCCGGAATCGGCTGGTGTACTTCGGCGTTCTGATCGGCTTTGTCATCGGGTTCGCGGTCAATGCTCTATGACCGCCCAGCGACGATCCGGTCGCCCTCGGTCGGCCCCCGCGACCGAACGAGAGAGTTCTCCGACCCGCTCCCCCGTGAATTGGGTGCAAGTCGCCCAGGCGCTGGTCGCGCGTGAGATGGTCGAGAGCTTCGGGCTGCCGGAGCGCCACGCCGCGGAGCGACTCGGGATCGTACCTTCCTCCGTTTCCCAGTATCTCTCCGGAAAGCGCCTGGGGGCTTCGCTCGCGCGCTATCTGGGCAACGAACGTGCGCGCCGAATCGCTCGATTGACCGCCCAGCGACTGATGGAAGTTCCCCCGTCGGTCGATTCGACCACGGCACTTTTGGAGGGCGCGCTCCGGCTGGTCGCGCTCTTCGGCCCGCGCGGGATCCGGCGAGAAGAGATCTCTTCAGAGGGAACGCGGGGCCCCCGGGACCGATCGATCCCGCGGTGGCTGAAGAATCGGATCGCCGGGGAACAAAGCGCGGTGGCCGAGTGCATGCGGCTCGCTCAGAAGTCTCGGGACGAACTGACGCGAGCTCTGTTCCGTCAGATTGCGTCCGATAGTCTTCGACACGCGGAGATCGTCGCCTCGTTGGCGGCTCATCTCGATCGCGGGGTCTCTTCCAGCGTACCCACGGGAATTTCACGCCAGGACGTGCAGCGCCTGATTGAGCGCGAACATGCGGCGGAGGCCCAGCAGGAGGGCAGCATTGCGAACGACCTCGGAGGCGTGATGCGGATCCTCTACGATAGCATGGAATCGGATGAACGGAAGCACGACCTCCTCCTCCAGCAGCTCCTCGTGCAGACGGCGGGGCGGCCGGCGCGTCGACGGCGTACGAACTCCTAAGGGCGGATCCGTTCCAGCGACAGGTAGCGGACGTTCGCCGAGGCTGAAACGCTCGCGACCAAGAACTCCTTGCGCACGCCCTGAGCCACTCGGACGCCTCCGGCGATCTCGGGCCATGCCGCCACATGTGAGTCGGGAACGGCCTGAACGAGGTACCGGGCATGCGCGTGCTCGGGCGCACGCGGATACGCTCGAAAATGGGCGCCATACTTGAATCCCGTTTTGACGACGAGATGTCGCTCGCGGAGCGCCCGATAGGCGGTCAACCGCTCGAAAAAGCGCGAATCGATCCGACGCGCGCGGCGCACGAGCCCGGCGAGCGGAATGGCCCGGTGCGACCGCGCATCCTTGAGGTCGATCTGATGGGTTTCCACTAAGTAGGCCGCCTCGATCAAGCTGAGCTCGAGCCGGTCCCCAACGCGACTTCCGTACGCCACTCCCTTGCCAAGCTCTTCAACGCCGAGGGGATCGAAGACCACGATGCGGTCTTCCGAAAGCCACCCGACGACGGGGTGGGCGAGGCGCTTCGGGGGCAGCGCTCCGGTCGGCGTGGGGCGTTTCACTCGGTAGTACGTCAGATCCGACTCTTCGTCGACCAACGCCAGCAGCAGTGTCTTTTTCGCCGACTGGGCACGCTCGGCCAATTCGAACAATCGGGCAAGGTCGAAGGGTACCCGTTCCGAGTACGGCTCCACCCAAAACCGCGACGGTGTTTTGTGTAGGATTCCGCCACGCGGCAGCACCGAGAATGCGACCGGGGGAGCGCTGGCTCGTACGACGTACCCGCGCTGTCGCAGGTCGCGATAGACGAGGTACCGGATCCCGAAACCGGGCTCGACGCGGTTCGCAAGCCGGAAGAGCTCGGGCCAGTCAATCGGTTTCCCGTCCGCGGCGGCGACATCGATCCGGTGCATTTCGGTAAGATAGACCGACTCGAAACGGTCGAGCGTGAGGCGGCCCCCGCCCTCCAACGTCCCGAAGTATCCGCGCCCGTAGACGGTGCCGGCGTCGCCGGGATCGAGGACACGGATCGTTGCATCCGCTTGGACGACTCCGCTCACGCCGAGGCTCCCCTCAGCTGCGTCAACGTGATCAAAGGTTCGAGCCGGACCCCGAGGGTCTGCAAGCGCTCGGCGGCGCCCTCTTCCCGGTCGACAACGACCAACGCACGGTCGACCACCGCTCCCGCGCTTCGCAGGATCTCGATCGAAGTCGCGGCGGAACCGCCGGTTGTCGACACGTCCTCGATCAGCAACACCTTCCCTCCCGGGGGGATCTCTCCTTCGTAGCGTTGCCGCGTGCCGTGTTCTTTGGCCACCTTTCGAATGATCACATACGAGTGACCCGTGCGAAGCGCCGTCGCTACGACCAGCGGCACGGCACCCAACTCCATGCCGGCCAGACGATCGACATTCCCGACCCGGTCCGCAAAGGAATCCGCGATCAGGGCCAAATCCTTTGGATTAGTCCAGGCTCGCTTGACGTCGATGTAAAAGTCTGAGTGCTTCCCCGATGCCAGCGTGAAGGAACCGAACTTGACGGCGCCTGACTGAAGCAGCAGTCGAGCCAGGGTCGAGACCTCCTCTTCGGTGCCCGGCCGAGAATTGCTTACCATGGCACCTTCTTCCACCCCGCCTTGTATCCGATCCAATTGAAAACGACGTGGAGAAACAGCGTGAAGATGAGGAGCCATAAGATGGCTTCCAGCGAGTCAAACGTAGTCACGAAAATACTGGGATACACAAACCATCCGATCCCAATGGGTAGCAGGACGAACGGCAGCTGGTCGAGCAACAGCGTACGTGACCCGCTGGGCCGATCTAAGCGACGCTTAACGAACGAGCCAATAGCATCCCCCGTCAACGCGCCGAGAGACAGAAGGAGGGCTACTGGGATCGCAACGAGAAGGCTCGACCCGTACGAGGGGACGACCGCGATGTCGTTCGGCTGCAGGAGGTGAAGCCAGAGGTACGCTTGCAAGAGCGCCACGAGCGCGCCGATCAGAGTGCCGCAGAGCAGGCCGGACCAAGTCTTGGACGGGCCGAGGATCCTACGACCGTCGCCCCGCCACAGCCGGCCGAAATCCATCGGGGGTCCGCGACCCTTGGGAAGCGTCGCACACGCGTTCGCCACATAGGCGGGTAGGAGCACCCAAAGTACGGTGATGGGGATGAGCACGTGCGGGTTGATCGACAGCACGACGCGCTCCGCTACGGGGCGAGAATGAATTCACGAATCGTCTCAGATATTTTTCGGATCAGACGCGGGTCCGCACTCTCTTCCGCCCCGTGGATGTTCGACGCTCGGTCCATGCTCCCGAAGACAAGCGCGGGCAGCGGGCTACCGCGAGGCGTTCGGACTCCCATGAGCGAGCTCGCATCGGTGCCGCCGTATTCTCCGAAGATGCCCGCCACGCCCAATCGCTCGCGCAGAATCCGGTCCAGTTTGACGATCGCCGGATGATCGACGGGGAGGGCGTAACCAGCGCGAGCGCGGCCGGGAGGTGCCACGATCGTCGCGTGAGGAGATTGGAGAGAACTCCACTCTTGGACCCGGCTTAGAATCGAGGAAACGGCTGCATCGAGGGGCATTTCCGGGATCAACCGGAGGTCGATCGAGAAAGTCCCGTTGGCTGACATGGTGCCATCCATCCACTGTCGATTGATCGCCACTTGCAGAATCCGCAGCGTCTCGGGGACCGGATTGTGGCTCGCGTGCGGATATCCCCCGTGCGCGCTCAGCCCAACAACTTGAATTGCGCGATCCTTGGCGGATATCTCAAGGGCGGTTGCTTCGACGGTCCCGATCCGGAACGGAGGATTCACGAGTTCCAGGAGTCGGGAGGTCAATTCCGCGACGGCCGTGGTCGGGCCCTCCCAGACGAGCGTAACCGATTCGGGGATTTGGTTCGCCGCTTCGGTCTCCGCGTGGGCGCGAACTAATCGCGTTCGATCCGACGGTTCCGGGGAAGCCTCGATATCGAAACGGGTTAAGGTGGCTCGTCCCGTGATGATGGGTTCCGGGGCGTGGAAATCCGGCCAATCGGGCGAGGGATAGATCGACCGCCAAGTGCGTGCCACCTCGTGGAGGCCGACCAGGAAAGTGCCATACTGCACGACGTAGGACAGCGGGACGCGGGCATCGAAGCCGGCGTCTAGGAACGCCACGCCCGAGGATGCCGCCGTCGCGTGTGGACTTCCGTCCGGGATTAACGCCACCTCGCCGCGGATGAATCGATCGGGGCTGTTCTCCGGGAGCTTCGCATCATGCGCGAGAAGCGATTCGATCCCGCCCTCCCCGCCCGTCTCTTCGTCGCAGCATGCCAACAGGCGAACATTGCGTCGAAGATTGGGCTCGTCCGCCAGCCGTCGCATCGCGATCAGCGAGCTGACGACGCCGCTCCCAAGATCGTCGTTGGAGCCCCGCCCGTACAGTCGTCCGTTGGATCGAAACGTCAGCGAGTGCGGGGGACTCTTCCACCGCGCCAACTGCTCCGCGGGTACGGGAACTACATCAAAGTGGGCCAAAATGAGGATCGTCTCCGGGGCGTCGCGGTCGAGGTCGACAATGACGTTAGGGCGTGGAATGCCGTGGAGGTCGACGGAAGGATCCCCCTCGGTCACGGGGTCGTAGAGGCGCGTCGCGAGACCATATTCGCGAGCCGTCCGAACGATTTGGTCGGCCGCCCGAAGGTAATGCGGCTTCTCCCAGCGCCTGTGAATTGGATCTTCTAGATTCGTCGGTGCGATCGACACCAGGCTGGTCAACAGGCGCAGCCCGGCGGGATCTCCGAGAAGTTGCCCCGCATCGGCCGCTGGTTTTTCTTCAGCATCGGCCACTTCTCCCACCTTCAGTGCAGCGCTACTAGGACGATCGCCGAGCTCGCGATCAGCAGCAGGAAGGTGGTCAGCAGCGCATTTGTGAACATCGAACGAGTGTCGCCCAGCGAGGTCAAAAGGCGAGCGGTGTAGCCCGGACCGAGCGTGCGGACGTTCGGAATCTCTTGGGTGCCCGCACGCACTTCCACGGGCTCGAGATCGCGCAGAGCTTCCGTGACGACGGCGCGCACCTCCGAGGCGAGCTCAGCGGTTGGAATCCGCTCGCCAACCGGATTGATCCCTCCGTCGACCTCGTGCACGACGTGATTGTCCGTTGTCATCACTTCGGCGACGTTCACCAAACCCTCTAGCGCTCGCAACACTTGGGCTCGTATCCCGACGACGAGGTTGTTCCCGTCGATCAAGACGTAGGCCGAGGTCGTTCCCGCGGCCCGGATCACGAGCGCGCGCATCCCTTCGGGACCAATCCCCTGACGGCCGATCGAGTATCCCTTCCGTACGGCCACACCAATCTCGATCGGACCCGTTCGCACCGCCTGCTCCGCGGCGGTAACGGCCGCCTTTACATCAACGACCAACTTCTCAGCGGTCGGTGAACCGAAGTTCACGTCCCCTTTCCCTTCGACGTAAGAATTGTGCGCGTCGATCAGCGCGAGGACATGCGCGCCACTCCCCCCCAGCTCCCGATAGATCCGATCGGCGACGGAGAAGGCGATATCGTCCGTAGGAGCCGGCGCCTGGGTCACGACGACGAGCGTGACATCCCCGAGTATCTGGGCGCGCGCAAAACTGCCGGCATAGGGTAGGACCGAAGGACTTGACCGGTCGCTGATCGTCTTACAGGCGGTATCGAACAGTCCCGAGGTCGTGGTCGCGACCTTCGTGACCTCGGCCTCGGTAGGGAGGTCGAGATCGTGATCGCAGGGGGTGTGCGGAACGAAGATCGTCCCCGCGCGGGGACCCAGGTGTTCGGACAGCTTCCGTGGAAGATCGCTCGCGCCCAATGCGGCGAAAGGTCCCGGATGAATCGTAGGGAGCACTACGGTGGCCTTTGCCCGGCCTTGAGCTGCAAACGTGACGAGGGACACTCGCACCTCGGTTGGAACGGCGCCGCGATCGAAGAAGTCCTCCAAGGCGGCCGTCGCCTTGGGATCTCGTGCCGAGACGTGTTCGAGCATGGGCCGAACCAGTGACATCCCGGAGGCGCCGAATTCCCGCTTGAGCGGTCGATCTGCGGCCCGCAGCAACAGGAGATCGCAGAGGAAGGCTAACAGGAAGAACACGAATATTCCACCCAGCAAAGGTGGCGTTGGGGCATACAAACTGAAAATGACGACGACAGAAATTAGGGGCTGCAGCAACGAGACCGGCAGGCCTCGGGCGTGACTCGCTCGGGAGATTCCGTACACCGTCATGTGGCGGAACCAGAAGATCGGCCCCTGGAGGAAGAGCAGGATCGCAACGATGGAGGGGGCGACCGAGGGAAAGAAGACCTCCACCAATCGCCACACGACGACGATGGGGAGAACCATCAGTAGGCAGGACAAGGCGAGGAGCAAACTTCGATGGAGCTCGAACCGACCCCCTAGGGCTCGTGCGAGAGGAGGAGTGACTCCGCCCGCGATCAAAGCGGGCAGTAAGAACACGCCCAAAAACCCTACGAATACCAACTCCGCACTGGCTATGCCAAACCAGACGAGCAGCGCAAGCCCGGCGCTCGCGGCGGCAATGTAACCGATGGAGAGTAGCGGAGTCGGCGCGCGGAGAACGAAATGGGCCCGGTCGGGCCGAGGGGGGCCGGTGGCGACCGGATCGCCTTCACCGGCCACGCGCGCGATTCACCTCACGGAGGATTCCTTGGAACGCTTCGCCGACTCCCTCTTCTTCGGTCACCGTACCGGTTACTAGGATCTGGGCGCCCGCCTCGAGTAGAGTTCGAGCGTCGGCTCCCGTACGAATGCCGCCACCCACGATCAGAGGGATACGAAGCACCGAACGCACCGCCCGGACCATTTCGGCAGGCACCGGAGCGGGAGCGCCCGAACCTGCCTCTAGATAGACAAAGCGCATTCCGAGGAACTCGGCCGCCAGCGCATAGCCCTGCGCCTGCACCGGGTCATCGCGGGGAACGGTATCCACTTCCCCGACCTCGCCCACGCGCATGCCCGGAGCGATGACCAGGTACCCCATCGGGATCGCTTCCAAGTGCATCGACCGGATGGGGAGCGCAGCGCGGGCGTGGGTTCGGACGACCAGGTCGAGTCGGCGCGAATTCAACAGGCTCATGAAGAGTACGGCATCGGCTTCCGCGGCGAGGGATCCCGGGCCTTCCGGGAAGATGATCGTGGGGACGGAGACGTGAGCTTTGACGGCGGTCGCCGCGGCGCCCATCTTCTCGCGAGAGATTCCGGTAGAACCGCCGAGTAGGATGGCGTGCGATCCGAAACCGACTGCGGAACGCGCGATCTCGGCCGCACGATCTCCCGGCGATTTGTCCGGGTCGATGAGCGTGAAATGGAGCGGCCCTTGCTGGAGTTCGCGCGCCAGATAATCCTCGACTCGTCCCATTGCCATTCCTTAGCTCACCGGAACGCCACTGCCAAGAACGCGAGCAACGCGACACTCATCGCGACCTTGCTCACGGTTTGCTCCCAATGCAACCGCGCGGGAAGCTCCGCCACGGAAACGGCAAAAAGCGCATCGGCGGCGAGGACCAGAACGAGATACATAATCCCGGCGGCGGAATCCAGTCGCACGAACCATACGAGCGGTAGGAAGCTCAGCACGATCGCAATGACCACCGCCCCTCGCGCGAGACCGGTAGCGAATTCGAAACCCTTGGTTTGCGGAAGCGTCCGCCGGTCGGTATCGCCCCCCGCATCTTCCATGTCTTTGATCACCTCACGACTCAACGTCGCGAGGAAGGCCATGACTGCAAACGGCGCGACGATGATCGCGTTCGCCGCCGCCGCTCCACCGTAGAGGAACACGAGTCCGGTCAGGAACGCGACCGTCAGATTGCCCGCGAAGCCATGGGCCTTCAATCGAAACTCGTAACCCAGCAAGGCGCCGATGGCCAAGGCGAGGAGCAACCCGACTAGGGGCTCAGTCACCACGACCGGAATCGCAACCGCCACCCCCGCCACAAACATCGAGATAGCGAGTGTTCGACCACCTGTACGAGAGATCGCTCCGGTAACCAAAGGTCGATCCGGGTGGTTGACCCGGTCGGTCTCGACGTCCAGGAGGTCGTTTAGTACATTGCCTCCGGCGGTCACGAAACCCGTCGAGAGGGCCGCGAGCAAGAGTAACGCGTAGAACACCGTCGAATGGGCTACGCCTCCGCCGGCCGCCGCCAGACCCCCCACGATAGTGCCGGCCAGGGAGACCGCCACGTTCCCCACCCGGATTAGTCGGAGAACCGGCTGCACGCGGTCGGATGGTGGGGGGGCTCGCTTAACGGTTGCGTCGGGGCCGCTGCGAGGGCACCGAGGGTTAGCCGGTCATTATAAGCCGTCCCGGCTGCTTCGTGTCGATGGTTTCGGCCTCCGTTAATCGACCCAGCGTCTCCCGGTTTTCACTTTCGAACGGACTCCGCGTATTCCTGGCCCCGGACTCGGCAAGTCCGACGGCGAGCGTGTGGGTCTGGTACCGAGTAGGAAGCAAGAACGAGTGGCCGGGCATTACCGGGGCTTCGCATTGGGTGGAGCACATGCTCTTCCAAGGCTCCCCCAAGTACGCGAAGGGGGAGACCGACCGGGCGGTCATCTCGATCGGCGGAACGCTGAACGCGTTCACAGATGCCGACTTTACCGCGTATTTTACGACGGTCCCTCGCGAGCATCTATCGGTCCCCCTGGATATCGAAGCCGATCGGATGACGCGGGCGCTGATCTCGGACGTCGAGGTGGAACGGGAACGGACGGTCATCTACTCCGAACGAGAAGGTAACGAAAACTGGCCGGAGTTCCGGGTCGAAGAGGAGCTCTATCAACTCGCCTTTCGCTTTCACCCGTACCGATGGGACGCATTGGGCCGGCGCGCGGATATCACGCGCCTAACACCCGCGGAACTGCGGTCCTACTACCACCGATTTTACGGAACGCGAAACGCCGTCCTCGTCGTGACGGGCGGATTTGACGCGGCGGCAACGCGTCGCGACATCCGAAAGCGGTTCTCATCGCTTCCGAAAGGCGGCGACGATCCCTTCGTCCAGGACGTCGAGCCGCCCGCGTCGGGCGAGCGTCGGGCTTCACTCCACGGTCCGGGAACCACCCCGTACATTCAGATGGGCTGGAGAGCCCCGGCTGTTGACGACCCCCGTACACCCGCAACGATGCTGCTCGACGTTCTATTGGGCGGCGAAAGCCGGATGTTCGCAGCGGGAGGCGGTTGGGGCCATTCGGGAGAGCACCCGTCATCGCGGCTGTACCGTGCGCTCGTCGATACTGGGCTGGCTGTTCGGGCCACGAGTGAGTGGCGCCCTCGACTCTACCCGAGCCTGTTCACGATTCAGGCCCAAGCAGCTTCGGGAGTCGGCGTCGAAAAGCTCGAAGCTGCCATCGACCGAACCATCCAGCGATTGAAGGCAAAGGGGCCAACGCGGACTGAGCTCGATGACGCGAGAGCTAAAATCCGGCAGGGTGCGGCCCTCGCGTACGAGGGCGCCACGCGTGCGGGTTTCCGGTTGGGATTCTTCGCAGTCCTCGGTTCGGAACGGCGTGAAGATCGCTTGCTCGAACAAATGCTTCGCCTCTCCGCCCAACAGATCCGAAAGCAGGCCGAGGAAGTCTTCCGGCCCGACGCCCGCTGCGTGGTAACCTACGCACCGGATCGGAGACAAGACGATGACTAACGCGGCCGATCCGCTCGCGATTGAGCGGGGAGAGCCCGTCAATGGGATCGAGTTAGTGCGCCAACCGTCTCCCCCTGGGACGGCGAGTTTTTCGGCCACATTCGTCGCCCCCGCCGGCTGGTCCTACGACCCTTCGACCGCAGGGGGATCCTCAGTGCTGACGAGCGCGCTCATGACGAGTGCGGCTGGGCCGTACGATCGGGTTCAGCTCGCCCGCGTGTTAGACCGCTATGGCGCGACGCTCCAACATGACGCCGCGGCTGAATCTGCTGAGATTTCTATCTGGGGGCCCGCGCTAGAATGGGAACGCTTGCTCGCGATTCTCGCCGAGGTCGTCTTGCGTCCGAGGTTTGAGCCCAACGACTTGGAGCGCGTCCGCCGCCAGGTCCTCGAGCGCCAGCTCCGCGAGCTCACCCAGCCCGGCCACCGGGCAGAGCGTGTACTCTTGGAGTCTCTTTTTCCGAAGGGGCATCCGTATCGCGAATCCGGTCTGGGCGACCGCCGTTCGATCGCGCGCATGAGGCGCGCGGACGTAGCCCGCTTCCACCGCGAACATTTCACGTCGGAGGGAGCCCTGTTGATCGTCACCATCCCCACGCCGCTCGATCGACTTCGCCCGGTCCTTGAGAAGCTGTTCCATACCTTCGATTCGCCGGCGCCCGGGGGGCCCTCGATCCCCTCGGTCACGTCGGCGTCCGGTACTCGGATGGTCACCATGGCCGATAGGAGCCAGGTGGAAGTCCGGATCGGCGGCACCTCCATTCCGCGTTCCGACCCACGGTACCTCGCTCTCTTCTTGGCCAATGAAGTGCTCGGCGGCCGGCCCCTCCTCTCGCGCCTGTTCCAACGAGTTCGGGAACGGCATGGCCTGGCGTACCATGCATCGAGCGAAGTCGAGGCGATGCGTTGGGGCGGATATTGGGTGGCCCGGGCGGGTACCGGCAAGGAGCGTTGGAAAAGAGTGATTCCCCTAATGCAACGGGAGATTCGGTCGCTCTCCCGGAAGCGAATTCCCGCGTCGGAATTGAACCGGATCCGAGAAAGCGCGATAGGGGAGATCCCTCTGGCTCTCGAGACGACCAGTGGGGCCCACGAACTGGCGGTCGACGTGGCCTACCACCACCTTCCGGAGGATTTCTATCGTACCTGGCCCGCGCAACTGCGCGCTCTCAAGCCGCGCGACCTCGAAGATGCTGCGCGAGCGGGGTTGGATGGGTCTCACGCGGTCACTGTTCTCGCCGGCCCGGTGGGGGCGTCACGCTAGTCGCGGTGCGGTACGGCGGTTACCAGCGGGATCAGCCCGCCCGGGGGGGCCTAGGGGACTGGATTTCGGGTTATCCTTCGGAATCTCACTTTTTGCTCAGAGGAGGTACTAGAAGCCGTCGCAATTTCAAAGCAATACGCATAAATACGCCCCCATTGTCATGGGGCCGCATGCGGCCCAGGGGAAAGGGGACGACGCCGGTGGAGGCGATGTTGCGCAAGAACATCACCATCACACCCGAGGAGGAGGCCTTCCTCGAACGTCACCCCGAAATCAACCAGAGTGCGCTCTTCCGTCAGATCGTAGAGTCCCTCATGATCGCCGAACGGACCCCCAGCCTCGCTTCGGTTCAGAACCTGAAACTGGGGAAAGCGGTCTACCGATCCGGCGCCATTATGTTCCAGAAGAAGGAAGCCGCCAAGCGCTAGATGCGTCGGGGCGCCTCCTGATCCCGCAGCCGCGGCCCTACGCCTTGCCAGGCGGCAGATCGGCTGTCTGCCGATCGGGCAAAGAGCACGCCTTCGCACTGGGGCGTTTGGTCTACGGCTTGTCGCGGAATCGTCGGATCCAGCGTTTCGAGCGAGTGCCGGGAGACGAGATGCCCGAACGCCCAGCGACGTCGGAGCGCCAAGTCAGTGAAGTGGGGTACGTAGTGTCCGCCCCCGACGCCCACTGCGACGCGATCCTCAGGGTCCTCTCTCAATTCCAGTAGAGTCTGCGCCAGCACCGGGACCGCGTCGGGTGGCGGCCCATTCGTCGAACCGAAGCCAATCTCTGCAAAGAACGCGGGATTGCGGAGCCACGGCCCGTGATGGGTCGCTTCATACGTCGCCGGCAGCCCAGTGGTGCTCTTTGCGTCGGCTAACCGACGAAGGGCGCTGACCATCAATCGGGCCGGAGCCGGGACGAGCGAGGCCGGCCGACCCCCGACATCGGCGACGGGACCAGTATTTCCAAGCGGATGAACCGTGAAACACGGAACTTGTTGCTCGCTTCGGTGGATCGACGGGAACACGATGGGGACTTGGTCTGCGACGATGGAGGCGGGGAGAGACGAGTCGAGCGTCCCGTCGAATATGTGAAAGCCCGAACGCTGCACCGCTGCCGCGACCGGAGAAACTTGAAAGATGGGATTCCCCGCGACGGATAAGCCGGTAATGATGTGAGGATCCCACTGCTCCCAGACGGCTCGTGCGACCGGGTCCTCGGCTGATGCGACGAGCAGGTACTGGAACATGATTTGGTAGGAGACGAATGCGTTCTTACCGCTTCATTCCAAAGCTGCCATGACCGATGCGTTCAATTTAGGGATGCTCCCGGCGGGACTTTCACCGGAGGGATTTTCCCCGTCGGATTTGAACCCGCGTCAGAGGCTCGAGAGGCCTCTATCCTTGACCACTAGACTACGGGAGCGCCCGAGCGTTCGGTAGGAAGCTCCCTCTTTGAGGCTTTCCCTAGAACGCGTGAAGCGAGTGGGCGCCCGTCAAGTACGCTCGAAGATTGTCCGTATCGAAACAAGAAGGTAAGCGTCCCCCATGCCCGTTTCAACCACGGTCCAAGAGTTTGACCAGATCGCTCCCGTCTACGACGACACGCGTGAACCACTCGATGAAA
>JBAUYF010000013.1:0-10365 GCA_049584655.1 Thermoplasmata archaeon | reverse complement strand
CGCCGCTACCGCCCCAGCGACCATAGGAATCAATATTGTAAGTTTTCGGCGCTTGATAAGTAGGACGCTGCCACGTCACACATTCTCACGTGGCGAATCGCTGGGTCACGTCCGACGGCGCTGATGGCAAGGATAAAGAGGGGCGGTTCCTCGAAGTACTGTCGAGGGCGGTAGGGCCTTCGGGAGACGGTCATGGTACTCGACGCGCTTGGAAAATCTCTCCGCGGCGTGCTACAAAAAATCGCTCGCGGGAGCACTGTGGACGAGGCACTCCTAACGGAGGTTGTCCGCGATATTCAACGCGCTCTGCTCCAAGCGGACGTCAACGTGCAGTTGACGCTCGAACTCACCCAACGGGTCAAGAAGCGAGCATTGGAGGAGAAACCACCGGCCGGCGCGAGCCTCCGAGACTTTCTTATTCGGATCATTTACGAGGAGATTCGCGGAATTCTCGGGAAGGATCGTCCCTTTGAGCTGAAGCCGAAACGGATTCTACTCGCCGGGCTCTTCGGCCAAGGGAAGACCACGACCGCGGCGAAGCTCGCGCGCTACTTCCAAAAGAAGGGGGTGCGGGTCGGACTTGTCGCTGCCGACGTCCATCGCCCCGCCGCGATCGACCAGCTCGAGCAGCTTTCCAAGAAGGTAGGTTGCGAATTCTACGCGAATCGCGCAGAGTCTCGTGCTGAGACGATCGTCACCGAAGCGATCGCGCGATTCCCACCCCACTTGGCGGTCATCGTCGATACCGCGGGCCGGTCGGGCATTGATCCCGACCTGATCCAAGAGCTCGTGCGCGTGCGAGCGGCGCTCCAGCCCGAAGAGATTCTACTCGTTCTCGACGCGGCGATGGGGCAGGCGGCGGGCCGCAGTGCCAAGGCGTTCCATGACGCGGTCGGGCTCACGGGCGTCATTATGACGAAGCTGGACGGATCCGCCAAGGGAGGCGGCGCCCTTTCGGCCGTTGCGGCCAGCGGGGCGCCGATCCTTTTCATCGGCACGGGCGAACACTTGGACGAACTCGAGCGATTCGACCCGACGCGCTTCGTCTCCCGACTGCTCGGAATGGGAGATATCCAAACGCTTCTCGAACGATTCGAGGAGCTTACCGACAAGGCCGAGGCCGAGAAGGCCGCCGAACACCTGATGAGCGGCAAATTCACCCTGCGTGACATGCGAGCTCAGATCCAGTCCATCGGCCAGATGGGTCCCTTCTCGAAGCTCATGTCGCTCTTGCCGACGATGGGCGCCGGGAAAGTGAGCGATCAACAACTCAAGGACAGCCAAGGGCGCCTCATGCGGTTCCGTACCATCCTGGATTCGATGAGCGCCGAGGAGCTGGATAATCCGCATTTGCTCAAGGGAGACCGAATCCACCGCATCGCCCGCGGGAGTGGTCAAAAGTCGCAGGAAGTTCGTGGATTGCTCAAGTACTATGAATCGACGCGCAAGGCGGCTCATGGCATCGTCTCCAACCGGCGGCTGCGTCGGCAGTTGGAGCGTCAGTTCGCTGGCGGCGAGCCTCCGGCGTGAACTGTGAGCGAGCGCTGATGAGTGGGACTCCCATCTACGAGTCGCTCGCAGGGCTCGCGCTCGTCTTCTTTCTGCCCGGGTACTGCACGACGAAGGCGCTCTTTCCGGAGTGGCGGGTCCAAGGTCCCGATGGTCTGACTCGCCTGGTCGAGATCATTTCGTTGAGTTTTGTCCTCAGCGTCGTATTGACGATCGTCCTCGGATACGGGCTACTTGTCTTGGGACCAAATGGATTCCAAGCGAGTTGGTCGGACCCTGTCCTGGAAGCGATCCTCGCCGTCATCGCCGCCGTCGCGCTAGCGGCCGGGATTCTTCGCCACGCCTACTCGAAGGAGGCGCCTCTTCCGCGCGACGAGGGGGCCGATCCCGGTGGCGAAGGAGCGTGGGAGCTCCTACGTGAACTCGAGGACTTACAACGCGAAGAGCGACGGCTTCGCCATCGTCTCCGGGTGACCAAAGGAGATTCGGGCACGAGCGCCCAAGTGGAGAACCAGCTCCGGGACGTTCAGGAACAGATCGCGACCTTGCGACAGCATCGGGAGGCCGAGTATGCCCAGTAGGTCGACCCAGGGGGCCGGCCACAAGATGGTGCTGGTGTTGCGCGGCGAACTGCGACTCACGGCCGGCAAGGCCGCGGTCCAAGCGGCGCACGCGGCGGTCATGCTCGTCGGAATGGCCCGCACGAAGGATGCCGAGACCCTTCGACGTTGGGAATCGGAAGGCCAAAAGAAGATCGCGCTGGTCGTCCCGACGTTGAGCGAGATGGAAGAGCTGCAGCGTCGGGCGAAGGCGCGGGGGCTCCTGACCGTCTGGGTCGAAGACGCTGGATTTACCGAAGTACCGCCCGGCACTCGCACTTGCCTCGGTATCGGACCGGCACGAGTCGAGGACGTGGATCCACTGACCGGAGACCTACCCTTACTCTAGAGTACAAGGGTAAGAGCCGGGGCCAGCCCATGACAACGCATCGTACCTGGGCTGGATCGTCCAGAAACCGGATGTGCAAAAGAGTCGAAGTATCGCACCCGTAGCCCTCTGCGTGGCTCGCCCGGCCAATATCTCGCTTTGATCGCTTACGACACCACTAATAGTTCTCCCTATTCTCCACGTTCCAGCGGGCTCGTGGGCCAGTTCCGAGAGAGGAAAATCCATGGATGGAAAGATCACCCAGATAACGCTGGTCGTGACGAATCTTGATCGATCGCTCGAATTCTTCACCGAGAAGGCGGGGTTCGAAAAGAAGACCGACGTCACCACCCCGGGAGGATACCGCTGGGTCACGGTCGGCCTCACGGGACAGGACCTGGAGCTTGCTTTGTTCGTGATGGGATCTGCCACCGATCCCTCTCAGCGCGAACGGGCCAAGAATTGGTCGCCCGCGCGGAACCCGCCCATCATCCTTCGCGTACCGGACTGCCGGAAGGCGTTCCTCGAGATGCAGGCGCGGGGAGTCGAATTCCCCCAGGAGCCGATCGACCAACCATGGGGAACCGTCGCCACATTCGAAGACCCGGACGGGAATCTCTTCTCGATGAATCAACCTCCTGGCGCGCGACCGCGGTGAGAGGTCGTTCGTGGTCTGTCCGAGGGCGCGCCCCAAACCCACAGAGCACGGTTGAAGCGATTACACGAGCTCGCCACCTTCCGGCGGCCCGACACTAGGGCCGAACCGCCCTCCGAAGACCGAAGCTCGGGGAGGAAGGTCTCTGGAGGATTTCGACCGAAACGGAGGGTTTGGCGCAAATTCCTGATTTTCTCGAATGCATAAATACCGGGACACGAATCGTCTTCTCGCCCTCAGGGGGTCCGAAAGACATGCGGATGTGGGTCTACATCATCCGACGTATCCTCTTGGTTATCCCCGTCGTCATCGGAGTAATGACGATCACCTTTACCCTCACTTCCCAGCTCACGATCGACGACCGGATCATTTCGGCGTACGGCGAGAACCCACACTTGGGGCTCCAGCCGTACATTCCCTGCACTCAGGCTGGTATAGATCAGCCCGGACTTTGTAAGAACCCGTTCTATTGGCGCGCCGTCCATCAGTTAGGTCTGGATCAACCCGTCCCCGTTCAATGGGGCATTTACATGTTCAACAGTCTTACTTTCAATTGGGGTTCCGTCGATAACAAGAGTATCGCGGTTCAGAGCATTCCCGTCGCGCAAGGGCAAAAGGTCACCACCGTGTTAGGCTGGCTGCTCCCCTACACGATCGAGCTTGCGTTCATTTCACTCGCCATCATTATCGCGATCTCCGTACCGCTCGGGAACCTTTCAGCGGTCTATCGGAACCGTCCGATCGACCAAGCGTCGCGTGTGATCTCGTTCTCCGGGTTTGCGCTATCGACGTTCTTGTTAGGTAGTCTCGCCCTCATGGGGATCGTCCTCTTACTCGGGCCAATCCACGGGTGGGCCTCCTACAGCTGTTCCGGACAGTCGACGTTTTCTGATTTCTACGGATCGTGGCCCAGCCGACTGTGCTTTGCCGGCCAGCAGTACCCTAGTTGGTTGAAAGATGGAATTATAAGTTCGCCGACCGGATTCCCGACCGTCGACGCCATAATTCACGGACAGTACTGGCTAGCGCTGAACACGCTCGAGCGGATCATCATTCCCGCGCTGATTATCGCGTTCGGCACAATCGCAGTGTTGCTCCGTTTCGTTCGAAACAGCATGCTTGAGGTCATGAACCTGGACTTCGTCCGGACCGCGCGCGCGAAGGGAGTCCCCGAGTCCACGGTGATCAAGCGCCACGCGGGCCGCAACTCGCTCAACGTCACCATCACGGTTCTGGGACTGACCTTTGCAGGATTCGTCGGGGGATTCCCGGTTATTGAGGACGTGTTCAACCTGAACGGAGTGGGCCGTATCCTGGCGTACTCGGTTGAGCAGCCATACGACTACGGACTGATCTTCGGTGCCACCCTGCTGTTTACCTTCCTCGTGGTCGCGGCGAACATCATCGTAGATGTGCTCTACGCCTATCTCGACCCCCGGGTCCGGTTGGGGTGATCCATGGCGACCGAATCTCTACCCAGCCCGATACCGCCTGTCACCGTCGAGCCCGAAAGCCCCCCCGCTCCGATTCTACGCACGCGGCGCCCGAACCCTCGGATCGCCCAGATGAAGCGCACGTGGTACTTCTTGCGTCGCAATACCCTCGCGATGGTCGGGTTGGGGGTCATCCTCCTGTTCGTCGGAGTAGCGATCTACGCGTCAACGCAAACCAGCATTCCGTATACCGTGCTCACCACGTACTCCGCTTCGGAGGGCGTGACGTGTCAGCAGGCCCAGATTGAGAACTGTGTGTGTACCTACTTCCAAGGTACAGTGGCGCCGGGCCCTAACTGCTACCAAACCCCTCAAAGTTATCCCGCGATTATAGCGCCCACTTTCGACGCGAATCATTTTAGTGGAGGTCCGTTGCCACTCGGATCTCTGACGACAGCTAACCCGGGCACCCCGCTCTTCTTCAACGTCTATGACGGTCTCTTACGAGGCGCCGATTGGACGCTGACCATCTCGATCACGATCGTTTCGATCGGCGCGTTCATCGGTCTCCTCGTCGGTTCGATCTCGGGATTCTTCGGAGGGGCCGTTGATGAGGCGATCATGCGGTTCGTCGATATCTTCCTCTCCATCCCTCAATTCCTGTTCGTGATCGTAACAGTCGCCGCGCTGGACGGACTTCCGTTCTTCTCGTCGTTCAGCGCTCGGATCGGCCTACTGATCATGGCTTTCGTGATCACGTGGTGGCCATTCTACGCCCGTATCGTGCGCAGCCAAGTGCTGGTGGTGCGCGAACAGAAGTATGTCGAGGCCGCGCGCGCGAGCGGCGCCTCGAAAGGCCGGATCATCGTACGGCACATCGTGCCCAACAGTGTCTACCCGGTCTTCGTTCAGATGTCCCTGGATGTCGGAGGGATTCCGCTCCTGCTAGGGGCGCTGATCTACCTCAACTTCCCGATCTTCTCGACCGTTTATTTCCCCGAATGGGGATCCATGTCCGCCCTCTCGGTGACCGCGCTCACGACCTTCTTGGATTCGTGCCAGTTGGGAACCTGTTCGATTCCGTGGTGGCAGTTCACTTTCCCCGGTCTGGCGATTTTCCTCTTCGCGATCAGCGTGAATTTCTTCTCTGATGGGCTGCGGGATGCCCTGGACCCCCGGTTGCGGAGGTAGGACGTCGGGATGGCCCTCGCCTCGGCTCCACCGACCAACGAGCCTCTTCCGGGCCGCGATCGGAGTGCGCCGTCGCTGAGCAGCCTACCGCTGGAGTCCACGGCCGCCCCCACAGACGGCGGGGGGTCTGGTTCGCGGGTCGTCCTGGATGTCCGGGACCTGAAGACGTACTTCTACACCTACGATGGGGTCGTCAAAGCACTCGACGGAGTCTCGTTCAAGATCCGCCAAGGCGAGACCTTGGGTCTCGTCGGCGAGACTGGATGTGGCAAGAGCGTCACGGCGTTCTCGATCACCCGATTGATCCCCGACCCGCCGGGACGCATCATGACCGGCAAGGTGCTGTTCCGAGGCGCCAATCTTCTGTGGGGGTTGGAGAAAGAGGCGCGCTACAAACCGGTGCCCCGGACGAATCGCGTGAAGGTCTCGCGGTCGTTCCGTCGGATCAAAGCCAACAGCGAGCGGATGTCCGCGGTGCGCGGCCGCGGCATCTCGATGATCTTTCAGGAACCGACGCAGGCGATGAATCCGATCTTTTCAATCTCAGACCAGATCTCGGAGGCGCTTTTACTCCATCGCGGAAGCGAAATTTTCAACGGTCTATTGAACGCCACGCCCGACGACCCGGCGGTCGCAGTGGCGATGCAGAACTTGATCGATGTGGCCCGGCAAGGGGTCATCCCGAACACGCGCGAGGCGGCGATGGCCGTGGGACGCGCGGCGAATCTTCCGTCCTTGGGAACTCAAGCCTTTTACATCGTGCGTGCCGCGGGGCCAGCCGTCGCCGACTGTCTGCCGGACCTACAGCGCGCTTTGGAACGCGTGCGCCTGAGCGGGATCCAACGAGCGTACATCCGCCAGCAGCTCCGCCTCACCGAATTGAAGGCCGAGCAGGACGAAGTTTTCATGACGGAGATGCGCGCGGGCCACCTCGAGCGGAGCGAGCGTCGCTCCATTCGCCGCCGGCGCACCGCGACACGGCTCCGCGGATTCTATCTCGGGCTCTGGGGAATCCGAGGACGCGCTCGGCGGCCGGTAAAACAGGAAACGCTCTGGCAAACCGTGGGGTTACTCGAAGGAGTACAGATCGCCAATCCGGTCCAAGTGGCGCGCGGGTACCCGCACGAACTTTCCGGCGGCATGCTGCAGCGGGTCATGATCGCCATGGCGCTCTCCGCCGAGCCCGATATTCTCATCGCGGACGAGCCGACCACGGCGCTCGATGTGACGATCCAGGCCCAGATCCTGGAGCTGATGCGAGATCTCAAGGAACGGGCCGGGACGGCGATCGTGTTGATCACGCATGACCTCGCGGTCGTGGCGGAGGTCGCGGACCGGGTCTGCGTCATGTACGCCGGGGTGATCGTGGAATCTGCCCCGGTACGCGATCTGTTCCGCCACCCGCTCCATCCGTATGCGCAGGGACTCCTCGCGTCGATCCCGCGCATGGACCAGCCGGACCGCAAGTTAGAATCGATCCCGGGGTCCGTTCCGAACCTGATCACGCCGCCTTCTGGCTGCCGGTTCCACCCGCGCTGCCCCTACGCGATGCCGATATGCAAAGAGGAGCGACCGCCTCTCACTCTCGAGGGAGATCGGCACACCGTCGCCTGCTATTTATACAAGGGACCCGTCGCGGTGGAATAGGTCTGTCCCAAGGGCCTCTGCATGAACGGCGACGGTACACCGGTCGTCATATCAGCCCGCAATGTCCGCAAGTACTTCCCGATCCGCGGAGGTCTTTTTTCGACCCATATCGGCGATGTACGCGCGGTCGACGGTGTGAGTTTCGACGTTTTCGAGTCGGAGACCGTCGGGCTTGTCGGAGAGTCTGGATGTGGCAAGACGACCGTCGGCCGACTGCTGCTGCGGCTCATCGAGCCCACGTCGGGCCACACGTTCTACCGTCCCCCCGATGTCACGTACCAGCGCCTCAACGAACTCTACAATGTTCTGAGCCCCTACTCGGAAGATGAGAATGGCACCGCCCTCTCCGAGGATGCGACGAAATCCCTCGCCGAGCTCGATGAGATCGCGGACCAATACTCGCTCTATCGAATGTCGAATCGCAAGATGCAGGAACTTCGGGGGAAGCTGCAGATCGTCTTTCAGGACCCGTTCAGCTCGCTGTCGCCGCGCATGCTCGTGCGTGATGTCGTTGCCGAGCCGCTCGAGATCCACCACGTGGGACGGCGGCGAGAACGTTACCAACGTGTCGCCCAGTTGCTACAAGAAGTGGGCCTGAACCCCGAACACTTGTGGCGGTTCCCGCATGAGTTCTCGGGAGGTCAGCGCCAGCGGATCGGTATCGCGCGCGCGCTCGCACTGCGCCCCGAATTCATCGTGCTCGATGAACCGACAAGCGCGCTCGATGTATCCGTGCAAGCCCAGATCCTGAATATCCTCAAGAAGTTGCAGACCGACCAACGGCTCTCGTACCTGTTCATCTCGCACCACCTCTCCGTCGTCCGCGCGATGGCCCATCGGGTGGTCGTGATGTATCTGGGTAAGGTCGTGGAGCAGGCCGACACAGACGAACTGTTCTCGCGGCCGATGCATCCGTACACGCAGGCGCTCCTCTCGGCCATCCCGATCCCGGACCCTGAGCTCAAGCGCGAGCGGATCATTCTCTCGGGCGACGTGCCCAGCCCCGCCGCCCCTCCCTCGGGATGCCGGTTCCACACGCGTTGCCCAGCGGTGATGCCCGTCTGCTCGAAGGTTGATCCTCCGCTCCTCCAGATTCGCCCGCGACACTGGGTGGCTTGTCACCTCTACCCGGGGCCCGGTGGCACCCCGTCCGCCGCCTCAGCCGCCGCCCTGGCGAGCGACGCGGCCGCATCCACGCAGGCTCCCGCGAGCTCTCCACTGGCGAACTGAGGTAAGGGAGTCCCAACATGTCGGCGAACGCCGAAGGCAGCCGCTCGACGAAAACCGCCACGCCCGCCAAGAGCGCCCGGCCGAAGAAGAAAGGATTCTCCGTCTTTGATGTCGAAGCCCAAGAGAAAGAGGCCGCGCTCAAGGAACCCGGCCCGAGCTGGCACGAGTGGTTCTTCTTCAGCGCCGCCAAGATGTGGGTCGGTATCGGCCTTCTGATCCTCGATACCTGGATCATCGTCATCTTCACCGAAATGGGGAACTATGTTGCGCTTGGGCTCTCCTTGGCCGCAGCGCTCTACGCGGATTTCCTCCTGTTCCGCTATCTGTGGTACCGCCCGGACCCACATACCCCGTCGACACGAGGTCCGTTCCGGCCCACGTGGGTCCGTCCGGTTCAGTATGGCCGATGGACCCCGGAAGCCGAGCGCATTCGGATGGGCATGCCGGTGGCCGCACCGGACACCGGACCCGACCCGCGAGAGTTCCTCTAGTAGGGCCACGGCATCGACCACCGGAAGAGCACGGTGGTCGCGGAGTCGATCCCGCTCTCTCCCTTTACAATCGAGGGCCGCGCAGGGCTGTGGGATCGCATATCGGGCCGTAGAGCGAGCCCCGTTTGACCGCGCGCCTCATTGGACATCCCAGACGCACAACCGCGCCTGAGGCAGCCGTAGGGCCATCCTGGATCGATCCGAATCGAGCGCCTCGGAATTAGGATCAACTTCTGCTTGGGGGGGTCAGAGTCATCCGGCCGCTTGAGCTGCATGCGAACTTCGGTAGACATGCTTCGGGACTCCCTCAATACGCAGAATGGACCCAGTCCAGCCGACGCATCTCGGGACGGATCGAGAGCCTGGGCAACCAACCCGGAGTCTGAATCTCGTCAAATCCCGCTTCGAATTTCAAAAAAAAAGAAAAGGGTGAAAGGGTTGGCGCTCCCCAGCTCCTTTCAGAGCCAGGGAGCCAATCGACACGCTGCTCTAGTAGACGCCCTGACCTCCGACGCCCCACCAGACGCCGTCACCCGCGATCGTCACGTTGTCGTTGATCGTTGTCGGGTTGATCCACGCTGCGTAGGTTCCCACGAGGTTCTCCTGCCCCTGGTAGATGTAGAGCCCCATCTGAGACGCGATGTGCTCCACCAGGTTGTAGACCAGGTTCCGTTCTACGAGGTTCGCATCCGTAGCGGCGACATCGAGCATGAAGTATGTCATGACCGAATACGCACTGTACTGACACGCGTTCGGCAGGTAGCCCGAGTCGTTCGAGGGTCCGCCATTCGCCCAGTAGATCAGGTCCGCCCATGTGGGGTCCGTGTGACCGCACCAGGTCGCGTTGTACGTCGTCGGGGTCGCATAGTCGCCCGAGAGCGCCTCCTGCACCGCGTCCGAGTAGGTGTAGGTCGCATCGGGGTAGTACAACGGCGCCATGTAGTCAGTCGGGTCGGGGTAGTCTGGTGCCCACGCCAGGATGTAGAGCGGCATCGGGTTGCCCGTTGGGCCTGACGCAATGCTGTAGCCTACTTCCGCCGAGAACGTCAGATCGACGGTATCCGGCTGGAACGCTCCTTTCGTGAGGGACACGATCGAGTTCGTCCAGTCGACTATGGTATCGTCGATGTTGGTCGCTCCCTTCTGACCCACCAGCGGGAAGATACACGGCGACGCCGAGGTACACGCGGCCACGGTTGGGTCATACCAGAGGGTACCCGGCGTGGTCAACTGCGTCCACCACCACGCGGCGCTTCCCGGAGTGGTCGAGCCGGCGACCGGG
>JBAUYF010000012.1:0-52713 GCA_049584655.1 Thermoplasmata archaeon | reverse complement strand
AGCCAAAGTCGGCTAGCGCCCGGGCAACCAGCTCCTCGACTTCGTGAACAAATCGGCGCACGTCGCGCCCGCGCGGAGTGAGGTCGACAATTGGATACCCGACCAGCTGACCCGGACCATGATACGTGCTGTGCCCGCCTCGTTCGACATGGAACGTCGGGAGCCCGCTCTCCTCGGCGCCGCTGTCGTCGCCTTGGATCCCGATCGTTACCACCGGCGGATGCTCGACCAGAAGTAGGGTGTCCGGGATCGCTCCCTTTCGTCGGGCGGCCCGCAGGGACCGCATCTCGGCCAGGGACTCGCCGTATTCGCGTAGGCCCCACTCACGGACGTCGGACATCAACCGTCCTGCGCGCTACATGCATCGGCTCTCCGAGCCACAACAATGCGGCTTCGCCGAGCGTCTCGGAGAATGTGGGGTGGGGATGGATCGTACCCGCAAGATCGCGGACCGTGGCGCCCATCTCGATCGCGTGAGCGGCCTCCGCAATGAATTCTCCGCACTGAGCTCCCACCGCATGGACGCCCACCAAAAGGCCGGTCGCATCATCGCCGACGAGCTTCACCCAACCCGTCGTCGCGTGGGCGGCATGCGCTCGTCCGAGGGCGGCGTACGGGAAACGAACCTCTCGCGCCGTTGGATATCCGTGACGAGGAGCTTCCGCGAGTGTGTAGCCGACGGAAGCTATTTCCGGAGTCGTGAAAACGACCGACGGCATGGCCTGGAATTGGAATCGAGTGGGGTGACCCGCAATGACCTCGGCGGCCACTGTGCCTTCGCGATACGCCTTGTGAGCGAGCATCGGCGGGCGGCAGACGTCCCCGACGGCAAAGATGTGCGACTGATTCGTTTGCTGCCGGTCGTTGACAGGAACAAAGCCGGCCTTTCCATCGGAGTCGACCCCGGCTTCTTCCAGGCCGAGCCCTTTCGTAGCGGGTCGCTTGCCCACGGTAAGGAATAGTTGGTCGGCCTTCAACCGCTCCCGCGATCCGCCGGCATCTATCTCCAACTGAACTCCGCTCGAGTCGAGGGTCAATCCGAGCGCCTTCGTACCGGTGCGGATCGTGATCCCAAGTTTCGTCAATGCGCGAGTGAGTTCCAGCGATAAGTCCGACTCGAGTCCGGGTAAGATCTGGGGCAGAAGCTCGACGATCGTGACCGAGACACCCACTTGCGCCATGAATTCGCCGAGCTCGCAGCCGCTGACGCCGCCGCCCAGGACGAGCAGCGAACTTGGCAGCCGCCGGAGTCCCAGCAATTGGTCCGCATTCACGACGTCCGTCCCGTCCGGTTCGAACCCGGGAATAACGGAATGCGTTGCCCCGGTGGCGATGATCGCGGATTCGAAGTCGATCCGTTCGCTTCCGCCGTCGGGGGCCACGAGCTCGGCCGATTTGGGTCCGGTGAACCGTGCCTCACCCGGAAGGACTTGGACGCCGGCCGACTTGAGCAGCGAAGCAACGCCTTGTCGCTCTTTCGCGACCACGGTGTCCTTCCATCGTTGCGCCTGCTCGAGGTCGAAGGATACCTGAGGTGTCACGACCCCAATCTCGGCTCCCTGCTCGCGCAGTTCGTGATAGAGTTGAGCGGAATGGATCAGGGCCTTGGAAGGAATGCATCCGCGATTCAGGCACTCGCCGCCCAGCTCCTTTCGCTCAACGAGTAGCGTCTTCTGACCAAGCTGTCCGAGTCGGATCGCCGCGACATATCCGCCGGGTCCACCACCGATAACGAGAGTTCCAGTACTCCGAGCGTAGGTGCCGGCCATCCGTTCAGCCTCCCGTGCCGAGACCCGGTGGGGCGGCCAACGGGGCCAATACGTCTTCGAGGAGCGACGCCGGATCGGGGGGCGGCTGGGATTCGGCGACCGCGATCGCGGCGCGCACCTGATCGTCGACCTCGGTTGCGATGGCACTTCGCTCGCCTTCCTCCATCAATTCGTGTTCCGCGAGCCACAGCTCGAGCCGTCGCACCGGATCGTGGGCCTCGGCTTGGGTCGCCCAATCGGCCGGTTGGTATCGTTTCGGATCGTCCGACGTGGAATGGGCGGTCATGCGATAGACAACGTACTCCAGGAGCGTCGGGCCCTCTCCGCCGCGGGAGCGCTCGAGCGCGGCATGGAGCCAGCCCATGACCGCGACGAGATCCGTTCCATCCACTCGTTTCCCCGGCATACCGTACTCGCGGGATTTTTCTGCGAGCGTAGCCACATGCGTCTGATTCGACACTGGGTTGGAGATCGCCCATTGGTTGTTCGTGCAGCAAAACACGATCGGCACTTTCCAGACTGCGGCGAAGTTGAGACCGGCGTGGAAGTCGTTCGCGGACGTGGCGCCATCTCCGAAGAAGGCGACGGAAACGCCCGGCGCCCGCTTGTGCTTGATCGCGTAGGCGGCGCCTACGGCTTGGGAGATCTGAGTCCCGATGACCGATGACATCGAGACATACCGGACCGGCTGCGCCGTTGGATGGCACGGCATTTGCCGTCCGCGCGCCGGATCTAGGTCTGTGGCGAATAGGTGACTCGCATACTCGACGAGCGCGTGGCCGCGGACTAGCGCGATCAGTTGCTCCCGCAGGCCCGGAAACACCCAGTCATCCGGAACGGTGGTAAGCCCGGCGCCAACATTCACGGCCTCTTGGCCGGTCGCGGCGCCATAGAAACCAACTCGTCCTTGTCGCTGCAGGGCGGTCATCCGGGTGTCGAGCGTCCGCCCTAGTATCATCCAGCGATACGCCGTCCGGAGGCGCGCCTCCCAGTCAGGGCCGAGGACCGAGCGCACGTCCTCGGGTTGGTAGGGCAGGGGAACTATCTCGCTCGCCGTCGTCATGCGAGCTCGGCGAACAACTGATGCGGCTCCTCGAGTCCCGCCTTCACCACCGCCATGAACTGGGCCGCGACGATCCCATCCAGCACTCGATGGTCGAGCGAGAGGGAGAGATTCATCAGGTCGGCGGGTCCAAGCTGACCGTCCGGCCGGTAGACCGGGCGGCGCGCGATCTTGTGAACGCCGAGGATGGCCACTTCGGGGTAGTTGAGAATCGGCGTGGCGAGAATGCCACCGAGGGCTCCGAGGCTTGTGATGGTGAAGGTTCCGCCCATCATTTCGGCTCGATCCAAACGGCCCGCTCGCGCTTTTTCGGAGAGTTCCTGGATTTCACGGGCCAGCTGGGTCACACTGCGCTGTTCGGCATGATGCAAAACAGGGACGAGAAGGCCCTCCGGGGCCGCCGTCGCGATCCCGATGTTGTAGGTCGAGTGGACGATGAGTTCCTGAGATTCCTCGCTGACCGTGGCGTTCATGCGAGGGTTGGCGCGTAACCCCGCAATCACGGCTTTGATAACGAATGGAAGATAGGACAAGCGCAGCCCGTCCTTCTCGACGTGTTTGGCCATGCGGTCCCGGAATCGAACGAGTTCGGTCACATCGACCTCCTCGACGTAGGTGAAGTGGGCCGCCCGATGAGTCGCTTCCGCCATGTGCTCGAAGATGACGCGTCGGATCCCTCGAATCGGAATCCGTTCCAGGACTTCGGCGCGTTCCGTCGTGGGTGGCGCACCCCCCGCAACGGGTGCCGACGGCTTCTCCGCCGGCATCTTGGCCGTTGGCGGAACTTCCGCCTTTCCCGGGGACGGTGACGGAGGTGGGGCGGGTGCCGCGGGTTTCTGTTGGAGGTCGGCTTCGACTATTCGGCCCCCGGGTCCGGAACCACGCACAGAGGAAAGGTCGATACCTCGCTCGGCCGCCAATCTTCGGAGGTACGGAGATGCGAGCGCGCGGCCGCCCGTTGAGGCCGCCGCAGATGGCGCCCCAGGACCTTCTCCGCCTTCTTGCTTGGCAGCGGGACTCGCGGGTGGAGTTGCGGGAGGTGCGCCGGCGGATTCGGCTCGAGTGGGTGCTGCCGGAGGAGCGGGAGCTGCTGGGCTCGCGGGTGCGTCCCCAGCCGTTTCGATCGAGACGAGTAAGCCCCCAACTTTCACCTTCTCTCCGACCGCGGCGTGCAATTGCACGATCCGGCCCGCTTTCGGTGAAGGAATTTCGACGTTGGCCTTGTCGGTCAACACGGACACGAGGGGGGCGTCTTCTTGGACGATGTCGCCCTGCTTGACGAACCACTGTACGACTTCGCCCTCGGCCACGCCCTCGCCGATGTCGGGAAGCCGGAATTCGTAGACCATGGATGTCCTCGTCCTCACCCGGCCGCGACGGTCGCTCGAATCTGGTGCGCGATGCGTTCGGCTGTGGGGAGGTACAGGTGCTCGAGCGCGTACGGGAACGGGGTGTCGTAACCCGTGACTCGAGCAATAGGCGCCTTCAGTGAGTAGAGCGCCTTCTCGGCGAGGATCGCCGCCAACTCCGCTCCGAAACCGCAGAACCGGGGCGCCTCGTGCACGATCACCGCTCGGCCGGTCTTCTCGACCGAGGATAGAACTGCCGCTTCGTCCAACGGGACGAGCGTTCGCAGATCGATCACTTCAGCGGAGACCTGGTCCGCTGCGAGCGCCTCGGCCGCTTGGAGACAGAGGGGAATCATGGCGCCGTAAGCAAGGACCGTAACATCGGTGCCTTCCCGCGCGACCCGGGCCTCGCCAAATGGCACACGATGATCACCATCGGGAACCTCACCGGTCACCGACCGATAGATCCGCTTCGGCTCCAGGAAGATCACCGGGTCCTCGTCATGGATCGCGGTGAGCAGCAGTCCCTTCGCATCGGCCGGAGTCGACGGAATCGCGACCTTGAGCCCCGCGGTATGCGCGAAGTAAGCCTCCGAGCTCTGAGAGTGGTAGAGACCGCCTTTGACGCCACCGCCGTACGGCGCGCGGATCACCACATGGCACGGATACTGACCGCCCGAGCGGTAGCGGAACTTGGCGAGCTCGCTAACGATCTGGTCGAAGGCGGGATAGATGAAATCTAGGAATTGGATCTCGGCGACCGGTTTGAGTCCGTAGAGCGCCATCCCGATCGCCGTTCCAACGATCCCGCACTCTGAGAGCGGAGTGTCGATAACTCGTTCCGCACCAAATTCTTTGAGCAGACCCTCCGTGGCGCGGAACACCCCTCCGTTGACGCCGATATCTTCACCGAGGAGGAGCACATCGGGATCCTGTTCCAATGCCTCGTGCAGTCCGCGATTGACGGCTTGAACCAAGGTCAGTTCCGTCATGGTTTGACCACTCCTTCCTTGACGAGCCGCTCTAGTTCTTCACGCTCTGCGGCGAGTTGCGGAGTCGGATGAGCCAGCACATCATCCAGAAATGAGAACGGATCCAGCGGACCCGTCGCTTCGGCTTGTTTGAGTGCCGCGTTCACGTCGGCCTTCGCAACCTCCCAGACCTCCTGGTCGGCCTGTTCGGTGAGGACCTCAGACGTAATCAGAAGATGCTTCATTCGGGCGATCGGGTCCCTTTCCTTCCATTGCTGCAACTCTGCTTCCGTGCGGTAGCGTCTCGGATCGTCCGAGGTCGAGTGCGGCCCCATCCGGTACACTTGGGCCTCGATGAGCGTCGGACCCTCGCCGCCCATCGCCCGTTGGCGAGCTTCCGTCACGGCGGCGAAAACGGCCTGAAGGTCCATCCCATCGACCACGACACCCGGGAAGCCGTAGGCGCTCGCCTTCTCGGCCAATGTGGCGCTTCGGGTTTGCTTTTCCCGTGGTAGTGAAATTGCCCACTGGTTATTTTGACAGAAGAAAATCGTGGGAACTCGGAAGACCCCGGCGAAGTTCATACCGGCGTGAAAGTCATTCGAACTCGTGGCCCCGTCTCCAAAGAAAGAGGCGGTAATGATCGGTTGGCCCTTACGTTGCGCCGCCATCGCTGCCCCAACGGCCTGGGTGATCTGCGTGCCGATTGGGGACGAGGCGACCACGAAGTTGCGGTTGCGGTACCCATAGTGATTCGGCATCTGCCGCCCTTTCAACACGTCCCCGGAGTTCCCGATGAATTGGTCGAAGAGTTCGAGAAGAGTCACCTTGCGCACCAGCGCGAGACCCAGTTCGCGGTAGGCCGGGAAAATCCAATCCGCCGGGTCTAGCGCGCACGCCGCGCCGACCTGCGCCGCCTCCTGGCCTTGCATCGGGACGTAGAACCCGATCCGCCCTTGCCGCTGGAGAGTGAGACACCGTTCGTCGACGACCCGGGCCAGCACCATGAAGCGATAGGCATCGAGTAGCCGACCCGGCGGAAGCGTGGAGGTCGTCGGGCTCTCGACCTCCGGATTTGATGCGGAAGATTCGGCCACCGACACTCCGGGAGAGCGCGAGCGGTGCGTCTCTTATAAGATTAGAGGAACGCGATGGCTTTCTACCGGAAAATGAGATGACTTCCGCGTCGATTCAACCCTTGGAGAGGTCAGCCGTATCCCAGCGGTTGTCGCTCGAGCCCATCGCGGATTCCTCGTGGAGCGCCAATTCACGCGGGAGAGAGACCTATTTGTAGGAGTGTCCGCGTGGCGCCGCACTCTTGATAGAAAATGAGCGAAAAACCGGTCATCGAGACTCGGGGTATCACTCGAGTCTTCGATTCTCGCAAAGGATTCCTCTTCAATGAGGTCACGCGTACCGAGGCGCTGCGAGGGGTAGACCTTTCAGTCCGAGCGGGCGAAATATACGGACTTCTGGGACCCAACGGAGCAGGTAAGACCACCCTCGTCAAGATCCTGTCCACGCTGCTACTACCGACGAGTGGTTCGGCCAAGGTCCTCGGCTTAGACGTAACTCGAGAAGCGGCAACCCTTCGCCCTCGGATCGGCCTCGTGCTCGGCGGAGAGCGCGGCCTCTACACGCGCATCAGCGCCCGGGAGAATCTGCGCTACTTCGCGGACCTCTATGGTATTCCAGTCCATGAACGGGATACCCGAATCCAGGAAGTTCTCGAACGGGTCGGACTGACGGACGCCGCCGATCGCCGGGTCGAGGAGTTTTCGCGGGGGATGAAGCAGAAGCTCCACTTGGGTCGGGGGATCCTGCACCGGCCCGAGCTCTTGTTTTTGGATGAGCCGACCATTGGGCTCGACCCCAAGAGCGCGCGAGAGACTCGCAAGCTCGTACGCAGTCTGATCACCGAGGGCGTAACGATCTTCCTCACCACCCACTACATGTTCGAGGCCGAAGAACTGTGCCAGCGAATCGCGGTCTTATCGAAGGGCCGGATCGTAGGCAACGATACGGTCGCGGGCCTTCGGCGTCTCGTCGGAGGCGATCGCACTTTCGAGGTCGAAGCGTATGGGTTCGAAGATTCCGAGATCGCGGCGCTGCGTGCTCTTCCCGGAATCTCGAAAATTGCGACCGAGGAGTTCGGTCCGCGTACTCGACTGACGATGCGAGTTCGAACCCTCGAAACGTCGCTGGCCGACGTCCAGGCGTCGCTGGGCGCTCACCCCGAACTGGGGCTGCACGAGCGACGAACCTCGCTCGAGGACGTCTATCTCGACCTCGTGGAAGAGGAGGCGAGCTGAATGGGACATGCCGAAGTTTCCCGCCGTCGCTCGACAATGGCGGCGCTCCGACTCTCGCTGCTCACCTTCATGGCAGACCCGCAGTGGCTCATCCCTTCGATGATCGCACCGGTCATCTTTGGGCTAGTAGCGTTCGAGCTGTTCGTGGGTTCGGGCCCGTACTTTGTGCTGTATGCGTTGTTGGGGGCCGGCATGATGAGCATGTGGGGCCAGACCCTCTACGGGAGCGGGTGGGCGACGGGTCAGGATCGGGAGTTCGGCACCCTGGAGCCCACGCTCCAGGCGCCGACCCCCTACGTTTACGTCGTGATGGGTCGCGTCATCTGGAACGTGATCTCCGGCCTCATTGGGATGGGGATCGTCTACGTGGTGATCCTCGCTGCGTACGGGGCGCCCCCGCCAATCGGGAACCCGCTCGTCTTCGTGATTCTGTTCATATTCGTGCTTCTGACGCTGGCGGCCGTGGGCGTCGTTTTTGCCGCGGCGTACGTCTACACCCGATATGCTGGGTTCGTTCAGAACATCGGAGAATTCGCGTTCTATATCGGGACGGGTTGCACGTTCCCGATCGTGCTACTTCCGTTCTGGTCCAATCCGTTTTCACTTATCTTCCCTCCGACGTGGGCCCTCGACGCATTACGCTACGCGTCAATCCCCGGCTACCCGGGTCTAGCGTGGGGATTCTGGGGTGACATAGCGGGAGCCATTGCCACCACCGCGGTCTACCTGGCCATCGCTGGGTCGGTATTCCATCGTGTCGAACGGCACGTGCTCGAATCGGGAAACCTGAGTGATTACTAGGGAGGCCGTCGATGACTCAAGCCTACACGACCTCCTTCTGGCGCACGCTCTGGACGAATGCGCTCATCGCTCCCCGGACGACGCTGGGATTCATGCGCCTCGACTTCGTCCTCGGAACGATCTTTGTCATTCCGTTGACGCAAATGGCCTTCTTCGCGTTCGTCGTCATCCTCGGCGGCGGCACCGCCTCCGAGATTGCCTTCGTGGCCGTTGGGAACGCGGTCGCCACCGTCACGTACTCGAGTGTCTTTTCGGTCTGTCAGACCACGGACAACGAAAAACAGATCGGGACAATGGAGCACCTCCTCGTCTCGCCGGCAAGCCGGTTCGCGCTCTACTTCGGTCGGGGGCTGCTCCCCATCCTGATCTCGTTGGTGACGGTCACCGTCGCGCTCAGCTACGCGATCGTGATCTTTCACGCGCCGATCGCGACCGGAAGCGGCTGGGCGCTGGCCGTGTCGATCGTGCTGACCGCGTTTGCGATGGTAGGATTCGGCCTCCTCCTGGGAGGCGTCGCGTTGTACCTACGCACTTCGCTCATCTTGGCGAATATCTTCCTGTTCATCGGCCTTCTACTCTCGGGCGCCAATTTTCCGGTCAGCGTATTGCCCCTACCCTTGCAGATAGCGGGCGATGCGCTTCCGTTGACGTGGGGAATCGCCGCGATCCGGGCCAGTCTTTCCGGAGGCGGGCTCCCGCAGTTGTGGCCGTTGTGGGGCGCGGTGGGGCTCTCAGCCGTGGCGGGCTACGGACTCGCGATTGGCCTGTGGACCACCTTCGAGCGCCGCGCGCTCAAGACGGGAAGTATCGCGCGATTCTAGTTTCCCGGCGAGGGCTTAGTCGCTCAGGTCGTCCATCTTCGACTCGTGCCCTAGCATCATACGGCCGTCCTGGACAAGCTCTTCCATCGGAGGAATTGGGCCCCCGAGCCGCAACGAGTCGAGTGTTACCATTCGATTGTTGAGCCACTCGAATTCGCCGAAGATCAGGTGGTCGCGGAACTCGTTCCGAGCATTTCCAATGCGGTCAACGGGGGATCGCATGCAGACGTAATACGAGGTGATCCAACCACCGAACGCGTCCCACACGAGGGTATCTTCGAGAATGCCGCGGTGCGTCAGGTATCCGATCAGCTCGAAGAACCGAGCGATGTCGAACGGTACGGGTGTGTTCGCGTCTCCGCTAAGGAGCCCATGCGCAAGTCGACGCCGCGACCGGCGCATGTCCGCCTTGTCGAACTGCTCGCGGAGCGCGATGACGGCGTTCCCGGAATTCAGCTTTTGGGCCTGGCGCGTTTGCCAGTACATCAGGACGATCGTTCCTACGACGGCGGCCCAGCTCGCCGCGACCGCCAGCGTCGTTAGCTCGTCTATCGTCATCCCGGTCGACCTGCAACAATCCGGGCCGCTTGAAAGAGATTCCGCTTTTCCCCCCGCTCAGTCGGAGTCTACCGTTTCCATCACCGCCGAGGGGGCCGGCGTCTTCCCGCGCAAGAGCGTGGGGATCAACGCCGTAAGAATCAGACAGGCGGAAACTAGGAAGACCACGTGGATCGACGAGAGGAAGCCGGCGGCGATGCTCATCCCACCGCCGGGAATCGGCGCCCCGACTAGGATCGCCTGGATCGCCGCTCGGGGCATGACCGAGGCCATGATGACGAGCGTGAGCCCGAGAGATAGGGTGGAGCCCGTGTTCAGAAGCGTCGTCCCGATCCCCGAAGCTACTCCACGTTGCGCGGGTGGGGCCGCCGTCATCATGGCGGCTCGGTTGGGTGCGGCAAAAAGACCCATTCCCGCGCCGGCAAGAACGAGGGGCGGGGTCAATTGCAGGAAAGATTCTGTTGGCCCGATCGTGGAGAGCCACAAGAACCCTGCAGCGGAAACGAGCAATCCGGCGATCAGGAACGGACGGGGACCATATCGATCTGAGAGCCACCCACTGATGGGGCCTACAACGGCGAGGGACGCCGAAACTGGAATGAGATAGAGACCGGCCGTAAACGGACTCAGATACCGTGGCGGACCTTGCAGGTAGAAAACAAGGACAAAAGTGTAGGCGCCGCGTGCGAGCGCATTGAAGAAGATGGCCGAGACGGAGGATGAGAATTGCCGATTTCGGAGTAGCGATAGATCGAGCATTGGAAAAGCGACTCGGGATTCCACGTATACGAAGGCCGCGAGCATTGCGACGCCGAATACCACGCTAGCAACCTCTCCCACCGTCGAGAGTTGACCCAGGGCTCCGAGCGTTACCCCGAGAAGGATGCTCGACAAACCCGCCGCGAATAGGATGTTGCCCAACCAGTCGATGTGCGGGTGCTCCTCGCGCTTGACCAGCTCTCGGAGGTCGATCCGGGCTCGGATGGTCGCAATGATCCCAATCGGAACGTTGACGAAGAAGATCCACCGCCATCCGATCGTGGAAGTGATGACCCCGCCGATGACCAACCCGGCGACGGCTCCTACCACGATCGAAACCTGGTTGACACCCAGCGCCCGACCTCGTTCGTTCGGCGGGAACGCGTCCGTGATGATCGCGGCCGAATTCGAGAATAGGAACCCCGCCCCGATTGCTTGGACCAGGCGGAAGCCGACCAGCTCGATTCCTGTTTGAGAGAATCCACAGAGCAACGATCCGGCCGTGAAAATCACGAATCCCAGCACGTAAAGTCGAACGCGACCGAACATGTCGCTCAGGCGACCGAAGTTCAGGAGGACTACGGCCGTGAGGAGGGAGTAACCGATCAGGATCCACAAGAGCAGCGTCGGCGTGGTCTGGGGTAGCTCGCGGCCGATGGTCGGCAGTGAGATGAGAACGATGTTGATGTCGATCGACGCCATCAGCGTCGCGATCGTCGTGTTGGAGAGGACGAGCCACTTGTACTGCACGAGCGTCGCCGAAGCGGTCCCCCCGTTAGGCCGGGCCCCGGCCTGACTCCAAATTCATCCCGGTCGATTCCTAGGGACTCGTGACCGACCCGTAGCCTGCGATCTCCGCCGAGATCTTGTCGACGTACTCCCTGAAGTGAGAGAGAATCGTTCGGGAGGTGATGATCCCCACCACCTGGTCCCCCGAGCGCACCAGCATGCGACGGATCCCGAGCGACGCCATCTTCGACACGACCTCATCGGTCGGAGTGTCGGGGGCGCACGAATGAATCGACTGCGTCGCTAGCGCCTGGACCCGCATCGACCGGGGATCCACGGACGGCGCGACGATCTTTTCGAGGAAATCCCACTCAGTTAGGATTCCCACCAGCATTTTTCCGTCGCGTACGACGATGGCGTATCCCTTGTGATGTTCGACCATCGCTTGGGCGCAGGTGAGTGCATCCGTGTTCTCATCGACAGTGAGCACCGGCGACTCCATGATGTCCTTGGCGCGGAGTACCATGAGGTGCCATCTACCTAGAAGAAAATAAGCGAGTCCTCCCGCAATTCCCTACTTCCGGGCCATGTTTAGACTAACAAGCCGGGTTCGGAACGACGTGCTTTTGCTCCGCGCTGCCGGCTCGCTTGGAGGGGGAAGCTTTCGTCGTTCGTTAATCGCCGTCAGGCAGGGAATGGAGTGGAATGTCGTATGGAAGTGGGCCAGTGAGCCTGTACCGACTGGAGGACCCTCTCGGTCTCTAATCGCTCCTCGGCGGTTAGTTCTCGGCGAGGCACTCGAACACGAGCAGAGCCGACTCCAAGCAACTCCGCTAGGCATTTGATACGCTGTACAAATTTGACTTCGGAGTCATACCGTAGGAGTGGGAGGAACCATTCGAAGTCGGATCGGGCCCTTTCGACCGGTCCTTCACGGCACGACTGATAGAGGTCCACTGACTCCCGGGGCATCGCGTTCGCTAGGCCCGCCACCCACCCAGTCGCTCCGGCGTTGACCCCCGGCAAGACAACCTCGTCGATCCCGACGAGCATCTGCAGTCGGGACCTCATTCGGAGTACGAGCTCCGATATCCGTTCGGGCTGGCCCGTCGAGTCCTTTACAGCCTCGAGATTCGGATTCGACCGGGCCAGCTCCTCAATCTGAGTCGTTAGGAAGTCCGTTCCGTACGCGGAGGGGTTATTGTAGAGCAGTGCCGGCAGATCCGTCGCGCGAAGGATCGTTTCGACATGCGCACGAATCTCGCCCCAGTCGCCTCGATAGACGTACGGGGGGAGCACCATCAGTCCATCGCAACCGATTTCGGCCGCTCGCTCGGCGAACGCGACCGCCTCCGTCGTTCGTAGGGCCGAGATCGCTGCGATGAGACGGCGGCTGCGCGGGATGGTGCTCCGCCCGAGCTCGAGGAGCCCGCATTTCTCGGAAAACTCTAGCGTCGCCCCCTCCCCCAAGGAACCGAGGAGAACAAACGCGTCGATCCCATTCGCCGCGAGCCAATTCACTTGTCGAACAAACAACGGCCCGTCGATCTCGAAAGTTGGGGTAAACGGAGTGGTAACAGCCGGGAGTACTCCAGACCAATCCATCCCGATCTCACCCCGGTGTACGATCTAGTCCCAGGGGCGACCCACGCTCCGGCGCAAATCCATGCCCGAACGGGTCGCTTGGATCCAGGACAAGTTCCGACTCCGCGACGACGTGGGCCGAACCGGTGATGCGAGGAATGACGCGATCGCCCTGGACCTCGACGACGCGCCCTTCGAAACGGCTGCCGATGATACTCTCTTGCCAGTACGGCTCGTCCAACGCGATGCGGCCGTCGGCGAACAGGCACGCCAATCGGGCACTCGTCCCGGTCCCGCAGGGAGAGCGGTCATACGCCCCGCCGGGGCACAAGACGAAATTCCGACTGTCGGTACCCGAACTTCGATGCCGTTCGTCATACAGCGCGACGTGCTCGATCGGCTCGCCGCCCGCGCCCCGGACTCCTGCCGCACGTAGGGCTTTGCGAATCGCGAGGGTCAGACTCATCAATTCGGGAATTCGCTCCGATACGAGCGGTACGGGTGAGTTCTCCACGAGAAAGAACCAGTTCCCACCCCACGCAATATCCCCGACGACGTCGCCCGCCTTCGGCAGGGAGACCGAGACCGATCGCTGCGTGCGGTAGCTCGGAACGTTAATGAAAGTAACAGAGCCGTCAGGGTGCAATTCGGTGCGTACGACTCCGACGGGTGTTTCGATGGCATGCGCGCCGGGTTGGATACGCCGAAGGAAGGCGAGAGTTGCGATCACTCCGATCGTCCCGTGTCCGCACATGCCCAGATAACCGGCCGAATCAAAGAATATCACGCCCGTCGCGTTTGCGGAGTCCTCGGGGTCGCACAACAGGGCGCCTACCGTGGCCTCCGCAGTCCGCGGTTCGCCCACCATCGAGGTACGGAACTCATCGTTGGCGGTTGCGAGTCGATGGAGCCGCTCGCCGATCGATCCCGACCCGAGCGTCGGCCCACCCGCGACGATCACGCGTGTCGGCTCGCCGCCGGTGTGAGAGTCTACCACGCGCACTCGTTTCGCACTCGGGCTCACGTTCGCCTCACCATCCCTTCCGAACCGAACGGACTAGCTCCTCGAACTCGAACGCACGGAAAATGCTTCGCGTTGCGCAGAGCCGGCCGTGATTCAAACCCAGTTCACGAGAATCGTCGAGCGGTGAAATGTCCGTACCGCGAGCCGTGCAACGGTGGCCACGGCGAGCAGTAGGATGCCGGAGATAGCGATCAAGGCGGGCAGAGTGTCTCCTACGAATGCGATCACGGCGACCAGAGCGACAAAGACCGGCAAGACCACCAACATGGAAAACTGCTGGGCTGTCCGCACTTCCTTCATTCGGGAAGAAATGATCAGCGTCGCAAAGGTCGCCAGAAACCCGAGCAGCGTTCCCGCCACGAACATATCGAACAAGACCGCGACATTCGGGAGCGGCGGAGCGTGGCCAGCCGAAGTTGCGAGCGAATCGACCAGGAGGATGAACGCGGTGAACGAGAGATAGTTCGCCGCTAGCGCTGGAATGAGGGGAGCCACCGCCTTTCCCCACATGAGTTCGGTATCCGAGATCGGCGTCGCGAGCAGCGGCTCGAGACTCCGGTTCGTCTTCTCTTGAACAATCCCAGGAGCCGCAATCACCACAGAAATGAGCGCCGGCGTGAGCAACAACAGCGACGATCCGATGAGGACACCCGTGCCAACGTTCGATCCCCCGGAGGTCGCGGTCAGGGTGGCGTCCAACAATAGGAAGACGGGCAGCACGAAGATCGATGACCAGACGTAGCGGTTCCCGTGTAGCTCGGCGAGATCCTTCCGGACGATTTCCCAGACGATCGCTCGCCTCATGCGACCGCCCCCGACGCAAGCGGAACTGACGTTGACCGCTGGGCCTTATCGTCGTCCACGAGCTTGAGATACACTTCCTCGAGCGAGTGGGCGGTTCGCTCGACGTATTGGACGTGGGCGCCCCGCCCAATGAGCATGGCAAGGAGTGCCGGATTGTCTCGGTCCGGGTCGTCGAGCTGAACGAATAGCTGGTTCCCAGACCGTCGGACGTCTCGAACCGACGGGAACGATCGGACGGCCGCGGTCGTGGCATCATCCAGCGATACGAACTGGTAGTCGATCGTCGGTCGAAAGAGGCGTCGCTTGAGCTCGGCCGGCGAATCGAGGGCGAGCAGGCGACTTCGTAACACCGCCACTCGGTCACTCAAGCGATCCGCGTCGTCCAAGTTGTGGGTCGAAAGAAGAATAGTACGGCCTTGCGATCGGAGTCGGATGATGTAGTCGCGGACGACTTTCGCGGCTTCCGGGTCGAGCCCCGAGATCGGCTCGTCCAGGATGAAACACTCGGGGTCGTGCAGCATCGCGCGCGCGATTGCCACCTTTTGCTTCATTCCCTTCGAGAAGGTGGAGATACGCTCGTCCCGGCGGTCCCAGAGCTCGAACTCTTCCAGCAACTGATGGATGCGACGCTCGAGGTCCGCCGGGGCCATCGAATTCAAGCGCCCAAAGAACTGCAAATTGCGGTAGGCGGTCAGCGACTCGTAAAGTCCCGGCGTTTCCGGTAGAATCCCGATACGGCGGTGGACCTCGGTCAGCTGGGCCGCATCGCGTAGATCCATTCCGTCGACGTACACGGCCCCGGAAGTCGGGGAGATCAGTCCGGCCAGCAGACGGATGGTCGTGGTCTTGCCGGCGCCATTCGGCCCCAGGAGCGCAAAGATCTCGCCCCGCTGGATCTGGAAAGTGAGATCTTCCACCGCGGGGCGGCTCGCGGAAAATGTTCGAGTGAGTCCTTCGGCCGCGATGAAAACCGTCACTCGATGTACTTCCCCTGGATGACTGGTGCGCTCTGCGACCGGCCTAGGAGATTAGCCTGCGTCGCGCAGATAAAGACCGTGTCGCGGGAAGACCACTCGTAAGGAGACGCCCCCAAATCGGCACCCTCGAACGAAGAGTACCCCAGATCAGAGGAAAAAAACAGGAAAGGGTTCGCAGAGCGGGCGGAGGATTCCCGCACTGCGGTGGAAACCGGCTTAGATGAACCAGATCAAGTTCCCCACATTCGGGGTACCCATCCCCGTCGGTGCGTCGTAGCCCCGCGTCGCCTGGAAACCGGTGCCAGGCTCGAAGGCGTTCGACCCGACGCGGATGTCGTGCAGCCCACCGGTAAAGCCGAGCAGGTAGAGCAGCGGAGCGAAGTTGCCCGCGCTGCGGTGGTGCAACTGGTCGGCGATCGCCGTGATCGCGGCCCATTGGGGTGAGCCCGCGCTCGTTCCGCCCGTGATATAGTAGCCCGTCTGGGACGGAATCGTGCTGTAGTACGTCAGCACTCCGCCATCCACCCCTGCGTTGTACGAGACATCGGTGTCGACCCGCCCGGTCGGATGGTAGGGCGTCCCTGCGGAGCAGATGGACGGCGTCTCGCCCGCACAAGTGTACGGCGTAATCCGATTGATTGCCTGGTACCACGGGGCTGCGAAGTACTGGCTCGGCGCTCCACCCGTGACTCCGAAAATCAGCCCGTCCGCGGCCAGCGTGGCGTTCTCGAAGTCGTTCCACGTGGTTTCATAGCCGTACGTGGCGGGAGCCGAATCCAAGGGACTCGCGACCGTTGCACCCGGGGCAAAGCTGAGGTCCAAGAACGTTCCCCCGACGCCAATTTCGAGTGGATTGTCGGCCGGGTAGGAAGCCGAATTCGTGGGGCACAGGAACTGAGCCCCGAGGTCACCAGCCGAGGCGAACATCGTGATTCCTTCAGCGGCTGCCTGCGCGTAGATTCGGTTGTTCTCTTGGAACCAAGGGGAACTCGCACCTGGGGCGAAGCTGCACTCCGGTGAACCGAAGCTCTGGGACCAGATCTGGCCCAGATGGTGCTGCAGCGCGTACTCTTCCGCGAAAGCGATGTTCGAGTTCGAGTCGTTCCAGGCGACAACCAGATCGATCTTCGCCGCCGGCGCCATCGCATGGCTATATTGGGTGTCCAGCGCGATCTCGTGGGTCCAAGAGACCTCGTCAGCATTCGTCAGGTCGACAGTTGGGCATCCTGCTGGACAGATAACGTTCAGGTTTGCCGAGGGCAGACCAAACGTCGCATCGAATGTGGCAAGGTCGCTGGCCACGGTCGGGTCGCCAAACGCATCGAAGATAACGATCGTTTGTCCGGCGCCCGCATTGGCGTAGCCACCTACAGCCGCGTACGCAGGCCCATAATTGTAGCCGTCTTGAATCTCTTGAGGAGTGTAACAGCTGAGAACTCCGCAGCTCCCGGGCGGTAGTTGTGCAGGATTGAACGTCGCTCCGAGGAAGACCGACTGTATGTTGGTGTGGAACACTGATCCTTCGACGGCCGCGATTTCGGCGGCTGCCGCGCCTCCGAATCCCGTCACAAAGCCGAAGCTCACCATCAACACGACCACCAGCGCCGCCGTTACACGTCGCAACATAGCAGGGGGGCGACGTGAATGACGTATATCTTAGTTCCGAATATTTTCAAAGTGGACGGGAACTGAGACTGAATTATTTCTCCAAGAGGGCGAATCCAGCGAGCGGGGGTGGGACCAGGTGTTTACTAGCCTCGTTAGATTCGGGGGCGAAGTTCAGTCAAGGATCGGAGAATTCATCATGTAAGTCTCGGTCCACTCAACACTGATTCCGCCTCCGCTTCCGCCGGTCGAAGAGAATCGATAGACGAGGCCCGCGAGTGCCACGAACTCGCCTCGCCCAGTGAGACCCGATTGCGAGTACATCGTCGTTCCGTTCGATTCAGACACCACCCCCACGCTCCCCACAATCGCCGGAAGGTGGGAAGGTGCGCCCCACAAGAATTGAACGGACCCCGCAGTCCTCCAAGAAATATTCGCAAGGCCCGCTGGATAGCTGAGTCGAAAGCTGCCGTCGAGCGTGACAGTCCCCGGGAATGGGACGATCAAAACAATCAGGAGAACCAGCGCTACGGCAGCTACCGCAGTTCCCAAGAGGATAGCATGAAGGGCGCGCCGTGAATGGATTTTCGACGCCACAGTGCCTCGACGCCCGTAGCGCATCGCGGTCAAATTGGTTTTAGGAGCACGGTGGGAGCGTGCGGCGACAAATTCTGTAGTCACCGTCCTGCACTTCGATCTGGCGAGCACGGGTCGTGGTGGGATGTTTCTTGCAGAGCATCCAACGATTCGACTGACGCAAATTCGGAAAGAGGTCGAGAAATCGGCGCATTGACCCGCCTTTATGGCATAGCCTTCATTCTCGGAACGATGCGAAACCTTCTCGCGCGCCGGCGATGGGACGCGGGCGTTCGCACACAACAGCGGGCCCGATATTCTATCGGTCGACTCGGGGCCGTCGCCATACTGGTCACCCTGCTGGCGTGGACGTCATCCTCCACGGCGGCGCTTGGGGCTTCTGGAACCGCCGGCGGCCCGATTGATCTCGCGCGAAACACGGGAACTCTCCCACTGAATACCGCCGACTACTCCGTGGCGAGTTCCGGCCTCCATCCGATCACGAACTGCTCCACGCCGAATCCCGGCGACACAAACTACGTCTGGCCGATGTTCGGCGCGTACGACCCGGCGGACCATGATCTGTACGTGGCGAGCGGTGGGGTCATTGGCGGCCAGGGCTTCCCGGCCTACGGTTTCATATCGATCTACGCCCCGCCCTGCCAGCTCCTCGCAAATGTTCACGGGCCCGACGGTTCGGACCCGTACGACGTCGCGTACGACCCGGCGGATCGATCCATGTATGTCACGGACGGTGGGCTACCGACCATCTACGTCCTGCAAGGCACTTCCATTGTTTCCACATTCCAGAATCCCGGATTCTGTGGCGCATCTGCCTTGACGTATGATCCAGCGACCCAGGCGATGTTGATCACGAATTGCGACAACACCGTGTCGGTCTTCTCGGGGGAACGACTCGTTCACGTCTTTACGACGGGATTCAACCTGGGAGCGGATCCCAGCGCGATCGTCGCAGGTCCGAACAACGAGATCTTCGTAGCGAATTGGGGAAGCGGGAACGTCGCGATTCTGAACGCCTCAACCTATCACTGGATCGGCGAGGTTGGGGCGGGCGAGTATCCGAATTCGCTCGTTTGGGACCCCGGCCGACAACAAGTACTAGTAACCCACTATGGGGGTTACCTCGTGGGAATCGATCCCGTCACGAACACCGCAACTCGGATCGGTGTCCATTCAGGACAACAGTTGGATGGATTGGCGTACTCCCCCGCCGATCATCTCATTTTCACGTCCAGTGAGAAGTTACTGGTCATCACCCCTGGCGATACCGAACATTCCGTGTTCCTCAACGAGCAGGCGGATGTCCAGGGGATGTTCTATGATCCGTCGAACCGGGACGTGTATGTCCTCGATTTCTGGGACACGGTTTGGGTCATTCCTACATGAGGGGAGCAAAGTTGGAAACGAATAGATTCGAGAAGCCCGAGCAGATGGAGGCGTTTTCCCGGTGACTGGAACCCGGTACTCACCTCGAATCGTCGAGTGGACGACCACTGCTGTCAGCGTCGGGATCGTCCTCCTCTTTTTGACTGGAAGTACTTCGGCCGCCCCGGCGAGACCCTCCGCGCCCGGCGCCACGTACGCCTTGACCGAGATCGCGGGCCCGAGCCCGGTGACTGAGAACCTTGTCTCGGGACTGGTGTGGGACCCCGAGCTCGGTCATGAGGTCGCCCTCTCGTTCAATGCGGCGGGAACGCTTGGAACATACGAGCTCGTTGGAGCCAAATGGAAGGAGCTTCGCACGGGCACGCCCCAAGTGCAACAGGCTCCGTGTTACGCGACACCGTATCTAGCGTACGATGCGAGCGATCGGTACCTGGTGCTGCTCACCGCGGTCTCCAACTGCGGACTCAAACTCTGGGAATACTCCGGAACTCATTGGACGTATGTTTCAGTGGGTCACTCGGCGCCCGCGAGCGATGGGGATGCTTCGCCTGGCTTGATGTATGATTCCGAAAGCGGAACGTTGCTGCTGTACGCCGGTGATTTCGGCTATTGCGACTGCGCCACCGGCGAGATTTTCTCGTACCACGCGGGGACCTGGACGCAACTTCCGAACGCCCCAGTCGGTGCTGATCTCCAAAATCTAGTAGACAACCCCGGGATCGGCAAACTCGTGGCTCTCGGGAACTTGGAGGAAGCTTGGACCAGTCACGACGGGACCTGGTCGCGGCTGTGGTTCCACCCTCCCATTTATTTTACCAATACCTACCCGATCACATACGACCCCGCGATTGGGGGGTTGTTGGTCGCCGGAAATACGTATACGAACTCCTGCCCCGGACAGTGTTACTGGTTGTGGAAGGCGGGTTCGAACGGTTTTATCAATATTACCGCAAAGACGTTGAACCCATCGGTGGCCTGCGACGGAGCTTCCTACGATCCTCTGTTGAGTGCCGTCGTTTGCGTGGGGTCACCAAATGCCACGCCGCCTTACGGAATCTGGGAGTTCACTTAGCCTAAAGTGGCTCCAGAGCGTTTGAGGCGGTTTCGGAAACCGCCACCATCGGTACCTCGAACCACCGGATATCGGAGGGTCAGGATCACCCACTTCCGCGCTCGCGATAATGGGTCGCAGCAGGGGAGCGGGGACCTTTCTGGGCTTGGCGTCGGGTCCTGACGGTACGGCTCGGATAAATCGGATATATCCGGAAATGGCTTGAGAGCGATATGATTGTCGCTAGAGGCACGATTCCCTGGGAATCTCGACGGTCATGCAGGCGCACAAACCTGCGGTCGTTACTCCCATGAGGCCACTATCTAAGTCGCCCCCGGGATTGACGAAAGTGGTCCTCGCCGCATTCACAGTCGTCGTAGTCTTGGTCGTCGTTGCAATACTTCTCTTGGCGGGGTTGGCTACTGATCTCCCAGTGGAACCTGGGGCTGGGTACCTCGGGCCATCCATTCGTGTTGGGGCGGCTCCGGTTACTGCTGTTTTTGACAACGCGAATGGCTTAGTCTACGTCCTAAACGCGGCCTCCGCTAACGTGAGCGTTCTTGACGGCGACCAACTATTGGCCTCGATTTTCGTAGGAAGCATTCCATCTTTTGCCGCGTATGACAGCCGGAACGGCTTCGTATACGTCGTGAGCGATGGCGGGGACCTAGCCCCCAGGGGAAATGTGACGGTCATTAACGGAACCCACGCGACTTGGTCAAGAAATTTTGGAACAAGTCCCGGATTTGTGACCTATGATAGTGGGAACGGAGACATCTATGTCGTCAATTTCTACGCGAACAACGTTAGCGTCCTTAGCGGGACTATCTATCTGGGATCGATCGGAGTCGGCTCCGCGCCTGAGTTCGCGGCCTACGACAGCCACAACGGGTACCTCTACGTTCCGAACAGCGCCTCAAGCAATGTTAGCGTGATCAGCGGCACGAACGTCGTTGGGTCGGTGAACGTGGGCTCTAGTCCAAGGTCCGTGACGTACGATCCGGCGAACGGCTATGTCTACGTAATGAATAGTCAATCTGACGATGTGAGCGTCATCAATGGGACGACTCTCGTGGGAACCCTAAACGTCGGGACGACCGCATTCTACGCAACTTACGATGGTTCGGACGGATTCATCTATGTGCTGAATTCCGGCTCGGCCAATGTCAGCGTGATCAGCGGCACGACGGTCGTCGGCTCCTTGATGGTTGGAATGGAGCCCAATTTCGCAACGTACGACCCGAGTAATGGCGACGTGTACGTACCGAATGCGTCCAATGGCACCATTAGCGTACTTCGCGGCACAACGGTAGTAGGGTCAATTGGAGTAGGGCTCGACCCCGACTTTGTGTGCTACGATAGCACTGATGGAAACCTCTACGTGTTGGTCGGGTTTACCGGCCGCGTAGTCCTGATCGTCGGGACTAACTCAAGTTCGAGTCCGCTCGCCGTCTCACATTTACAAGAGGCTCTCGGGTTGGGAGCCGCCACCTCGGCGGGTTTGATCGCGCTGACCGCTGCAGCATTTTGGGTGGCGCGTGCTCGAAAGGGCAGGAAAGCACTTGCGAAGAGCTGAACGCAACTCCCTTGATTTGACTAGCCCGAAGACGTGACTTCCTACGCTTTGAAGAATGCCAGCAAATCCGCGTTGATCAGGTCGGAGTTGGTTCTCGGCATGCCGTGTGGCAGGCCCGGATAAACCTTCAGTGTAGCGTTCCTGACGAGTTTCGCCGTTCGTAAACTGGCCGCCTTGATCGGCACGATTTGATCGTCGTCCCCGTGCATGACCAACATCGGGAGGTCGATTTTCTTCAGGTCCTCAGTGAAGTCGGTCTCGGAGAATGCCTTGATCCCGTCATAATGGGCTTTGGCCCCGCCCATCATGCCTTGCAGGAACCAGTGCTGACGGAGACCATCCGAAATTTTGGCCCCGGGCCGGTTGAATCCATAAAACGGAATTGTCACATCCATGTAGAACTGAGGTCGATTTGCAGTCAGCGCGGCGCGAAAGCCATCGAATACCGCAAGTGGGGTTCCATCCGGGTTCGCATCGGTCTTCAACATGAGCGGCGGCACTGAGCTGATCAAAACACACTTGGCAATGCGCTTCGGGCCGTGTCTGGCGATATAATGAGCGACCTCGCCACCGCCGGTTGAATGCCCGACTAGGATGGCATTCTTCAGGTCGAGCTCGTCGATTACCGCGCCCAAATCATCCGCGTAATGATCCATGTCGTGGCCCTCCGACGTTTGGGTGGAGCGCCCATGTCCTCTCCGGTCGTGCGCGACTACGCGGTAACCATGCTGCAGAAAGAATAGCATCTGGCCGTCCCAATCGTCAGCGGACAGTGGCCACCCATGGCTGAACACGACAGGCTGACCCTTTCCCCAATCCTTGTAGAAGATCTCGGTCGCGTCGGCTGTCTTGACGTAAGGCATGGAATTCTTCTTCTCCGACTGTCCGTCGGCCACTGAAAGTCCTCTGTGTATAACGGGCTGCCGATTAGGGATACTGGCTGCCAATATTTTTCGTGGGCCTTCGCATGTGGCCGAACTTGGCACCGGTTGTCAGAAATCCGCCGGTTCCCCCGACTTTTGGCGCCGAGGCTCGTTTGTAACCCGTGAGTTCGACCCACAGAGACACATGCATCCCTGGGTTTGCCAGGTAAGCAGACTTCCGCCTCCGCACTGTGTTTGCCCAAACGACTACACGGACGATTGGAGAGGCGGGGGTGACTGGTATTAAACGACGAGTAATGTCCCCTCGTATGACGAGCAAGAAGCGGCAGCAGTTGAAGAATCAGCACCAATCGACGCGTGCAACGTCCGTTCACTCGGAGCGTGACGCGAAGAAACGTGCGAAGCGGCTCTACCCAAATTCAAACCGATAGGCCAGGCGCACATCGGTGAATCAGGATCGGCCGGGTCATCCATCCGCGGCTGCCATGGGATCGCGAGCCAAGAGGCATAGCGCGTACAGGGCAGGTCAAGGATTGGAACTCTACGTAGGCGCTCGACGCGGTCCCATTGGGAAACCGCTCGTCTGACTCGCGTCTTGCAGGGCTCCCAAGGGACCCGCATTTGCTGAAGACGCCGGTTCCGAGACGGGACTCGCTGATTTTTCACTCGATACTTGGACCGATGTCAATCTAATGCCTTCGCTGATTCGCCGACTGGTCTGTCAACTGGGGTTTCCGACTCGTTGGAGTGCGCCGGTGCGTCGGTCGCTTCGTAGCCCCTCCAAACCCGATCTCATTTCCGTCTGGATCTCGGTAGGAAATCTTCCGTACGCCGTTTGCGTGGGACTCAGCCATCGATGACTCGAGCCCCCGCCCGCCGATTCGCGCGACGATTTCATCGAGGTTCTCGACGAAAAGCGTGAGCCGCGCGTGACCCGCGTGCTTAGGTTGTTCCACGATGTAGAGGTACCGATGCTTGGCAAGCTCCCATACCGCTTCGGTGTCGTGCGGAAGGAACGCCGGCGGCGAACCTAGCAGCCGCTCGTACCATTTCCGCGCCGTAGCATACTTGGTAACCGGAATTCCCGCGAACAGATCGAGCTTCGTCGTTGAGAGCATGAGCTCGCTAGTCTCTCCTCCCTTACACGTATGCCGCCCCTCCGAAGCCCCGGTGCTGGATCGCAAGGCCGCCGCTTCCGCCGTACGAAATTGATGCTACAGAACAGGCAGTTCGTGCGACCAATGGGGCACCCGGAACAAGGCTCACGGCGTGTGTGCAACAGCTATTTCGCACACCGAGTCGATACGGGCGCTTGGGCTCCCCCCCGTTCCGCAGACCACCTCAGCCCGAATTGTGACTCAGAGCTACTGTGCATCCGATCAGGCGCAACGTCCTTCTACCATCAGTTTCCCCTCTGGCATTGGGGAAAATCCTCGGCCCTGGGAGGGGACGGAATCATTTCTTGCTCGCCCGCTTATGAAGCCAAGGAGCGTAGGAGATTCCAATGATAGCACCCTCGGGAGTCTGTAAGCGGGCCACCGTCTGTCCCCATGGCTCCGTGCGCGAGGCGTGCAGAAGGGTGTAGCCCGCGGACTCCAACTCGGCAGCGGCGCCGTTGACCTCATCGCTGTCGGCGACCTCGAATTCAACGGACACTTGAGGTACGGGTCGTTCAGCGGGCCATTTCCCTACCCCAAAGCACGCATGAGCCGCTTCGGAGAGGGGCCATACACCGAAATGCTTGCTCCCTCCGATCCTTTCGCTCGAAAGGTAGTCGCTACCCTCGGAGCTCTCGAGTGGCAACCCGAGCGCGTCGACGAAAAGTCTCGCGCTCGACTTCGGATCCTGAGTGATGATACTCACGCTGGCGATGAAGCGTATTTTCACGAGCTACTCCGAAGCGGGACTCACTGGGGGGTTCATATTCTCCATCGAGGGGGCATCTCCGCTACTGGCCTGAGCATATTCGCGATTTTAGAGATCCTCCGACACCATCCATGAGGGAGTTGGAGGGGGCATGTAGCTCCGCCGGACTTAGTGGGCAATGTAGAATCATCTTGAACACCATTCGCCGACTTTTGCACTTCATCGCACCTAGTATTGGGCGAAACTTCCAAAAGGAAATCACCGTCCCGACGCCATCGGGCCCATAGCTTAGTTTGTGTCCCTTAATGCACGACCCATAGTAGCTCATCGCGTGCCGGGTTCGTCTTGGAACGGACGCCAGGGTGGTACCCGATGGTCGATCGGGGTCCGTGCAGAACCCGCTCGTTTGAAGGGGATCGTGGGGGCCCCCAGAGGACCCGGATTTACTGGATGTGCGCGCTGCCTGCACTGTTGGGTCAGGCCTCCAGCGACCTCAGGCGTAGCCACTAGGTCGGCGCGTGCTGATGACGAGGGGGGGAGCCTTTCAGTCGGTTCGGTTACGACGGCTTGAATCGACCAAAGCCGGCGCAAGTACGCGGTATCGGCTCCTCACGAACCCATTTGGAAACGTGCGGGTCCCCAAGTGCTTGAGCGGGACATCCCGAAGCAGCGAGCCAAACAGTGCGCGGCCGCTCCCGATAAGTACCGGATATCGGCTGATGGTAATGTACTGGATCAGGCCATCTCTAAGGAATCGCTGGATCGTCATTCCTCCGTCGACGTAAGCATGCTGTAACCCGTGATCCGAGAGTTGCGCTAGGACCTCGGCCGGAGAGCAGTTCATAGCCGTGCATACCGCTCCGGGAGGTGCCCGCAGAGTTCGGATTGAACCGCTTAACACCGCCACGAATCGGCGGCCGAACATCCACGGTCGAATGGAAAGGGCGGTCTCGTACGTCTTACGGCCAAGAACCACGCAATCGACTGTAGTCATGAACTTCTCCCATCCGTTTTCGACCACCTCGTACGGTGTCAGGAAATCGAAGCTTCCGTTCTCTCTCGCGATAAAACCATCCAGACTTGTACCAACGAATACAGATGTTTTCACTGCCGACTCCAACGACGACTTTCTCAGATCAATTTCGGGTCCTGATATCGGGTTGATCCGTCCGACTGACTCCCTTGCCGATGTCGACCTCAAGGTGAACCACGGTATTGACTACTTGGTCTACGATTCTGATATTCAAGACATATGCTCGGGAGGAATCTCCGGGGAGTTGTAGCTGACTGACTGAGACCGAATCTTCTCGGAAAAAATCACAGTTTCGACTACCGAAAAGATACCTTGCGGGTCCTGTCGAGGCCGAAACTTCTACAGGGAAACTACCGTCCCGCCGCCATCGGGCCCATAGCTTAGTTTGTGCCCGTCTACTTCTGTCCCGGAGCAGGGCCCCGACATCACTCCTGGGCCGGTGCAATCTTTTCTTCGTGAGAGTCTATTTTTCGAAGATCGTGGTAGCACACCCGGCAGCGTTTCGGGCTCGGGAGGAGGTCCTTAGGGAGGCAGGCGCATTCGCACTCGTGCGGGGTTCCCCCCTCCTCGACGTCACTTCCGGTCGAAGTACAAAGTTCGCACACCGCCCGCACGACTCTTGGGAAACAATAACGCCTTCGCTTTACTCGTCCCCCTTCTAAGGGGCCGACTTACGGAACTATAGCCGTTCGACGACTTTCCAAGGTCCCTTTGTGCCAGCGAGAGGCGAGGAACCTAGTCCAGAATATGGACCCGTTTAGGCGCTTCAGAACGAATCCTGGGAGCTGGTCTGCATCGCTTTGAGCGCCGGGGCATCCTCGTTGTACAAGTCCTCCAACCACTTTAGGGCGGCGGCTTCAATCTCCTCCGGCGCGAGGACGGGTGAGAGAAACTCACCGAATACCTCGACGCGGGTCCGATCGACCCCCTCCGGAGAGTAGATGGTGAACATCTTGGAGCTCGCAAACGGACCCTCCAGGAACTCCGTAACCACCCCGAGCGGCGGTAACACGGTGACCCGACTGACGACCTTGACCCAGTTCCCATTCCAATTTCGCTCCATTGTGATCATCGATGCGAAATCGCCTACTGGCTTGACCTGACGGTTGCGCGAGTTCGTGTGTACTTTGCCATGTATGTCGCCGGAGTTCAGGTAGCGCCAGACGGTCTGGATGGAGGCGTCGAAATGGCATCCTTCGTCACGGATGTGGACCACGGAGAATCACCTCGTGCCCCTGAGGACGGGGCGTCTATTAATGACCCCGCCGTCGCGATGCTCGGGGGCGAGTCGACGAGCGACGGCAAGGAACACGCACCGCCCCGCCCACGCGAGGTGCCGGCGAGCTGCGGGTCGCTCGGCTCCGACACGTGACCGCAATGAACGCGCTAACCCATCCAGAAAGGGCGCTGCCTCCCTCCAGAAATTCACCGATTGTGGTGCGATACTCTCCTCGTGTTTTAGGCGAAACTTCTAAAGGCGAATCATCGTCCCGCCCTCGTTGGGCCCATAGCTTAGTTCTTTCCCCATTATGCCCGGCCCATATCACTGAGTGCGCGGGGCCTCCGTACGTGGGGGCTCGAAACTCCGTAGGTGCGAATAATCCCACTGCCGCCGCTCTTAATCGATGGAGATCTGATTTTCAACATTCGAATTATAGGCTAGGAGAGGGGGAATCGCAGTATTCGCTGGCTTAGGAGAATCCGGCGCATTGACCCCCCTTTAAGATGAGCAACTCGATATCGGCGCCGTGATCAGCTCCCACGCCGAAGTAGCGGCTCTGACCTGCACCCACGAGGCAGGGTGATGTCCCGAATATCTAGTCCGATTTTGGTCGCATCAATAGTGTCACTATTCCTACTTTCGTATATTGGGACCGCTGTTGAAACTTCGCACGGTATTCTCCCTGCTGATGTAGGGCCAAAAACCTCCGCATCCGTGCGGGTCGATCCAACCGGGACGAGTGGTTCTGACATCCCAAGGGTGGTCGCGAAATGTTTCGCGCCGGATAACCCGATCGCAGACGCATATGACGTTGCAGATCAGTACGTTTACGTTGCTGATGTGGGTAATGCGATCTCTATCGTGAAAGCACCCTGCACCGTGATCAAGACCGTATCAACTGGTGAGTACGGGACCCTTACGGACTCAGCCTACGACCCTGAGAGCCGTGAGGTATTCGTGAGCGGCTTTCCCGACACTCTCTACACGCTAAAGGGAACGAACGTGATTGGCAAGATAACTTCGGCAAAATTGCTGAGCTACCCCGTCGACATGGAGTGGGATGCCACGGCCGGCGCGATGCTCGTCGCTGACTCCGGAGCGGATGAGATCGCCGTCGTCCATGGTCTCAGCACTCACCTGATGACTACTTTCGCAACTCCCGCCGAACCTTACGACCTCCTAGTAGCCGACCATTACGTGTTCTCTGCTAGCAACGACGCAGGCACCGTGGCTGTGTTTAACGCGAGTACTTTCGCGTTCTACGGCACGTTCAATCTCCTCCCGGGTATCGCAGAACTCGCGTGGGACCCGGTGAATGACACTGTCGTCGTCGCAAACTACGACGGTTCCACCGTCGATATCCTCTATCCTCAGGACATTCCTGCCGGGGAGTTCCTCTTTAGCGACTTCAAGATGGGCACCCTTCTTGGGGGAGGGGGGGTCGCGTATTCCCCTTCCACGCACGATATCTACGTGACTGGAGGGGATATTTCCAGCACTGGACTGTGGGTGTTGAGTCCCTCGGGCGCAGTTCACTTCGTTTACCTTGGCAAGAACGTGGCGGCGATGTATCTCGTCTATGACCCTGCAGACCGAGACATGTATGTTTGTGGCTATGCGAACGACGAGCTCTACGTCCTCCAGTGAGGTTTTCGATGCCGACTCTTCCTACTCTGTTAGTTCTAGCGGTTCTAGTCGGCGGGTTGTTGGTAGCTGGCACGGGGAATGCCGCCGCATCGCCGCCGAAATATGAGTGGACTATATTTACCGATCAGATTCCAGGTGAGTGGTCCGTCTCCACTGGGAATTACGCTCCCGACCCAGTCTACGACCCCAACTCCGGGCATGTAATTGCAGTCGCTTTCGGAGGATTCGGATTTGCCCAAGAAGCGACCTATGCGCTTGAGGGTCGAAATTGGGTTCGACTGCCAGGCTACACACCACAAGGTATTGGACTCAATCCCATGCTCGTCTATGACGCCCGAGACGGGTACGTTTTGCTGATCGACTCCGAGGATGACGCGTGTTTTGCCCCACATTTTCCGACTGTCCAAATGTGGAAATTCGTCGATGATGGGTGGCGCTATCTCCCCACACGAGGGGCGCCCATCATGCAAGCGTCGTGTGGGTCATCGTCCCTGAACGCCGTATATGACGCGGCTGATGGGTACGTGATTCTTTTCGGGCCACTGGGAAATTCTAGCAACCCTTATCATTTGACTGACCAGATGTGGACTTTTACTGGCGGCGTATGGAGTCGGCTCCACATTTCGCTTCCCCGAGTCCGGTATGGAGATTCAATGTCGTACGATGCTGGAACTGGGATGGTTCTGCTGGCCTGGAACGGTTGGTGGGGTTATCACGCGGGAGTCTGGCAGGAACTGCAGGGTGTCGATCTTTACTGGGGCAGCGTTTCCATGCTGACGTACGATCCGTTCCTGCACGGTATGGTCGCGGAAGGCGGGTTTAATGTCGCGTCACCCACTTGGATTTGGCCGGATGGGGCTGCTGGATTTCACGACTTAGGTAGTGGGGCGGTTGTCAACCCCAGAGCGACATGTGCTTCGTACGCCAGCTCCGAGATATTTTGGCCATACGACCCGTCAAACCACTCGATTCTTTGCTTTGGATCGGTGTCGGATTACTTTGCGACTCTAGCCTTCAGCTGAAGGAAACGACTCACCCAATTCGCGAATCGTGGCCGATGGGAGCGATTTCTACGGCGGGGAGCGATCTCCGGGCCAATTTATTTGACGGATGAACCCGAAACTTCTAAAGGCAAACCAACGTCCCGCCGCCATTGGGCCCATAGCTTAGTTTGGCTGGAGCACCCGGCTGATAACCGGGAGGTCGTCGGTTCAAATCCGACTGGGCCCAGGAACCGTCAAAAATTCCCGTCATCCGATGGCGGCGGTATAGAATCAGAAGATTCGTTCCGTACCTGGCCCTGGCGCGAACTACCTTCCGTTCCGCCACCGGCTCCACTATTGGAAGGGGGCGGATGGTGAAAGAAGTGTGAGAGCCCGGAATCAACGGTCACGCGAGATGCACTCTCTTCAGAATCCTATCGAATCGAGGATCTTCTCGGACCCTCTGCATCCGCGGGTCGAGCCGATACGGAGCGATCGGGAGATTCTTTTGGTCGAGCGCTTTGTACATCAGGCGCAAGCATTCATCCAGCTCGCCCATCTCCGCATAAATTTCGGCCATGTGGTGAGCGCATTGGCCATAATCGGAAAGCTTCGGGTCGCTTCGAAGCAGTTCCTTCGCACTTTCCTTGTCGCCGGAAAGCGCGAGATAGTATGCGCGAAACAGGATCCTGGATGGCGGTAGCTCCAGCTCGTCTAGTCCCATGCGAAGCTCCCGGAGCGCTTGCTCGAGGTTCCCTTTGCCGAGATAGTACTCGGCAAGAACGTCGCGCAGATCCCCCTCGGGATTCTTCAGCTCCCGAAGTCGGTCGATTTTTACCAGCGCCTCGTCGAATCTTCCGAGCCAGATCAGCAGGTTGGCGCTATGGGTGACCGGCTGCGACCAGAAGGGGTCGGCCCCTTCTGCGAGCGAGAACTCGACGAGCGCCTCCTCCGGGCGGCACAAGTCTTCGAGGAAGAACGCGTAGTCCGAGTGAGCTCGAGAAAAGCTCGGGCTGAGTGAAATCGCGCGCTTCAACTCCCGTACGGTCGCCGAAAGGTCGAGCTCATCCCAGAGTGTCACCGCGAGCGCGACGTGCGCCTAGGCCAGGTTAGGGTCGAGTTCGATCGCGCGGGCCGCGGAGCTTCGGGCCCTCTCTACCCAATCCCGCTCAGAGGTGTTGCTGTACCACGCCCCGATTTCGCACTCCGCGGTGGACAAGGCGGCGTGCGCAGACGCGTTTCGGTCATCCAGCGAGATAGCGAGCTCGAATTGTGCCTTGGCTTCCTTGAGCGAGGTCGGTGTGGCGTTTCGCATCAGCGTCAAACCCTTCAGATAGGCGAGGTACGAGTCAGGTTTTACCATCGACCTCGCTTCGATTTGGGTCCTTTCCACGGGCCTCAATTCGACTCTCAACCCATCGGCTACCTGCTGCGCGAGCTCGACCTGGACCGCGAAAACGTCAGTGAGCTCTCGATTGTAGGAGTTCGCCCAAACGTGTCCCTGCGAGACGACGTCGATCAACTGAGCGGTGATCCGAAGTTGGTTTCCAGCCTTTCGCACGCTCCCCTCCAAGATGGAGGAGACGCCCAACTCAGCGCCTATCTGCGCGACCCCCTTGGTAGTGGATTTGTAGGGCGTGACCGAAGTGCGCGCGATCACTCGCAGATTCCGGATCTGGGAAAGTACAGCGATCAACTCCTCGGTAAGACCGTCCGCAAAGTACTCGTCCTTCGGGTCGGGGCTGATGTTGGCGAACGGAAGGACGGCGATTCCGGTCGGTCCGCCTACCGATGCGTTCGAGTCCGGGGTCTCCCAGGGTAAGACGATTCGGTAGATGTCGACCGGTGATTGTAGCCCCTTGAGGGGCGTGAGGGGGAGCTTCTCGAGCTTGTTCGGTATTTTGTTACGTACCTGACTGAAAACCTCTCCGGAGATGCAGATCCCCTCCGCGAATGCGAGCGGCTCGATTCGGGAGGCGATATTCACTGCGTCGCCGAAGATGTCGGTTTCGCGCTGCTCCACGTCTCCCAAGTGAATGCCGATACGGAGCCGAATCGGTGTCACGCCGGCTTGGGAATTTCGTTCGTCCAGATGCTGCTGGATGTCGGTTGCGCATTGAACGGCATGCAGGGCGCTATCGAATTCCGCTAAGAATCCGTCGCCCATCGACTTGATCCCCCGGCCATGGTGAGCCGGGAAAAGAGGGCGAATTAATCCGGCATGCTCATCCCGGAGTCGTAGGGCGGCAGCCTCGTTAACCTGGGCTGCGGCCGTCGAGCCGACCATGTCGGTGAACATGATGGCGGAGAGGCGACGGACCGAGGCGACGGACCGAGGCCACGGCCCGAAGACCGCTTCCGTTAGATTAAAGCCCCCCTCGCCGGAATTGCCCGTGGGAAAGGCTCGCAAAAGACTGCCTAGGTATGGTTAGGGGATGTCATCGCAATCCAGCCCCTCTCCGGAAGAGAGGGTGCGCTGGCGCCCCCTTCGACAGGCCCGATCACCCAGGCCTATAATTCGCTCCCTGGTATCAATTTCGTCCAGCTGAAGCAGAATACGAATTGATTTGATCCCGCGCGGGCGTGAATCCGACTAGGCCCGGATTTCGTCGGAGAAACGCCTGAGCTCAAAGCGCCGTCCGTCGGCGGGCTCACGTTCCGGCCCGGATCCGGGCAATGGACAGCGCCCGAAGAAGGGCTCTCGATCCCGCCGGAAAGAAGTATCATTTAGAATTCCATCAACCCACGACTCGGATCGACCCGGGAAAAGCGTGAGGAGGAAGACGATGAGTATCACCGATAAGGCGCTAGAATCAAACCGTACCTATGCCAAAAATTATGATCCAACTCGGGGGAAGCCCCCCGCTCCCAAAATCGTGGTTGTGACGTGCATGGATCCTCGGCTTTCAGACCTACCGGGAATCTTAGGTCTGCCTCAAGCTGATATCGACGTGATCCGAACCGGGGGACCTGCGGTTACCGAGGATGTTCTCGGGGAACTCGTTGTTTCCACCCGCGTACTCGGATCCCGAGAGATCCTGCTCCTCAACCACACCGGTTGCGGGTTCACGACCTTCACGGATGCGGAGCTGAACGCGAAGCTGAGCGCTTCGACCGGAAATGCTTCGCCCGCTCCAATGCGCTTCTTCTCCTATTCGGACCCCGAGGAAAACACACGGGAGCAGATCAAGAAGGTCAGGGCGCATCCCTGGATTTCCAAAGACGTCCCCGTGCGCGGTTTCGTTTTCGACGTTGCCACCGGCCGATTACGCGAAGTCGATACGGATGGGTTATGATCCTGCTCACCGCTCTGTTCGATACCGACATGCCCAACGGGGTGGAGACGCGACCGCGCACCGCGTGTTCAACTCCCCAGAAGTTTCATTCTAAGGCAGCGGCGGCCTCTCTCGTGGTTTCGATGCGGTTGTGCTGTTGGTAGGCAGGAGCGCTAGCGTTGAGTGAGCCGGTTTACGATGAACGATACGCTCGACCCGGTTTGTACTGGGGAAGCAAGCCAACACAGTTGGCACGCGATCTCGTTCGCATCGCGCGCTCACTTCCGCGCCCGCCCCGTACAGTGGTCGACCTGGGTTCCGGCGAGGGCCGAGACTCGATCTACTTTGCCCGGCAAGGCTTCCGGGCCCTAGGCGTGGATATCTCGAGCGTGGGAGTCCAAAAGGCGACGCGCCGGGCGTCTCGGCTCGGGGTCAACGTTCGATTTCTAGTTGGGGACATTCGGAGTTATCGACTGAGTCATCGAGTGGATGTCGTGTTTTGCTCGGGGGCCCTGAATAACCTCCCTCGTCGAATTCGGGCGACCCGATTTGAACACTTCAAGGCGAACACCGCGCCAGGCGGAATCAACGCGATGAACGCCGACGTATCGAAACCCTATATTCCACCCTACTCGATGAATCCATTTGCGTCGCCGTTCCGCTCGGGAGAGCTGCTGGGCTATTACTGGGACTGGCAGATCTTGGACTCGGGGCAGGTGGAGTTCGTTTCCAACGCGAGCGGCATTCCTCATCGAAAGGCGATGGACGTGGTGATAGCGCGGAAGCCCGTTCGCGGCTCGAGTTGACCCCCTCCTTCAGCACCCCGGTCCTTGCTCCGGGAGCCCACTCCTACTTTACGGGGTGAGTCTCCGGAGGGAGCTTGACGACTCGCAGACCCGAATGGCCCTTGGGCTCGTTCTCTCGGCCGGCCGGCGCAAGGACATCGGTCGCTGCTGATCGTACACCCGGATTCTGGGGGCTGGGGACTAAGCTCGGTCGATTTCCGTAGGAATCCTACGGGCGGCGAGCTTGAGCAGAAGCACCCCGGGGATCGTCGGTAAGATCAACAGCACCCATTCCCATAGGGGATTCGGCACGGCTGCGAGAATCGCACCTCCGAAAAAGATCGCCGCGAGGGAGGACGCACTCAGAAATGTGTTGAAGGCACCATTGTATGCTCCGACCTCGCCTTTGGGAGCGAGGTTCGATGGTAGCGTGGTGACGGGAATCGTCCCGACGTTCTCGCCGATGGTCAGGACGAAAACCACGACGAGGAAAATCCCAGTTGGGAATAGCAGCCACAGCGCCGAGACGCCCAGGAGGAGGTAGGCGGCCGCGTAAAGGAGCCCTCCCGCGATCGCGATCGACGTGTGGCGGCGGCCGAGCAGACTCTCGGTCGTGAACGACTGGCCGAACACCACAACCAATCCGTTGAGCGCGAGTCCGATGCCGAGGAGGGAATAGGAGATCCCCAGTTTATTGTGGGAGAAGAGCGAGAACGTTACGTTCCATTGCCCTGCGGTCACCCAAAGGAGCGCAAAGGCCGTCGCGACCAGGAGCGCGACACGGTCCCGCGAGAGTATCGCAAAGCTCTCTCGGAGGCTACGACTTCCGTCATTCGAATCCACGGTCTTTGCCCTCTGCTTCGATCGCTCACGCAGGGTGAGGTCGAACGGGGAAGGCCGGAGCAACGCTAGTACGAACCCGGTAGCCCCCGCGATAATGATCGACGCCGTTAGGACCGCGCCTGTGAAACCGATGTACTCCACGAGGATGCCTCCGAGCGAAACCCCCGCCGAGAAGCCGCCATTGTAAGTGATTCGGAACCAAGTGAAAGCACGGGTTCGCGTGGACCCCGTCGCCCAGTCGGCAATGTAGGCGGAATACGCCGCGGCCGTCGCCGCGAGGATGGCGCCTCCTACGGCTGCGACGGCAATGGCTAGCGCGAGGGAACGAATGTCGAACGCATAGGCAAGACTGGCGGTTAGCAGGGCCTCGGTCGCCAGACCAAGGATCATCAATTTCCGACGCCCGACGCGGTCAGTCCAGAGGCCGCCAACGAGACCGAACGGGAGTTGGACGGCGCCTACCCCGACGAAAATGACGCCGATTTCGAAGTAACCGACGTGCAGAACGGAGAACAGAAAGAGTGCTAGGAACGGGTTGTAGAGCGCTGCCCCGAAGGACCGGATCCCGATTCCAATGAAGAGGAGCTGGAGATTTCGCTCCATAGCTCGGGTGTCTCGGATGCAGGCTATCTAGCTTGTTCACACGTGGTACCCTCTGGAAGTACCCCACGGCCGACTCGGCACGTCGGACTCAACTGCCACGCGAGCTCTCGGGAACCCCAATCGGAGCGGCGAAACGACGCGCGCCATCTATCGGGATTAAGTACGCGAATTCCCTGCCACTCGTTACCATGGAACGCGCCTTCTCTCCGATTGGGGAGCTTGCGTAGGTCGCGTTCCTGGCGGTTTTGTTATGGAGAATATGAAGGGCTCTTTTGTGACGGTGATCCTCGCCACGCTGATCGCGGTACTGTTCCTGGGCGGCTCCGCCGCGGCGCTTGCGCCGTCGGCGGGCGCGACTCAGTCGAGCGCGGGGATCGCCAGTCTACCCGCTGTATCCAGCGGCCCGACAGCCTCGTGGAGCGTCGCAACCCTGCACGCGGCTCCCGTTGCTGCCGTGCCCGACAACGAACTCGGAATTGGAGTCACCGGAGCCGCATCGATCGGCCCCGCCGCTGTATCAACCATACCAATCCTCGTTTCTCTTTCCTTCTCGCACGAAGCGCAATTGAACCAGTATCTACAGGCACTGTCCGATCCTAATTCGGCCCTGTATCACCACTACCTGACCGCAGCCGAATTCGACGCCATCTTTGGTGGGTCGGCCTCGGTCTACAACTCGGCGGTCGCCTACTTCACCTCCTTCGGCGTGACAGGACTCGTGACGTATGCTGACCATGCCACGATCTCTTTCGACGCGACGCCCGCGCAGGTCGAAGCCATCTTCCACACATCGATCGAAATGTATCAGGCGGGCTCCGCGTCGTTCTACGCTCCCACCCGATTGCCAACACTGGCGGCGCCGCTCGCGTCGTACATTTCGAGCGTGACGGGCCTGAGTGACGTCTCGAAGCTACTGATCCACGACGACGTCTCGTACGCGCCCCCGCACGCCGCGGTAAGCGCGGCAGCGACGCCCGTGGCGGCTCATAGTGCGGCCCTTCACTCGACGCCCTGTACGTCCAATGGCGGTCCATTCAAGTGCACCACCGTCGCCGGACTGGGCTACCCTGAGCCGCTCTACTTCCCCACCTTCTGCAGCTCGACGGGAACTGGTTGCACGGGTCAGATTGAATTCGGCTCGGACTACCAGGTGGCGTACAACGAGACGAATCCGACGCTCGGATTCTCTCAGTCGATGTTCGGGAAGTACGGCTACCCGATCGGCGCCGACATCGCCACGATTCTCTGGTCGGACCCGAACGAAAACGTCAGCGATCCGTTTTGCGCGACGCAGAGCACCAGCGCCTTTTCGTGGGACTTCTACGCCCCGGACGTGACCAGCTACGTCCAGTACAATCTGCCCAAGGGCGAGCCGATGGCCCACGCCTTCTCCGTAGCGCTAGCCGGTCCTGCCCCGTATGCCTCCGCACGCCACGGGCTGAGCGCGGCGTGCGACAGCGGAGGAGCGAGCCTCGAGAACACCCTCGATATGGACATGGAGTCTTTGATGGCCCCAGGGTCCAACGTGTATCAGGTGTTTGGGCAGGGTCCCTCCACGGTCACCTTGGACACCGCATTTGCGTCCATCCTGAACCCCAAGGCCTCGGATGGTCCAAGCTTCTCACCCTCGGTCATCAAGGGACTCGACAATGTCTCGGTGATCGCGAACTCGTGGGGGTACGGAGTCAACTATAACGACACCAACTGGTACATGGACCTCGAAGAGTCGCAGGCGCGGGGAATCACTGTGGTCGCATCTTCCGGCGACAGTGCCGCTACGTCGACGTCGAGCCCCGCCTCCCAGGCGTACAGCGCCTTCGGGGACGTCGCCGTGGGGGGAACCACGCTGACGCTCAACCCGGTGACGCTCCAGCGGTCTCCTCTGACCGTTGGATCGAACCCCTACACGGTCTGCACGGGCAAACAAGTCTGTGGAAGCGAGATCGCCTGGTATGAGCCGCTGGGAACGGTCGCGGGCTTCGGCGAAACCCTCGGGTCCGAGGGCGGCGTCGCGCGAATGTTCCCCACTCCGTCATACCAAAAGGACTCCTCGGATGTCAGAGGAGTTCTCTCGCACATCTCCGAGAAGGGACGTGGAGTCCCGGATATCGCGGCTGTCGCGAACGACACGTCGATCACTTGGACGTTTGCGGGCTACTCGTACAACGTTACGTGCGAGGCCGTTACAACGTGCGGAGGTCCGCCGGGCTTCGTGACGGGGTATTTCACCTATGTCGTTGGAACGAGCATCTCCGATCAGGTCGAGGGTGGCATCATCGCGACCATCGATCACACCCTATGGGCGCGCCACCTGCCCTGGCTGGGCTTTCTCAACCCGCAGGCCTACTCGTTGGGCCAACTCCAGTACGACCATGCCCTGGCCATCCACCCCTTCTTTGACGTGACGCAGTACCGCAACAAGGGGGACCACGCGCGGGTGGGCTGGGACTTGGTCACGGGATGGGGCACGATGGACGGCGGGAACTACAGCCAGCTCGCGATCGACCTTGCGATCGGGTCACCGGTGGCGGCAGAGCTCTCGACCGTCGGCAGCATCATCCCAGTGCTCGCGGTCGTTCGGAGCGGGTGAAGAAACCCAACGGCTCACCCGCCCTGTCGTGTCCCTGTCCCTGGCGGGCCGGCGGGCCAGCCCGCCAAGGGGAGGGCCGGATCACACGGCGATGTGTGGGTTCCGTGGCCTAGGCTAGTGGGACTTTAGGACGTGGGAGAACCACCACTCGTTCCCCCACTTGTCTCGGACGCCGCCTCGCCGGTTCCCATCGGGTGAATCGGCCGGGGGTCGCACACTCGTGGCCCCGAATTTGATCGTCCGCGCACAAGCCGCGTCGGCATGGTCCACGTAGAGGTGGAGCATCGCGGGGAACGGAGGACGCCCCGCGGGTGCGTCGGCGAGCATGACGAGACCATCGGCGATCCGTACCTCCACATGTGCCAAGCGTCCGTCAGGCGCGGTCTCCTCGAACGTAACCTTACCTCCCAGTCCTTGCTCGAGAAAATGGATCAGTCCCCGAGCGTCTTGAACGGCCAGGTACGGCGCCAATTTCGGGCTGAGGGAAGGTTTCATGCCGGATGTAGACGAGAGTCATTGAAAAAGCTGAGGGGCGCCGGTGGGAGGCGCCAAGAGCCGGCGGCACCCGGGGGCTCCCGCGAGCGAGAGTATCCGATAGAACTACTAGGTTGGTACGGTAGAAATTCTCGGTCGTTGGTTCCGCCACGAGGGCGGAGTTCGGGCGACCAATTTCCCTTGCAGCACCTTCGAGACGGACTGCGCGATCTCGTCCTGAACCGCGAAGACGTCGTCCATCTCCCGGTCGAAGGTGCTGACCCAGAGATGCTCCTCCGTTCCGGCGTCCACCAGCTGGACTGCGATGCGGACCTTCTTCGCCGATCGGCGCACGCTCCCCTCTAGGATCGAGCCGACGGACAGCTCACGACCAATCTCTCGGATCCCTTTGCGAACGCCTTTGTACGGCATCACGGACGTTCGGGCGACAATGCGCAGAGCCGTACTTTGCGAGAGACAGGCGATCATCTCTTCCGTCAAGCCATCGGCGAAGAATTCGTCGGATGGATCCGGGCTCATACTGGTGAACGGAAGGACCGCGAGCCGGACTAACGATATCGGCTCTCGTGAGGGTAAGGGTGCTTTCGATCCATTGACCGACGCGTGGAGTCGGTAAACCCGGATCGGAAATTCTACATTTTTGAGCTTCGGCGCCACCACGTCTTCGCAGCTGACGGGCAGCTTATTTCGGATCTGGTCCAAGACCTGATCGGAGACGCAGATGCCGCCCGGCTCCGCGAGTGGTTCTATCCGGGGGGCCACGTTGACCGCATCGCCGACGATGTCGTCCCCCTGGTCGATGATCTCGCCCACATGGATGCCGATCCGAAGGGTGATCTTTTCCTCGTCCTGGGCCAACACATTTCGCTGCTCGAGCGTCTGTTGTACCTTTTGCGCACATATGACCGATTCCAGCGCGCTGGGGAATTCCACGAGGAACCCGTCGCCCATCGTTTTGATCACCCGGCCCCCGTGGGAGTCAAACACCGGTCGCAGGATCGCGCGATGTTCATCCAACAGTCGCATCGCGACGACCTCGTTCCGCTGGGACATCGCGGTAAATCCCACCATGTCGGTGAACATTATGGCGGCCAAGCGTCGGGATCCTTTGGGCACGCATTCCGAACTCTTCCTTGACAGTTAAAGGCCCGGCTTCACGTCATGCTCAAACTGATCAGCCTCCGGCAGGGAGAGAATTGCCGTTGGCCGTCGACCGATGCACGGCGGCAGCGAACCGCCTTGACGGACCGACTCCGAGAGTGAGTGTCCGCGCGACGCGGATGAGTCGCGGTCCTTTCTCGACCTCGGTTTTACCCGGGTACTGTCACCGATACCGAGTGTATCGCCGGGAATTGGATCGGCATCAGGGTCCAATTCTTTCCGGCATCCGCGCTGACGAAGATCTGACCGGTGGTGGTCCCCACGTAAATTCCCGCTGGGTCGAGGGTATCGCAGGCGACGCCCTCCCGATGCGTGGCGTAGTCACCCGGGAACCGGCTTGGGGGCATGAGCGCCTTCCAGGACTTCGTACCCTCGGACCAATCGTAAACTTGGAATCCGCCGTGCATGGTCATCCGGTTCTCGCTGTTGAGCGGAACGAAGAAGGCATGCCCCGGCAGACTCTGAGCGGACGCAACACCGAATCCAAAATCATCGTCGAGGGACTTCCCGATGCGTTCCCATCGGTCACCCGAGTTGTGACTCACGTAGATCCCCCCGTGATCCTGACGATAGAGCACGTCGGGCTTGGCAGGGTCGAGCGCCACTTTGTGCACGCATTGTCCGACCGCAGGATACTTCTCCGGATTGAAGGGCGTCTCAACGCCTTGGTTAGCTAATGCCCAGTTCTTGCCGCCGTCATCGGTGCGGAACAACCCAGCCGCCGAGATTCCGGCATACAGGCGATTCGGACGCGTAGGATCGACGAGGATTGTGTGGAGGCATGGACCGCCGTTGCCCGGGTTCCACTTGTCTTTCGTGGGGTGGTCGTTCAGGCCGGAGACGGGTTCCCACGTGGCACCAAGATCATCGCTTCGGTGAAGGGAATAGGGGTCCAAGCCCATGAACAAGGTATCCGGCTGACTCGCGTGCCCTGGCTCGAGGTGCCAGAGATTCGCGACCGCATAGTTCGGGGGAGGCGCTTCCGGATTATCCGGATCAAAGCGGGGCTTTCGGGCGGACTTGGCGGCCAGCATGGGGGTGCCGATCTCGTCCCATTTCTTTCCGTAGTCGCGGGATCGGTAGAGTGCCGGACCCCACAGCCAGGAGTTGACGCACGCATAGATGTCACCGGGATGACGGGGGTCCCCCGCCAGATGGTACACCTCGTACCCAGTTTCGAACTTCGAGGCGAGCTTCCATTTCTTGCGCGCGAGGTCGCCCTCAACGATATACGCCCCTTTCCGCGTCCCGACCAGCACGCGCACCTTCTTGATTGCCATAGCTCGCCTAACTCCCCTCGTCCCGTGAGGATTGCATCGCCCAGACATGTTGCCGCTATTATACCTGTTCGAATGGTGAATCACGCGCGGACCGTTCATCGGGCGCTCGGCTCCGCGCCATACGTCGAGTTTAGTAATCAATCCCAGCGCCGCAGGCGCGGGCTCTGGGAGCCTACCCGCGATCTACCCGATACACTCAGTGGTTTACAGCGCCCGGGGGACTTCCTTCGACCCGCGTCGCGTTCATATCGGGGCAACCCCGTGCGGAAAGAGGTCTTAGGGCCCGCTGAGGTGGTGGCGCTCTCTGCCGAGGTCACGAGTTTGGATAGCCAGAAAACCCAGACGCGACGGCTGGCGGCCATCATGTTCACGGATCTCGTGGGGTTTACCAAGCTCGCCCAACGAGACGAGGAAACGGCCCTCCACTTGAGGAAGGAACATCAATCGCTCGTGCGCCCGCTGTTCGTCGCGCATGGGGGTCGCGAAGTCAAGTCGATGGGCGATGGGTTCTTGGTCGAATTCTCGAGCGCCGTGGAGTCGGTCCGATGCGCGGTCGAGATCCAGGAGGCCGTGACCCGACGAAATGCACTCCCATCGCTCGGCGAGCGAATGGTTCTCCGCATTGGGATTCATGTCGGAGACGTCGTCGGAGAAGGAGACGACATCCTGGGGGATGCGGTCAACGTGGCCTCCCGGATCGAGCCCCTCGCCGAACCCGGAGGTATTTGCGTTTCTGGATCGGTATTCGATCAGGTCCGCAACAAGCTCGCCCTTCCGCTCGAGAAGATCGGTTCCCGACCATTGAAGAATGTGGATTTCCCGGTGGACCTGTATCGAGTGGTCCTCGCGAGAGACGAAAGGAACTACGCGGCCCCGACGATTGAGGTTGGGGCGTACCCGCGTCTCGCCGTACTCCCGTTTGCCAACATGAGCGTGGACGCGGGCGACGAGTATTTTGCCGACGGGCTCACCGATGAACTGATCTCGCGAGCATCACAGATCCCGAGCGTACGCGTGATTGCGCGGACGTCCGTTGGACGATACAAAGGCTCGACCAAATCCATCCGAGACGTGGGCCAGGAACTTGGCGTGGGGGTCGCGCTGGAAGGAAGCGTGCGCAAAGCGGGCAACCGAGTCCGGATCACGGTGCAACTGGTCGATGCGCGCTCGGAGGAACACCTGTGGTCGTCACGATACGACCGTCCGTTCGACGACATCTTTGCCATCCAGGACGACATCGCCGGACAAATTGCCACATCATTATCGAATCATTTCTCCGCGGCGCGGGGCGAGCCTCGTCCTGCGGCCGCCATCACGGCCCCCGACACCCACGACATGGACGCCTACGCCAGCTTCTTGCACGGGAAGAAGCTCCTTGGCGAAAAGACGTCCGAACCGACGATTCGACAGGCGCTCGCGTTGTTCCAATCGGCCGTTGAACGAGATCCTCAATTTGCGAGAGCGAGGGTCGGAATCGCGGAGTGCGAGATCTATCTGGGGGCCGAAGGTGCGGCTCCGTTTCTTGAGTCGATTCGCATCGCGAAGAAGGAACTGGCCGAAGCCCTCGCGCAGAACGACTCCCTTGCCGAGGGGCATTCCGTCCTCGCAGGACTAATGGTCGGCGAAGATCAAATGATTCTCGCGGAGCAGGAAGCACGTCGCGCGACGGAACTCAACCCGAGTCTCGCCGACCCCTATCGGTGGCTGGCCCAGCTCGCCGCCGGTGAGGGCAAGATCGACGAGACCGTGCGACTGCTTGAGGAGGCACAGCGACTCGACCCGTTCGATGTCAATATCCTCGCGTTTCTCGGTCGCGCCTACTTTTACGCTGGCCGGGAGGCCGAAGCACTGGCGCATTGGAAAGAAACGAAGTCGCTGGCCACATTTCGCACGAACGCCTACCTAGCCGAGTATCACCTCAGTCGGCGCGAGTTTGATTCGGCACGCCTCTGCGTGAACGAGATGGGACGAATTCGGCCGAACAGCGTATGGACCGACACTTATCGGGGTATTTTGGCCGCGATGCAAGGCGACCGAGAGGGCGCTCGGCGGTGCATTGCGCGATTACAACAGCGGGCCAAAGGCGGGGAACTCACCGTGCTTTTCGAGGGGTTCATCCACCTTGCGATGGGGGAGATCGATGCCTTTGTCGATTGTATGGAGCAGGCGCTCCAACTCCACTCGTTGCCGTTGTTAGAATTGATGTACTCTCCCCTGTGTGAGTCGGCTCGGCAGGATCCGCGGGTCTTGGACATCCTGCGTCGGCAGTACGCGCTTCGGAAGGCGAGCTAGCCGAACGAAATCGCCGCCGGGGTCAGGGTCGATAAAAACCGTGCGGAATCATCGAGAATCTCCGAAGAACCTTAGAGGGGCCGAGGTTGGGACGATCGCGAGGCGCGCACGACGCCGCGATGGTGACCCGCCTGAGTGAGGTTGAGATACCGGCCTTGGCCAATACTTTGGGTGTCTCCAGTTCCCGTCGACCGTTTCGGCTCGTCGCCTATGTGCTCGCAGTTACGGCGTTAGGGGCGGGACTCCCCACCCCTCTCTATCCGCTCTACCAGCAGCGGTTCCACTTCACTTCCGGAGTTCTTGGAATCGTCTTTGGGGCTTACGCGGTCGGCGTAATCCTGACGATGTTCTTCGTCGCCCCTCTATCGGACACAATCGGCCGGAAGCCGCTACTCCATGCCGGCATGGTGCTGACGGCCGTTAGCGCGATCCTCTTCATCATCTCGACCGGGGTGATTTGGCTGGCAGTGGCTCGAGTCGTTTCGGGACTCGCGGTGGGAGCTACGACGAGCACCGCGACGGCCGCGATGACCGCCCTCGAACCGAACGCCGATCAACACCACGTGGCGCGCGTGTGCGTGGCGTCGAATTTTGGAGGCGTTGCCGCCGGCATCCTCCTGAGCGGGTTTCTGGTCCAATACGCCCCGGATCCCACCGTTCTGGTTTTCCTCCTTCTGATCGTCGCGAGCACGCTCGGAGTTCTGGCCGTGTCGGCTACCCCCGAGACGGTCCCGAGGACGGGGGTTCAGAATCGATTCCGCATCCAACGGATCCACGTGCCGTCCGCCATCCAACGACCGTTCTGGGTCGCAGTGGGGGGATTGACCGCGTGCTACTCGATCTACGGGCTTTACGCCGCTCTCGCGCCGGGTTTCTTGCGGGTCGATCTCCTCATTCAAAGCCCGTTTGAGGCGGGCATATTCATCGCCGTGATGTTCGGCTCGGCCGCGAGCATTCAGCTCGCGCTGGCGCAGGTCCGCGATCGCCGCGCCCTCCTTTTCGGATTCCCGCTGATCGTTGGCGGTCTTCTCCTGACACTAGCGTCCCTGGCGTTGGCTTCAGCTCCGCTTTGGATCCTCGGCGCTGCCCTATTAGGAGTGGGAGTCGGCTTCGCCTTCATGGGTGCGACTACCTTGGTCGACCGGGTGGCTCCGGACCCCATTCGTGGCGACGTGCTCTCGGGGTTCTATGTGACAGGGTACCTCGCCCTTGCCGTTCCTACGATCGGGGTCGGCCTCGCCGCCGACGAAGTCGGTCTGACTACGGCGGGTTTGGTCTTCGGGGTCGCTTTGGTTCTGTTCGTCGCTCTGCTATTCGGCGCGACCCGGCGGACTCCTACACCACCGGGCGGCGAAGGTCGACCTCGGATGAGCCCCTAGCAGGGTCAAGGACAACCGCGCGGGACCTCTGACTTTCGCAGAGAAATCCGGGATAGTGTGAATTGAGTAATTCGCGGCCACCCTTACCGGGCACCAATCCGTTTATGCCTGAGGGATAGTGCGACCGAGCGTGACAATCACCCTTCGGACCGCGGTCGCATCGGTCGTGGCCCTTCTGGTCGGGCTCATTGCGATCGGCATCATCGGGTACTACGCGCTGATCATTTTCCGAGAGTTTCCGGTTTCCTACGAGTTACTGCTCAAGATCGCGCTGACCCTCGCCCTCGGCGTTGCGGCGGTCCTCGTCGTGCAGCGCATCCTCCTGAGCCTGCTCTCTCGGTACGCGGGGACCCGCCGTGCCGGTCTACTTCTGGCCGCGTATCGGATCGTGGCGTACGGGTTTCTGGCGGTCGTCGTGCTGGTCGTGGCGGGCATCAACAGCTTCGCCATTCTAGCTGGGGGAACCTTCGCGGGCCTCGTCCTGGGGCTCGCGGCCCAAGTGGCCCTGTCGAACGTTATCGCCGGGATCACGCTGCTCGCCGCGCGGCCGATCCACCCCGGGGAGCGGGTCACGCTCATTTCCTCGAATTATGGGGTCCTGATGCCGGTCTACTCGCCGAAATTCTTCTCGCAGGATATCGTCTATCCGGGCTACACGGGCGTCGTCACCGATCTCGGATTGATCTACTCGGTGATCCAACTTGATGAAGGCACCTCGATGAAGATTCCGAATAGCATCCTGATCCAAGCCGGGATCCTATCGCATGAGTTGTCGGACCGGTGGGTCCGCATCAAGTACGAGATCCCCCCGTCCATTGATCCGCAGACGCTCATCGCACGGCTCGAAAAGTTGCTGCCGGAGAATGAATGGGTCGTACAACCCGAGAAACTTCGCGTCCGAGTGAATCAGGCAACGTTGGCGTCCTACGTGATTTCCGTAGATGCGCTGTGCCGGGGGAGCTACGAAGAACCTCCTCGAAGTTCGATCCTGATCCAGCTCATGAAGGTCGTCACGGAACTCACGCCGCGTCCGGAGCCGACCAAGACGCCGCGGTGACCGGACGGTCGAACTCCACTCGGAAACTGACGGGACCCGTGCGTACCTCGAGGTAAGTAGGCCCTCAACGCTCCCACGTATCGATCCAAGGATGATGTTTTGAAACCGCAACGGGGAATGGGAGAGCGGTTCTTGCGACGTAGGTACTTGCTGGCGCTCTAGTTCGGGTCCATTCGGGCGCCACAGCTGCCACAGAACTTCACGCCCGGCGGAACTTCCTTTCCGCAGGATGGACAAACTCGGCGGACTTTAAGAGGGGACCCGCACGCGTTGCAGAACTTTCCCTGATTTGGATTAGGGGCCTGGCACGCCGGACAGTTGACGGACGCGGCGGAGGGGGCGGGAGGTTGTGGGGGGCGGGGCCCCGGCGAAGCCCCCACCGGTCCCGCGCCGGCCGCCGCGCGACGTCGCATCGCTTCTTCCATTCGAGCCTGCAGGGCGGCGCGAGCCTCCGGCGGTAAATTGGCGAGCATCTCTGGCGGGATGCCGGGGGGGATAGCTCGCTCAGTGGGACGATCCGCTCGCTCAAGATTCAAGACGCTGACGGAGAGGCCAGCCCGCTCGAGCGCCTCACGAATCGTCGACTCCACCATCGATGGGTCAGGTGCCGCCGTCCCTTCTTCGCGACTCTGAAGCAATTGTTCGAGACTTGGGGTTGCGAGCCTTGATAGCAGGGCGTCGGGGGCAGGAGGAGACGACAGACTCGAGCCCGCGGGAGAGGTTGCGAGCTTTCTCGGGTCCTGGACCGAGAAGCTCACTGATGCGATGACTTGGAACCGCTCGCGCGATGTGGTGTGTAGCGACACCGCCAATCGCCCCGCTTGAGTCTGGGTGGAGTAGAACGCGATCGAGGCTCGGATCGTACTGCGAGTGGATCCAGGGGCCGGCGCTCGGGAGTGCGCGGATGCAAGCGGGGCCGTCGTGGATGAGAGAATGTAGTCTCCCGGCTGAAAGACGTCGAGCACGCCGAGATTGGGCCGCGAAAGAACGGCGATCACTCCGGGAGGGACCGAAAGCCGCGTTCCGACGGCGATCGCACCGACTTGGCTTCGACGGATCCACGCAGGTCCTTCCATCTTCGGCCCGGTAATCGTCTGAGCGAGCGCCGCGATGACCTCCCCGGCGTCTCGATACGTACCCTCCGGAAGATGCTGTTCGAACCATCGAAGGTCCGCTGGATCGCTACCCTCGATATCAGTAAATTCCATTTGGGCGGCCGAAAGTAGTTGGGATTTCGTCGCCGGGTAGCCGCCGAAACCGGGGTTCTCGGTTCCCGCTCCACCGAGAAAATCGTTGATAGATGTGGGACCGTCCACGAGGCCCAATCCGAAGTACCAGGCCAGGCACGAATGACCGCAGACAACGCAGCGCGCATTACCAGCAAGCGAACAAGCACATGACGAGTTGGCGACGGCACACGACGAATTAGCGCAGGGAGGGTCCGCGGCGCAGTACTCACACATCGATGGCTCGCTCCTGGATCATCAATAGAGGGACCCTTGGTTGCCTCTCTCGTATAGACTGAAGAGGGACTCTCTCCGAAAGCTCCGAGCGCACACCAAACTGCAACCATCCCGTGATTTCCGCTTGCATGGGTTCTTAGTAAGACATTCGCGGGTAAGAGGACGGAAAAGATTCTCTCACATATTGCTGCATGCCCGTTGGTCGATTCTTTCGGACTCGCCAGCTCCTCTCAGCGCGTGCAATTCTTTGTTGTAAACCGATTTTGAGATTGTCGCTCGAGTCGCTTCATCGACTATATATGGAGCCCAAATTTCGAGGCCGTTGATGTCGTTTTTCAGCCGAGCCATACTAGCGGTCGTAGTAGCTATCGCCGTTCTGATGGTGTTGCCGGCGGGTATTGGATCCCAGTCCAACTCGACTGCAACGTTACTGGTGGCGCATTCCGCCGCGCTCCCAAGTGCTATTGCGGGTTCTTCCTCCACGGCCGTCGCAACTGGTACTTCAGCGACTAGTTCGAATCCGACCGAGGCCCGAGTCCTAGCAACGTTGCGCGCCGATAATGCTCCGATGAGCAAAGTCTTCCTTCCGAATTTTAATTCCAAGATTGTTACTCACAATAACGTGGTCAGTCCATTGTATGCCACGGCGCCGGCTCCGATGGGATTGGGCGACTTCGGCGTCCAGGAAAAGGGCGGCGTCAATGTAGGTACGATCTCCTACACCAGCAGTGTCAAGGCTGCGCTTACCTTGAATTCCGTCGATCCCATCTATCTCGACGCCGCGGGCCCCGACCAGTTCACGATTCAAGAGAACACCGTTCTGACCCACACGGACGTGCTCGGCGCGCTCAACACAGACTATTGGATCCAGAATGTTCCCGTATACTACGCGAGCACCGGCCTCCTGGTTTTTGAGGACAACATCTGGAACTTTTCGAATCCTACTTTTGTCTTCCCGCCCAACGGGATCTACGCCCATGGTCCTGCGAGCTTCTTCATTGGCAATGAGGTGTACATCGGGATTGGGCTGGTCTCCTATCAGGTCGCACCTCCGTTCACGATCACCACCTACAACAACGCGACGGTGTTCAACGACCGTCCGACCGTCTTTTTCAATTACACGCTTACCAAGGGCTCGACTTCGGTCTCCGGCTCATACGACTTCGCGGAGTTCAATTCAACCGGTAATGCGGTGCCGACCAAACCGGCGCCTGAGCCTACCTACCAAATCAACGGGCAAGCTCCCAATCCCACGGGCTACCTCTTGAATGATGCGGAAATTATGATAGGGGGACCTGGCGGCGGGTCGACGACGACCTGGTTCAACACCGCAGGTTCATTCGGTCTATGGACGCTCGACAATGGATCATCCGCCTACACGGCCGTGCCGGCAGCCTACGACTTCGGAACCGACACAGGTGAGACCTCCGAAGGGATTGCGGAGTACTCGACCGGGGGGACTAATCCGGTTGCCGACTTCCGTCCCGGTCCCTCCCTGCTCTATCCGCTGTGGGGCATCCAGGGGGCGGTGCCCGCCGGCGCCGACGCGCAGAATCTAAGGATCACACCGTCGAACGCGTTCGTCTTCGTTGCGCCGGGCGGATCGTTCAATGACTCCGCCGCGGCGTGGGCTCCCGTGCCGACATCCGGGCTCACGACCTACTGGCTTCCCCCGGGGAAGTACACGTACCGGATTTTGCTCAGCGACTATGATCCCCAAACGCTGGCGATCACCGGGGCCAATGGGTTGCGCCCCGTATCGTTGACCTACGATCGGTCGATGGGAGTGTATACCCCGCTCTGGGCGTGGGGGAACGGTCAGTTGGCTGCCATCTCGGAGAGCGGATCGGGGACCCTCTCAAATCCCTACGTTCTGGAAAATAAGCAGGTTTCTCCGATCGACCCGCTCTTCGGGGAGTTCAACGATTTCCTATTCCCAGTCTTTCCGGGTATCTTGCTGATCGGAACGACCGCCTACGTTTCCATCTGGGACGCGCCCTCGTTCTACTTCAACTACGCGATTCAGCCGGAGCTTAACACCGTTCTCGGCCTCGGTTTGCCCACGTCGAACTACCTCGAGTACAATTTCTACTACGCGTCGCACGTTTCGATCGTCGATACGCCCGAGATCACCGGTTGGATCTTCGCGGATGACGTCGGATTCACGGAAGCGAGCGTCGTCTTCTGGAACTCGAGCAATAATCTGATCGCCGGGAACACGTTCGACGTGATGAGCGATGCGCTCCTCCTCTTTGGAGGCACGGACAACACGATCTGGGGAAACGTATTCACGCCGGTGGAGCCAATCGCTCCCAATCCTACGTCGATCGGAATGTACGGCGAGCAGTTGGCTTTGACCCTCTACGAGTCGAAGGATCTGATCTACAACAACGCCTTCCTCACCCCGTTTACGGCATACACCCCCACCGTCAATATCTACAACGGGGCCCCCGCGCTCTACAAGGATGCCTGGAACATTCCGAAGCAACCAGCGACGGACCGAATGGTCGTGAACGGGTGGATTCTGCGGGGCAGCATCATTGGCACGGATTGGCAAGGCGGTAATTTCTGGCAGGACTATGGGACGTTCATCAATCCGTACGGCGTCCTACCTTACAACGAGGGTGGCCTGATCACCTACCATGGGGATTACGTGCCCCTCATCCCGTTCCGGCTGTATACGGTCACGTTTACCGAGACCGGGCTCCCTCACGGGACTTCGTGGTCGGTGACCCTCAACGGCGTGACGTTCACGACGACGGGAAAGACGATCAAGTTCTTCGACCCGAACGGAGCGTACAACTACACGGACTTCTCCCCGTCCAGTTACACGGCCCACCCAGTCAAGGGGACGGTCACCGTGAATGACGGGAACGTGGCGCTGACGATCAAGTGGACGTAGCGGCACCCCGAATCGACGGTCGAGGGAATCGACCGCCGACCGTGCCCGGTTGAGGTGAGTCGTAGACTGCTCCGGGTCGATGGACGGCCGCTGGGCTTTAGACTGCGGCCCCTTTTCCCCCGTCGACGAAGATGCGTATTCCGTTGGAGGACCGGGGGAGGAAACTGCCTTGACCCAATCCCAGGTTCCCGAAGAGTCTCCGCGTAGCACGGTGGAGATCGAGGGGCGCACCGTGCAAACGGTCACGCCCCGTACGGCCCGAGCGGCAGAAGTGCTGACCCCTGACGCGCTCCAATTTCTGGTGGAGCTGCACCAGCGCTTCGAACCCCAGAGGCAGGAACGATTGACGGAGCGTGGCTGGTTTCGAACGGCGCTCGAACGAGGGGATTCCCCCGGGTTCCCCGGCGAATCAGAACATCTTCGCCAGGCGTCATGGAAAGTCGTCGCACCCGCGCACGACCTCACTGACCGAAGGGTCGAGATCACGGGCCCAACCGACCGCAAGATGATCATTAACGCGCTCAACTCCGGCGCCCGTGTCTACATGGCGGACTTCGAAGATTCGCATTCGCCGACCTGGAGCGCAACAATTGCGGGGCAGGTCAATCTGCAGGACGCGGTTCGTCATCGAATCACTTACACCGCGCCCGACGGGCGTGAGTACCAGCTCCGCGAGCCGCTGGCGACGCTGATGGTGCGTCCCCGGGGATGGCATCTCAACGAAAGGCACCTGACGATTGACGGTCGCCCGATTTCGGCAAGTCTCTTCGACTTCGGGCTCTACTTCTTCCACAACGCGACGGAGCTCCTGCGGCGGGGAACTGGCCCATACTTCTACGTGCCCAAGATGGAGCATTACCTCGAAGCACGCCTCTGGAACGACGTCTTCGTCCATGCGCAGGCGGCTCTCGGACTTTCGCGTGGAACTATCCGAGCGACCGCGTTAATCGAGACGCTCCCGGCGGCCCTCCAAATGGACGAGATCCTCTACGAACTGCGCGAGCATTCTGCGGGCTTGAATTGTGGTCGATGGGATTTTCTGTTTAGCTTCATCAAGCAGTATCGGAACCAAGGAAAGGTCCGATTTCCGGATCGCGATCGTCTCTCGATGGATACCCCGTTTCTTACCGCGTACTCTCACCTGCTCATCCAAACATGTCATCGGCGCGGGACGCATGCGATGGGCGGGATGGCCGCTCAAATCCCGATCAAGGACCGACCTGCGGAGAATGCCGCCGCGATTGCAAAGGTGATCGAGGACAAGGAGCGGGAGGCCCGGGCGGGGCACGACGGGACTTGGGTGGCCCACCCGGGACTCGTCCCGATAGCGCTGGAAGTCTTTAACCGGGAAATGCCAAATCCGAACCAGATCGATCGCTCGCCTCCGCCGGAACGGATCGCGCCACACGATCTCATGGTCGTGCCCCCGGGGCCGGTGACCGCCGCGGGCGTGCGACGGAACACGCGCGTGGCATTTCTCTATCTCGAGTCGTGGCTCCGCGGCATCGGATGCGTTCCGATCGACCACTTGATGGAAGATGCCGCCACGGCGGAGATCGCACGGACGGAGCTTTGGCACTGGATCCATCATTCAATCTGCACGTCCGACGGCGCACCCGTTGACGGTGCTCTTTTTGAGGATCTGCTCCGCGCGGAGGTGGCGGAACTTCGTGCCACTCGACCCGCGACCGAGCTCCCCCATTCGATCGAACGGGCTTCGCAGATTCTGAAGGAAGTTGTGACGGCTCCCCAATTGGAGGAGTTTATCACGAGCCATGCGTACGGGGATTTGGGAGATAGCCCCCCAGAGGCCGGAAAATGACGGGCGCCGCCGGTTGGGATATCAAGAATCAGGACCGTTGGAAGGGGATTGACCGGCCTTACCGGCCTGCCGATGTGGAGCGCTTGCGCGGCTCGGTTCACGTCGAGAATACGCTCGCCGACCTTGGGTCCCAGCGCCTCTGGCGTCTCTTACGCACCGAACCCTACGTCGCGACGCTTGGGGCGATGACGGGCACTCAAGCGGTCCAGATGGTCGCTGGCGGCCTCCCCGCGATCTATGCGAGCGGCTGGCAAGTAGCCGCCGATGCGAACACTGCCTCGGAAACTTACCCCGATCAGAGTCTGTACCCCGTCGACAGCATGCCGACGCTCGTGCGGCGCATCAATAACGCCTTCCGACGCGAAGACGAAAAGCAGCATGCCTCGGGGAAGGAGGAGATCTACTGGTATGCCCCAATCCTCGCCGATGCGGAAGCCGGATTCGGGGGCACGCTCAACGTCTTCGAACTCACGCGGTCGCTCATCGATGCGGGGGTCGCTGGGCTGCACCTGGAAGACCAGTTGGCGTCGGTCAAGAAATGCGGCCATATGGGTGGTAAGGTACTGGTTCCCGCGCGGGAGTTCAACCAAAAATTGTGGGCGGCCCGATTGGCCGCCGATATCCTCCAAGTGCCGACCGTCCTCCTGGCGCGGACGGATGCGCTCAGCGCGAAGTTGCTCACGAGCGACATCGACCCGCGGGATGCTCCCTTCCTTACCGGCAAACGAACCCCGGAAGGTTTTTTCGAGATCACGGGAGGGCTCGATATGGCCATTGCCCGCGGACTGGCTTACGCCCCGTACGCCGACCTCTTGTGGTTCGAAACGGCGGGTCCGGACCTCGACGAGGCCGAACGCTTCGCACGCGAAATCCACCGGGACTTTCCCAACAAGCTACTCGCGTACAATTGCTCGCCCTCCTTCAACTGGAGAAAGAAACTGAAGCCGGAGGTGATCGCCGATTTCCAATCGACGATTGCAGAAATGGGATATCGATTCCAATTCGTCACGCTCGCGGGCTTCCACGCACTCAATCTCTCGATGTATCGGCTCGCGAAAGGGTATGCGCGGTCGGGGATGGCCGCCTATACCGACCTCCAAGAGGAGGAGTTCCGGGCCGAGGAGGAAGGATACGCGGCAGTCAAGCATCAGTCGTTCGTCGGAGCCGGGTATTTCGACGATGTCGCTCAGGTGCTGTCCGGAGGTCTGACCACAACCTTGGCGATGGAAGGATCGACCGAGGAGGAACAGTTCGTCGACCGGGCTTCACCCAAGAACCGTGGATCGGGATCCGCTTCGGCGCGTCGCACCGCGTCCACCAAATCGACGTGAGAGCTTCGCTCAGGCTCGGGCCCCGGTCGTTCACCGGCGCTCTCGGTTGACGCTGATCCGAAAC
>JBAUYF010000011.1:0-2477 GCA_049584655.1 Thermoplasmata archaeon | reverse complement strand
GTCGCACCCAATCCGGAGATTAGCTCCAAGTAATTCGCGGGTATAGATCCATGGCGAAGACGATCAGCCTCAAACTGACTGCTGAGCAGGCACGTCTCCTCGAAGGGGCCGCCAAAGACGCAGCGTTCCCCTCGAGATCTGAATTCGTAGGCTATGCGATCGCGCGGGCCCCCGAGGAGAAGTTGAGCATCCGAGCGATTCAGGAAGCGTTCGTGGGGCGACAGCACCTCCGCGCCGGGAAAGCCGCATGCCTGCAGAAGCCAAAGGCAGAGGGGTAGACGCCTACCCATGAACTTGAATTCTGCGAGCTGGCGGCCGGACGGTCCCTAAGGCCGGAGGAAGTCACTCTGCTCGGCATCATCGCCCAACTCGGGACGGTCGCGAACAGCCGGGAGCGCTACCTCCTCAGTTCAGCTGTACGCGAGCCGTACGAACGCAGACTCCTAGACGACCGATCAACAAATGACCTTGGTTTGGACCCTGAGAGGTGCTAGAACGTGACTTTTGGTCGTCGGAGCGTCACCAATTAGAAATCCGACCATCCAACGTAGGCGCTTAGCTCAACTGAGTCGATCAAACGTGCATTGCGACTACGGTCGTTCAGACGAAGATTTGATGCTCCTCGAGAGCGGGTGATCAAACCACGTCTTTCGGAAGCACGATCTTCAAGATCTCTTGCCGTCGTCCTAGCGCCTGGTCCTGGGTAACGAGGAACGACGCGTTTCGCAATCGACCGGTCGCGACGATCAATGCGTCGGGCAGGGCCAACCGTTTGGAGGCACGAAGGTCCCCCGCCGCTTCAGCAATGTCCGCATCTACAGGTTCGACGCGGTAGTTCGGTGAAGTCAGTAGATGGGTAAGCATGGCCTTCCAAAACGTCGGAATCTCCTCCGGAGATAGCCCTGCGCGAATCTCCGCGATGGTTACGGTCGAGACAACCGCGGTGAGGTCTCCCCGGTCGATAAGGTCGAGCACCTTCCGGCACGCAGCGTATCCGACTTCGTGAGGGTTGCGCGCAGTGATGAATACGTTAGTGTCGACGACTGCGTCCAGTCCACTCACGCCTAAGCCTCCGTTGAACCTCTAGCCCGCTCACCTTAGTCGGTCCGAGGCGGTCGAGTATCTCGTTCAGCCGTTCAGGTTCGGCCTTCCGAACCACGGCCCGATTCCCACCCTCAAGATCAAAGAGAATCTTGTCGCCGGGGCGAATTCTCAACGCCCTTCGGATGTCCCGTGGTATGGTGACCTGTCCCTTTGTGCTCAGCGTCCCAACCTCAGTTGCCACGATACCAGTAGCCGCCTACCGCCAGGTAGGGAACACCCTACTATTATACCCTACGTCTTGCGATGAGAGGTGAGGCGTGCAACGCACCCACTTTCGGCCCTATCTTCGAGTTTGAATCGGTTCGAAAGGCCCGTTTCCTGCAAAGATTCCCATCTTCACACTTCGTTGCGGCCGAGAGGATTGTGGACCACAGTTACTTTTAACCATACATGTCAGTAAAGGCATTGATAGTGACCGAGGATGCCTACCGACGTCTCCGAGCCCAGAAGCGGGGGGCCGAGAGCTTTACCGAAGTAATCGTACGGATCACGTCCAAGCCGGCTCTCGCGAGCTTCGTTGGTAGTCTTCCCAAGGCCAGCGCGGAGCGACTACGCAGAGTCATTGCCGCGGACCGCGAACAACGATCCCAAGCCGATAAGAGTCATACCGCTCGATAGTAGCTTCGTGTTCGATCTCCTCGAAGGACTCCCTCAAGCCAGGGAGATCGGGGAGGAGGTGGATCGTTCGGGAGAAACCCGAGACTTCCCTCCCCCACGATATTCGAGCCGTTGGCAGGCGCTGGGAAGATCTTGAAAAGGGGGGATAAAACGCTCGATTGGAGGCGCTCGCTTTTGTTTACGAGACCGCTGCGTTCGACGCCGAAGACGCCCGGCGAGCGGGGCACCCTCAAGGCAATACTTTCGAAGGAGGGTCGCTCGTTAGGTACGCTTGACGTACAGATTGCGGGAATGTGGCTGACTCGAGAGGAGTTTCTGCTAACAGGAGACCGGGCTCTGTCAAGACTTGGGCACGGGGCCGAACCCGGACATACGCCCGGTCTTAAGGAGGGAAGCTCAATAACGGACTGGCATCCGTCAAATTCTGACTTGCGAGAGAGTTGCCGACCTTACGACAACTTACGGGATAGTGAGCCCGGTATGTACTCTGAACGATCCGTGGGACAGTACACCCGCTATCTGGACTGACAGCTGCGAGGGTGTCCGCCCTTACGACGGGGGTTATCATCGCGCCGGCGAGCGAGACGTCGAGTTTGATCGATCTCCATCCAAGTCTTCATAGACTCGTCGGACAGCAACCCCGCCAAATCGGATATCCGGGGGGGGGGCTTCAATTCCCGACGAATCACGTCGCTGAGCGTTTCGCCGGGCCTCTTTGCTCGAAGCAGGAGGTTGTACGTCTCCCGATCCAAAGT
>JBAUYF010000010.1:0-7574 GCA_049584655.1 Thermoplasmata archaeon | reverse complement strand
CCGATACCACTGCGCGACCGGACGGGGGAGCGACGATCGTCCGGTTGAGAGAAGATTCCTCGCGTTCGATGTCGATGGTCCATCGCTCTCCGTTCACGTCGAGCGGCCCCGGCGGCCCGGGGGAGGCGACCGGCCAACCCTCGACCAGGACTCGTTCTCCGCCGATCTCGAGTTCGACCCGCTCGCCCACGGTCCCAACCACGGTTACCGGGTACCGATGCCCCCGCACCCAAACCTCGTCCAGCGCCGGGGCTATCTCGACCGGTTCTCGCTCAGCTCCGCGAATGACGACGATTCGCATCGACCCACCTCCGCTGGCTGTGACGGCGGGAAAGACCCTCGAGCACCCACGGGCTCATGCCGCGCGAAACCGGTGCGGGCGACGACGTACGCGTGGATGCCGGCGTTCGAAGGGCTCCGACAATTCCGACCGCCGCGGCCGTCAGGACGCCATCGGTCAATCCTTCATCGACGGTCTTGCGATAGGCGCGGTACACCTGGGGGAAAAGGGCGTATGACAGCGCTTCGCCCTCGTCCGCGGCGGGGACGAAGGCGCGCACTTCGGCGAGCGCCTTCGCGAACTCCGGCTCGAGGAGATCGGCCGGTCGACCGGTAATGGGGGCCGCGTCGGCCAGGACCTTCTTGGCCAGGTCCGCGTCGATTGGCGCCGGAGGCGTTCCGTAGAGACCGCGAACGTAGTCGCGGACCTCGCGCGTGATCTGCTGATACCGATGCCCCGTGAGGACGTTGATGACCGCCTGGATCCCCACGATCTGACTCGTGGGAGTTACGAGCGGGGGATAGCCGAGGTCCGCGCGGACTCTAGGGATCTCGGCCAGCACCTCGCCGAGCCGGTCACTCGCCTCCTGCTCCTTGAGCTGGGAGAGCAGGTTCGAGAACATCCCGCCCGGCACTTGGTGCAACAAGATCCCCGGGTCCGTCATCAAGGATTGCAGGTTCAGAAGCGATCGATAGTGGTCGAGGACCCCTCGGAAATAATTCGCGAGATCGGCGAGGTCCTCGAGATCCAGATGGGGGTCGGTTGCGGAGCCTCGCATGGCGCCGACGAGCGTCTCGGTCGGGGGCTGGGATGCGCCCCCGGAGAACGGTGATAGCGCCGAGTCGACTGCGGTCGCGCCCGCATCGGCAACCGCGAGACAGGTCATCGATGACATTCCACTCGCGGAATGCGTGTGCACCACCACAGGGAGCTTGACCTCGCGCACGAGGGCGGCGACGAGTTGACTACCTTCATGCGGCGGCATGAATCCGCCCATGTCCTTGACGCAAAGTTCGTCGGCTCCCATCTCGGCCAATCGATGTCCGAGGGCGACGAACGACTCGAGGGTGTGCACCGGGCTCTGCGTGTAGCAGATCGTAGCCTGCGCACGCGCCCCCGAGCGCTTCACGGCCGCGAGGGCGACTTCCATGTTACGCGGATCGTTGAGCGCGTCGAAAACGCGGAAGATATCGATGCCCTCGCGCGCCGCGCGCGCGACGAACTCGTTGACCAAGTCGTCCGCGTAATGTCGATAGCCCACGAGGTTTTGACCTCGGAGAAGCATCTGCAGCGGCGTCTTCGGCATCGCTCGCTTGAGCGCCCGCAAACGCTCCCAGGGGTCCTCGCGCAAGAAACGGAGGCACACGTCATACGTCGCTCCTCCCCAGACCTCCAGCGAATGGTACCCGATCGCATCTAGTCGCCCCGCGGCGGGGAGCATATCGCGCGTCCGCATGCGCGTCGCGATCAGCGATTGATGACCGTCGCGCAGTACGGTTTCGGTGATGCCGACCATGGACCTGACCCGATTCCCCTCGGGCTCAGAGCGGGATATTCCCGTGTTTCTTCGGCGGTCGGTCTTCGCGTTTGGTGGCGAGCATCGAAAGGCCGGCGAGAAGGCGGGCCCGCGTCTCGGCCGGATCGATCACGTCGTCGATGTACCCCCGCTCGGCGGCGAGATACGGATTCAGAAACTCCGCCTGATAGGCATCGACCAGAGATTTGCGTAGTTGGTCCCGCGCTACACCTTCGGCTTTGTCCAACTCGCGTCGATAGAGAATATTGACCGCGCCCTCCGCGCCCATCACCGCGATCTCGGCCGTGGGCCACGCCAGATTGAGGTCCCCTCCCAAATGCTTCGAGCACATCACGTCGTATGCCCCCCCGTAGGCCTTTCGCAAGATCACCGTCAACATCGGCACCGTCGCTTCGGCGTACGCGTACAGGAGCTTCGCCCCATGCCGGATGATCCCTCCATATTCCTGAGCCGTGCCCGGTAAGAAACCCGGAACGTCCACGAACGTCAAGAGCGGTAGATTGAACGCGTCGCAGAATCGGACGAATCGGGCACCTTTCGTCGACGCGGCGATGTCGAGCGTGCCGGCGAGCTGTTGCGGATTGTTCGCCACGACTCCCACCGCTCGACCTCCGAGCCGCGCGAAGCCTACGACCAGATTTGGGGCCCAGCCCGCCTGAATCTCCAGGAACGTCGCGAGGTCGAGAACCCGATCGAGCACAGCATGGACATCGTAGGGGTCGTTGGGGTTCCCAGGTACTATGTGGAGAAGCTCCAGGCTGGCGGCCGCGGGCGGATCGCGGACCGGCGCTTCCGGGGGTTCTTCGAGATTATTCAGCGGAAGGTAGCTCAATAGATGACGCGCGAGGTCGAGTGCCTCTTCTTCGGATGCCGCGGTCAAATGCGAAACCCCGCTCAGTGTTCCATGGGTCAGCGCGCCGCCAAGCTGCTCCGCGGAGACTTCCTCTCCCGTGACCGCTCGGATGACATCGGGGCCGGTGATGAACATCTGGCCCGTGCCCTGGGCCATGATGATAAAATCAGTGATCGCGGGGGAATACACGGCGCCCCCCGCGCATGGACCGAGAATCAGGGAAAGCTGGGGTACGACTCCCGAGAGCGTGACGTTGCGGAAGAATACGTCGCCATATCCGCCGAGGGAAACGACTCCCTCCTGAATGCGCGCCCCGCCCGAATCGTCCAAGCCGACGATCGGGACTCCCGCCTTGCGTGCCATGTCCATGACCTTCACGATCTTTTGCGCATGCGCTTCGCCGAGCGCTCCGCCGAAGACCGTCGCGTCCTGCGCGAAGGCGCACACGGGACGGCCTTCGACCTCGCCCCATCCCGTGACGACACCGTCGCCCGGAATTTTGCGTTCGTCCAAACCGAATTTGGTCACGCGGTGAGTGACGAACGGATCGATCTCGGTGAATGAGCCCGGATCGAAGAATCGTTCGAGTCGCTCGCGCGCCGTCAACTTACCGGCGGCCTTGTGACGTTGCACGCGTTCCGCGCCCCCGCCCTCTCGCGCCTTGCGCTTGAGCAGCGACCAGCGGTCGAACGCCTCGGTCATGGGGACTCCTCGACGACAACCTCGCCCGCTCTTATGGCGACCTCCCCGCGGTCGGTATCGACCCAAAGCTCGCCTTCTTCGCCCAAAGCCCGGATCGTTCCCCGCATCGTTCCGTCGATGACCGCGAGCTTTCCAACCCCATAAAGGGCGGCGCGGCATGCCTCCAGGGTGCGCTCGATCCCGCCGGCACGGTCAAGTTCCTCGACCGCCCCGATGGCACTCAACGCTGCGAGGACTTCGACTTCATCCAACGGGGGTGGGGGAGCAACGAAATCGCCGAGACTGACCAATTTGTCTCGGAGCGGCAGAGGAAACGCTCGAGCCGGTGCTGCGACGTTGATCCCCATTCCGACGACGAGCGCCGCCCCGAGGCTGGGCGATGGGACCAAATCCACCAGGATACCGGCAAGCTTGCGGGGGGGGCCGGACGGATACGGAACGAGCAGATCGTTCGGCCATTTCAGCACCGTGGCGATCCCCCACCGATCGACGAGCGTTCGTCCGAGCTGAACGCCGATCCCGAGGGGGATCAGTCCGGAGGGCTCGGCGGGAGCCTTGAGTACGATCGACATGTAGAGGCCCCCGATCGGGGAGCTCCAAGCGTGATCCAGTCGCCCGCGGCCCCGCGTCTGCCGACCCGCGACGACGCGGGTTCCAGCTGGCGCGCCCGCACGTGCCAAACGGTCCGCAACCGCCTGTGTCGAGGGAGTCCTCGCCGAGTAATGCCGCAGCACGAACGTTCGACTCCCGCGACCGGGGATTATCGGAGTTCCTTAACCGTTTGTTCGACGGGGCCCTCTCGGCGGGCCGACCCTCCCTTTAGTACCGCACGACGCATCGCCCAGTCCATCGTGCCGGCTCGAGGATGGGGCAGTAGGGTCTTAGAGGGGTCCACCTACCCGCGGTCATGTCGTGCACCGCGATCCTGTTGGCGGGCCTCGCGCCCGAGCTCGAGGCACGTCTCCAACAGCAGCTCACCGGGTTCACGGGGGCTCTCCTGAAATCGTACCTTCCGCAGGTCTGGGTTTTTCAGACCGAGCAGGATACGGCCAGTTTGACCGTAGCCAATGATGGACACGTCTCGATCACCGCGAGTGCCGCATCGCAGCCCGATGTGACGATCGCCACTTCGCACGAACGACTCTCCATCGCCCTCAAAACCCGCGATCGCTCGAAGGTTCCTCCGGGGCCGATGACCGTGACGCCGCACACTTCGAAAGGCCGCACCGCCTTCGAGTTCACCCGGTCGCGACTGGGGTTGTAAAGAGCTCCGCTTTCCCCTCAGGGGAGCGACCGCAGCCGCTCGACCATCTTGACGACCGCGCGCACGGCATTGGCCGCGTTCTCGATCCGATCCTGGGCTTGGAGACGCGTTTCGCCGGGGCCGGAGATCCCCAGCCCGAGCGGCTTCTCGTATTCGACCGAGAGGTCGGTCAACTTGCGCGCCGCTTGATTCATGACCACTTCATCGTGCTGGGTCTCGCCTTCGATGACCGCTCCGAGCGCCACCACGGCATCGACGTCGTCTCGCCGGAACAGCGCCTTCACGGCGAGCGGCATGTCGTAGACGCCGGGGGTCTTGACCACCGGGCCGAGCGTCGCGCCGAGAAAGGCAATCTCTTCCCGAGCTCGTTCCACCATCAGATAGGTGACGTCGTAGTTGTACTCGCTCGCGACAACCGCAATCTGGACTCCGCGACCTTCTTTTGATTTCTTTGCCATGATCCTTCTCCCTGTGTGTTTTCTGGTTTGAGTGGACTCGATTAGTGCGTTCGCCGGACGGGCCCGACATCCGGAAATCCTTGTCGAAGCCCCTGCCCGGCGTGGCGGGCTAAGACTTGGGGATGGAACAGCAGGTGGTACGCGTTCAGCGCGTGTTCGCGGGCCCGTTGTTCCGCCAATCGTTCCAAGGCGATGTCATTAGGGGCTTCCCGCTCAAAGACGAAGCATTCGACGATTGGTTTCGCCTCCAGCACGCCCGCAAAGATGAGGCCCGTGGACGCCTCGTGGGCGCAGGTCTGATCATAGTCGGCTTTGCCGGGCATGCCGAGGACCAGGCAGAGGTCGACGCGCTCTTGTTGGAACAATTGACGAGCGGCCACGGGGAGATCCTTGATTCCGGGAACCGTGCGCCGATAGATCTTGAATCCTGTTCCGGATTCCTGCAGCGTTCGGACGGCCACGCGTGCCATATCCACCCGCGCAAACGTCGTGTCCGCGATGCCGATCCGCTTCATGCGCTCGCTTCCTTCGACGTACGCGCGCGTTCGAGGATCCGTTCCACGATCTTGCGGGTCGCGAGCTCATCGTGCGGGAGCGGCCCGATCCGTGCGACCTTCACCGGGACCCCGCGCCGCGCGCATTCCCGCTCGACCTCGGCTTCGTTCCAGACTTGGTTGTACCCGAGGGCAATGATATCCGGATGAAGATCGATCACGGTCTGGTAAATGTCTGTGGTCGAGCCGAGGACGGCCCGATCGACGGGTTTGAGGGCCTCGACCATTTCGCGGCGAACGTGTTCGGGGACGTACGGCTCACGCTTCAGTCGACGCGCCGTCTGGTCCCGAGCGACGACGACGACGAGCTCGTCGCCTAACTTGCGCGCTTCGACCAGAAAGAAAACGTGTCCCGGATGCAGGAGGTCGAAGACCCCCGTGGCCATTACGCGGACCATACGTTCCAGGCCCCGATGATCGATTGTCCCTCCAGGAACGCCCAACCGTGCGACTCGGCATACCGCCGCGCGGCTTCTGCGGAACGCGCCCCGCCGGAGTCGCCCAGCATCTCGCAAACGGTGACCGATTCCGACAAACCCGTCATCCGGGCGAGCGAGACGGATAGCTCCGTATGACCCTTCCGCTCGGAGAGGAGTCCGGGCGCCGCGTAGATGATCGGGATGTGGCCCGGCGCGCTGAATTGAGTGACGAAGCGCTGCTGCAGGCGCTCGTCGGGGATGTGACCGGCGTCGCGCGCGAGGTCGCCGAGCGCGCGGATTGCCATCGCCCGATCGTTGTCGGGGATTCCCGTGTAGGTCGCGCGATGGTGTACGTGGAGCCCAAAGGGGCTCCGTGTATCGTAGCGGAGCTCCTCACGTCCGAGTTCGCGCAGGATCGGATATTCGGACGCGCTTCGAAGCAAGAGGTCGGAATAGAACGGAAGTCCCAGTCGCTCTCGGAGTTCGTCGGAGATCGCCGTGCAGATCCACCCGCCGGCGTCCTGGCGCAATAACCGAATGAGCTCGGGCGTCGCACACTCGCTCAGGATCGTAAGGTCGGTCTCGCCCTCCCGATCGACGGCATCGAAGATGAGGACGGGCTCTCCCTTCGCCCACGCGCGGCCCGCGGCTACGAGCGCGGGCGGAAGAGGCCGGACGAGCGCCGGTCGCAACATGACGATACCGAGCGGGGTGCGATTAATAAGATAATGGTAACTACTCAATAATGGGTTGATGGTCCCGATGGGTCGGGGAGAGCGCTAGCGCGTTGTCAGCACGATTCGGTACGACCAGCTCGTAGAACGCCATGGGGGCGTTCTTAGGAGGTGATCCATCTGCAGGTTCCCCTACAGATACCTTGTTACGACTTAGTCCCCCTTGCTGAACCGAAGTTCGAGCGACCCAAATGAGTCACCCTCACTCCGACCCAACTCGGATGACTTGACGGGCGGTGTGTGCAAAGAGCAGGGGCACATTCACCGCGGGATGTTGACCCGCGATTACTACGGAATCCATTTTCACGAGGGCGAGTTACAGCCCTCGATCCAGACTACGATTGGGTTTCAGGATTGCCTCCTCCTTTCGGGGTCGGATCCCATTGTCCCAACCTTTGTAGCGCGCGTGTTGCCCGGAAGATTCGGGGCATACGGACCTACCGTAGACCTCTCCTTCCTCTGTCTTAGCGGCAGCGATCCCCTCAGTGTGCTCTCACAACCACTCATGAGATTGCGACTGAAGGCGAGGGTCTCGTTCGTTATCTGACTTAACAGAACGCCTTACGGTACGAACTGACGACGGCCATGCACCACCTCTCGGAGAATCGGGCAAGGTCTTCAGCCTGGCTTTCATCCCTCCGTCGCCTCCGGTGAGTTTTCCGGCGTTGAATCCAATTGAACCGCACGCTCCTCCCGTTGCGGTGCTCTCCCGCCAATTCCTTTAAGTTTCAGTCTTGCGACCGTACTCCCCAAGCGGCAGACTTAACACCTTC
>JBAUYF010000009.1:0-61283 GCA_049584655.1 Thermoplasmata archaeon | reverse complement strand
CGCGTGAACCACTCGATGAAACGACGCTCCAGCATTTGCAAGATGCTATCGCCGAGACCGGGAGCCATACGATCTTAGAGGTGGGAGTTGGGACGGGTCGCATCGCGAAACCGTTACTCGAGCGTGGTTTATTGATTACCGGCCTGGATGCGTCGCGGGCGATGCTGGCTCGAGCGCGCGCCAAGCAGGTGCCGCGATTGGTCCGTGGGAATGCGTACCGCATGCCCTTCCGCGCTCGAACGTTCGATGGCGCGCTCTTCGTCCACGTCCTCCACGTATTCGATGATCCGGAACGTGTGTTGCGCGAGGCCGCGAGCGTCGTGCGCGGCCCCGTGATGGCGCTGGTTACGAAGCGCGAGCGAATCAGCCCGCCCGACCCCGCAACCGACCTCGAGAGCATCCAATCTCGCATCCGTGACGCATTCGTTGAATCGGGGCTCCCACCCCCCCGCCGGCGCGATCCATCGACCCGGGATCAGAGTCTGCTCGAGAGGTTCCCTCCAGATCTGACTCGAGCGTTATCCGAAGTAACCGTCACGGAACCTATCTCCCGACGTCTCGACCGGATGGAGCAACGCGCGGATCGATCCACGGTGAATCTCCCCGCCGATAAACTACATCAAATCTTGGCTAAGCTGCGGAGCGATATTGGAGATCGCACGATTACGCGGCGCTCGATTCGATCGTGGGTGGCGTGGAACTCCACCCGATTCCGGGAAAATTCACCGAATTCCGGGTGACCTTAGTTGCGAACGGCCGTTCATCATGATGAAGGTGGATCGCGATCCGGAGGTGGTGCGAAGCAATAACGGACACCTGAGAGAAAAATCCGCACCCTTGCAAAGGATGAAGTACCTCACCTCAATGGCCCGCGCAAGGTTGCTGAAAGGCGACAGGTGTCAATCGTGCTCCGAAACGCCCTCCTGCTCCTCGTGGTTGCGATGTTTTTGCTCGTCGCGCTTCCCGCGTCTCCGCTCGCATCGACTAACGGCCCAATCGGGTCGCCGACCTTGGTGGCAACGACTCCTTCGAATGGCGTGAGTCAACCGCACCCCACCGCGTCCAGCTCGTTCCCTATCCACGATTCGGCTTCGCTCGGACCCGACTACTGGCCGATGTATCTGTACAACCCCGAACACACGTCCTCGAACCCTAATGATACGATCATCTCGGCATCCAACGCAAGTTCGTTGACGTTGAGCTGGGCGTCGCAAATCACCACGGCATCTCCGATCGCCTCCGTGATTGCCGCCTCTACCGAAGTCGTAGGAGACATGGCCTATGTTGGAGACTGGGACGGGAACGAGACCGCCGTCAATGCCACGACCGGTCAGATCGTCTGGCAAACGTTCCTGGGGCAGACCGACGTGCCGAATTGTAACTCCCCGCGGGGCGTGACGTCCAGCGCGGCGATCTACAACGGGACCGTATACGTCGGGGGTGGTGACGACTACTGGTACGCCCTCAACGCGACGACCGGCGCGGTGGAGTGGAAAACCTACGTAGGCAACAATAGTGCGTCTGGAGGCGACTACAACTGGGCGAGTCCCGTCATCTACAACGGCTACGAGTACATTGGCGTCGCGAGCGACTGCGACGAACCCCTGGTTCGAGGGGAACTTATGCAAGTGGATTTGGCAAACCACACCGTCGTGAATCAATTCTATACCGTTCCCACCGGAAAGTTGGGGGGAACGATCTGGACCACGCCCACCATCGATGCTGCGCAGAACGAGATCATTGTCTCGCTCGGGAACTGTATGAACGACAAGTACACGGAGTCGCCGTACTGTGGTGGCCTGATCGCGATCAATCTGACCAACATCTCTCAGGGATCGTGCGCCGCGACGTGCGACACCTCCGAAATGAAGGGATACTGGCAAGACACGACTTGCGTCCCGGCGGTCAGCGACTGCGACATGACGCCGACCGCGACACTATTCAAGACCTCAACGGGCACCGAGATGGTCGAGACCGCCGACAAGAACGGGACCGTGTGGGCGTTCAACGCCGCCGACATAACTGCCGGCGCAGTCTGGCATACAAAAGTCGCGCTCGGAGGCAATATCGAGAAAGGAAAGGGCCTTGCCGCCACTCCGGTTTGGACGGGGAAATATCTGGTCGTGGCGGGTCAGCAGGAAACGCTCAGTGGAACTACCTATTGGGGGTCTATCCAAGCGCTCTGGCCCGACAATGGGACACCCGCTTGGCGGACTCCGCTTCCGCAAGATCAAACCACGTTCGGAGCCGTGGTGTACCAGAACGGCGCTATCATCGAAGGCGGGGGAAACCTGGACCCGTCCTCCTCCAATGAGTACAACGGAACGCTGTTCATCCTGAATGCGAGCAATGGAAAAATTCTCTGGGAATACGAGACCCCCGGACTGTTCTATGACTCCGCCACCGTAGCGCTCGGCCACATCTACATCGGAAACTTCTTGGGCACCCTCTACTGCTTCGGAGTTCCGCAGACGCTCAAGATCAATTCATTCACTGCGACTCCGCCTGTCATCAGCCTCAGGAACTCCACGACCCTCTCCGTGACGGCAACCGGCGGTCTCCCCCCGTATACCTACTTCTACACGGGGCTCCCAACTCCTTGTGTGAGCGCGAATAGTTCGTCTCTGGTTTGCACGCCCACGGAGACCGGCACATTCCCGATCAATGTCCAGGTAACGGACTCGAATGGGACTATCGTGAATGCGCAAACTTCGTTCGAGGTGACGTCTCAGACGCTCTACTCCGTCACCTTCACAGAATCGGGACTTCCGTCGAGTACCTCGTGGTCCGTCACCTTGAACGGCTCCCTGCTAAGTTCCACGACAACGACGATTGTTTTCATGGAACCAAGCGGACTCTATCCGTTCTCCGTGACCCCGATCTCGGGATACCTCATCGCGCCCGGGAGCGGAGACGTTACCGTGAGCGGAATGGCCGCCGGACAATCGGTCACGTTTACCGCGTCTTCGAGCCCACAGTACACACTCTCCGTTCTAGAATCGGGTTTGCCGGGCGGAACGAGTTGGTCGATCACGATCAGCGGCACGATTTACACTAGCACGACGAACGCGATCTCGACCCAAGAACCGAACGGCTCATACCCCGTGACCGTGGGAGCCGTCGCGGGCTATAGCGCCAGCCAAACCGCGTTCACCATTATCATCGCAGGGGCGAATGCCTCGCACAGCATCAGCTGGAGTCTGGCGACCTACACTCTCACTTTCCAGGAATCCGGCCTTCCCTCCGGGACTGGCTGGGGGGTGACGTTGAACGGCTCGTTGAGCACGTCGACGTCGGCGACCATCGTATTCAACGGTCTCAAGGACGGAAATTATTCCTTCTCGATCACGAGCGTGTCCGGCTACACTGCCTCACCCGCTTCCGGAACTGCGAAGGTCCAGGGCCAGAACGCAACGCAAGCGATCTCCTTCTCGTCATCCTCGCCCAGTTCCTCGGGGAGTTCCGGACTCACGACCACGGAGTACATCATCGTCGGGGTGGTCGTGCTCGTTATTGCCGGCTGTCTCGCCGCCGTCCTCTTGACTCGCCGCCGACCGCCGAAGCAAACGACATCTACCGAATCGACCTCGGGCGGAACCGGCCCATCCACGGGTTCTGGTCCTTCGTGAACGCGGGCGAAACCCTAAGAACCCGCAATCGCTCGTAGCAGCCGTGACTCCCCCCGTGAAGGCGCGCAGCGGGCATATCCTGCTCGAGCCCAAGCGGTCGTACAAGGACCTCGTTCGCGTCTACCCCGAGATCCACCGGAAGGTCGTCGAGGCGAATCGCCCCTTTGTCAAAGATACCGAACCGATGTTGCCCGAGGTCCTCCTGGAAGAGAACCTACGGGACCTGAGGGGAAATCGGAAACCCGTAGGGTACAATCGACAGGACACGTTCGGGCTTCGTCTGATCTTTCCCATTGCGGACGAGCGTCGGGCGGAGTTCTATTTCTCGAAGCCGGCGCGCTGCCAGGAGATCGTGCAGATCACCGAGCAGGTCTCGGTTCTGTTGCGGCGACGGGGAATCAAGCACACGGTCGAGTACGATCGGCTCCCGCTCGGCCCGCCGCGCGGATTACCCGGGGTCCCGCCAGTCGGCAGCGGCTCGATCCTGGCCAGCCCCTAACCTCGCGAAACGCCATAGGCGACTCGAGTTCAGTTCCTTGGCGCGTTTCCAGACAACCTCTACGGATTCGCGGCCGGCGGCTTCTTGAATGGCCAGAATCCCGTGGCGGTGGTCGCGATGACGGACTCGTTCGTTTTCAGCATATCTTGCAGAAGGTGATGCGCCTCACGAGCGCGTTCGAGCGCCTGCCCGTAATCCTGTTCCCGTAGCCGGATCGACTCTTCGAGAAGAAGGCGTGCTCGACTGACGTCCAACTTACGTTCGAGGGCGCGCGCAATCGCCGCGTCGATGAGGTAGTGGAGGTTCAGGAGCTCCCGATGGAGGGCTTTGCGACGGCTCAAGTCTTCTTCCGCTGCGAGCAGTTGGCGAGCGGCTTCGATCGGAGCACCCGCGGCCTGGAGTTCTTCGGCCTTTTTCAGCAGGTCGTCAACGGGCTCCACGGCGACGCGAAGACCTTCCCGGGCGAAGGTGAACTCCGTGCGGACCTCCTTGAGCCGAGTCTCCAGGCGGCCGCGCACGAGCTCCTCGAGGAGCTGATTCCCTTTGGTGAGCCAAACCGGAACGCTCTCCAGATGGCCCGACTCGATCGCCTGCTTCGCTTCGCTGAACGTTTGCATCACCGGCGTGGTATCTAGGCCGAGCTTCTCCCCGACCCAAAGGTGGTCCTTCAGCGCGTTCGCGCTGGCATCCAGGTCGGCACGCCAACGGACGCGTGCGCTGCGGGCTTCTTCGTTCAGCAGTTCTAGAGAAGTGGTCAAGTCGTTCGCGTCGCGTGCCGCCGCTAACTGTCGGTCGAATTCCTCGCGCCGAGTCGCCTCGAGGGGGGAAGGAGCTCCGGACCGTTCGTAGAGCGCCGCGACCTCGCGTCGCCGTCCGTCTACCACCGATTGGATCGTCTGGCGCGCCGCCGTCTGCGCCGACTCGACTAACTGGGCTGCCTTGCGCCAATCACGCGCCTGCAGCGTCCCTTCGGCCTCATCGAGCGAGCGCTGGACCACTTCGATCTCGGTCGTCAGGCCCGCCGCGCGTCCGGCCTCGATCAAGCGGCGAAGGTCACCGACGGCACCGGCGTACAATCGCTCGATCGCCCAGCGTCCCATCTCCGCTGCTTCGCGCGCGCGTCGCGTCGCTTCGGCGTACAATCCCTGCTCGACCAATCGGCGGGTCGCAGTCAGTCGCTCCTGGACCTCGTCGATATTTGCACCCAGTTGCGTCGCTTCGACGAGCTGGCGTTCCGCAGCGTCGACGGCCTCACGAGCCCGGCGGTGACTCTCGCGGGCGTAGCTGATTAGGTCGGAGGCTTCGAGGGTGAGCTCGAGCACCAGTGGATATTCCCGATTCTTGAATGCCGCATGCGCTTTCGCGATCTCTTCCGACGCTAGCGGCGCGATGACGCGATCTTGCTCCGCCTTTTCTAAGGCGCGTTGACCAGCTTCCAGAGAGCCTTGGGCGACCCGGTACTGCAGATCGACACGTTCGAGCTCTCCCTCGCTCTTGGCCGCGAGTTGCAGGGCCTCTACGGGCCGCCCTTCATCGAGCGCCGCCCGGGCTTGCGAGAGCAGATTCTCCGGGAGCGTCGTATCCGTGCCGGCGTGCCGGACCCGCGTGATCATTCCCTGGAAGCTCGCGAGCGTCTTCGAGACCTGCTGATTGGTCGCTTGCAGAACGTCGCGTTCCAGCGCGCCGCCGAGCTCGATGACGCGCGCGTATTCCCGATTTGTGAAGTGGATCTCGAGCTGTTCAAGACGGTGGCGCAAGGGTGCGACCTCCACGTGCAGGATATCGGCCTGTTGGACCGCTTCTCGCGCTCGTTTCGCCACGCGCTCGGCGTGCTCGACGAACCCGCGAGATTCTGTCAACTGGGAACGTGCCTTTTCGATGAGCGGTTCGACGCCGATCGGAACGGCCTGGCTCATGCGACGGCGCGCTTCGGCCAGGGGCTCGTGAACCGGAGCCACGTCAATCCCCGCACCTCGGGCGATGTCGAAGTCGCGCTCCAGATGACGGAGATTCTCCTCGAGTACGGGGCGTACGAGTGCGATCAACTCCTGATCCAGTAGCTGGACGAGTGGGAGGATCGTCGGGGCGTCCTCCGCGCCGAGTCGGACCCGAAGCTCTTGGAATCGGGTGGTGAACGCCTCCATCCCCATCGCTAATCTACGTCCGTCCTCGACCAAGAGTTCCGTCTCAGACAGCAGTCGTTGCGCTTCGTGTTTCGCGGCTTTCGAGCGCAGGCGGAGTTGGAGTTCGGCCAACGCAGCCTCGGCGGTCTCGAAATCGAGCTGCCGATACGCCTCGCGAGCCGCTTGCACTTCCACCCGGAGGTCTTCGACCGCCACATGCTGCTGCCGTAGAGCTTGCCAGATCTCCTGAGTTTGATTGAGCATCTCCAGCACGGTCTGCGCACTCGTCCGAATCTTCTGCGTCGATTCCTCTAATCGATGCGAGACTTCGTATGCCTCCGCATAGCGCCCGGCATGGGCGGCCTCCTGCGCTTGATCAAGCCGCGAACGGAGGGAGGTGAGATCGAGCCCCATCGTTTCCAGCTCCACCAGAGCTAGCTTCGCGTGCGAGACCGCCTCCTCGCCTCGGAGCAACTGTTGCTGGTGGGCCCGTGTCCGGATCTCTTGCGAGGCGCGAGATGCCTTGACAAAGTCGCCCATGTTGAAGATCTGTTGAACTTCATCGATCTGACGCTGGATCTCATCACCCGCGCCGCCCATCGCTTCGAGGCTCCGACGTTCCTCTTCGAGCGCCTCTACCAGTGACGAGGCATGCGAAGCGAAGACGGCCGAAAATTCGCGCTCCGCCTTGCGGAGACTTTCCACGGAGGCAGAAAGATCTTCCCGTACGCGCAGGTTCACGTCCGCGTCAGCGAGGAGACGCCGGACAGGTGCTGCGAGAGCCGGATTCGGGATCTCCGCGAATCCCTTGTCGATCTCCTCGATACGACGGGCGGTGTATGGGCCGGCCGCGGCGCGAAGCTGGACCTCGGCGAGCGCAAGTCGCTCCCCGGCCTCTGCGATCTCACCCGCATCCAATTGAGCACGAATCGCGGGGAAGTCGGTCTCCACCTCGGTCGGGAGGAAGCCGCGCTCCTTCGCGTACTGCACGACGCGGTCCAGCATGTTCCAGCGGTCGAGATAGAATTGGTACGCGTCGCGCCCGAGCTGGCGAACGAGCTCCTTCAGGGCTTCCCGCGCCTGCCGGCCCTCGACCTGGTCGAGCATCGTTCGAATTCGCGCGAGCTGCAGACGATAGCTGTCGACCGCAAATTTCGAAGTCGCCAGGCGTTGCAGCAATCGATCTAGTGACGCGTACTCGTCCCGCGCCGTTTCGAGTTCCTCGGTCAGCTGCGCGACTCGATCGATCGCCTCTTGACTAGCCGCGATCGCCTCGGAATAGATCTTCAATCGCAACGCTTCGCGAGCCCGATTCATGGCCGAGAAGACCTCGCTGGGGTCGCGCCCCATCCGACGTGCCTCGACGATCTTCGGTCGGACCTCGTCCAAAAGACCCGCCACGACCGTGACGACGGGCTCCTCGGTTGCCGCTCGTGCATCGGCCAGCAATTTCGGGATATCCGTGGGATTCGAGCTCGAGAGCCTGGCGCGCGCCTCCTCCACGATGACTTGGACGGGCGCTGGATCGATGCCGTATTCCTTGAGGGCCGGCAGGGTCCCGAGAAGAGATTCGATGGCCGTGCCTACCCGCTCCCGGAGGCTTTCTGCGACCTGCGTGCTCGTCGTTTCTAAGGCCGGCACGGTCTGCGACCAGCCGAGCGGCTGGGCATCCCGGTCGGCGCGGATGGCGGACTCCAGCGTGGCCGTGGGCACCCCGAGATCCTTTGCGGCGGCCAGCACCACTTCCGCCGTGGCGTGTGCCGCGTCCCGCCGCGTGGCGGCCTCAGGGATAGCGGTCGTCACGGCTTCATTCAGGGCGACGAGCGCTTCGCCCACCCCACCGGTTCGGAGAGGCTCCGCAGCGATCTCCAGTCGCTTATCGAGTTCTGCCAATCGTTGGGGATTGAGTCCGGCCCATTCCCCTAGCGCGCGTGCTTGGTGAAGTTGACCCTCGAAATATTTTGCTTGAGCGGAACGAATCAGTTCCGAGGCGCGGGCCATGATCTCGATCGTCCGTTCGAGCGGACGATCCGGAGTGCGTGCCTCCAGCTCCGCCAAGAGCGGCGTCACTTCTTCCGGAAGCGGGATCGCGTGGTCTTTCAAGCGCTCGGCTTGATCGACCAGCACGCGAAGACGTTCGTCGATCGCGGGCGCGGCGGTCGCGTGGACGTATTCCAGTAGGCTTTTCGCTTTGACTTCGACGCCGTCCCAGTCCGTTTTTCGTACGAGGTCCTTGATTTGACTCTCGCGATCCGAAACTTCCGGTAGAGAGATCGAGAGCGTCTCGAGTAGGTGGACTTCGTCCTGGGCCTCCTTCAGGACGGCCTCAGCGGATTGACGTCGTTTCTTGAGTGATTCCGCCTTTTCCTGAAGAATGCGCGTGATCCGGGAGGACGGTAACGAACCCATACCACCCGACCCGGTCATGGCCTTCGCCCCTCTCAGTCAATCAGGACCCGGCAAGTCACCTTGAGGGCCCCGTGAGGGAATTCATGGGGGGTCCTCCTTATAAATCGTGACCTTGGCCCGCTCCTCGGTGGAGGGGCGGAAGCCGGAGGAATTACGTGCGCGTGATCCGACGCTTCCCCATCGCATCGAGGTACTGCACCTCGCTTCCGGGCGTCAGTTGGCCCTTGACCTCGGGCTCGAGCGCCAGGGAGAACGTTTCGTAGGACTCCAAATCCATCAGCTGAACCTCGGAATCCGTCAGAGAAAGCACCTGAGCTTGCCGTTTCCCGATCATCGGGACTTGGACCTTATGTTTCACTGGAAAAACAACGCTCCGTTTGGAGCCGTCGAACAGGCCGACCGCGTCGATTCGGGCCTTCGCCTCCCCGTGTTTCCCTGGTTTAGACATTTGAATGCTCAAGATCCGGCATGGCTCGTCGTCGATCAAGAGATACCGGCCTTCCTTGAGCTCTCGAACTTCCTGTTGCGTCCAGGCCATCGCGACCGTCCTCGAAGAACCGGAGAATTGTTGGCGGATAAGTATTCCCGTCGCGCCTCCGATCTAGCCACCCAGTGCCACAGGACCTCGCCCATGGCGACGCTGCCCCTCCCCGCCGCGAACCGTTGCTTGAATTCCAACGGTTTAATCCGACTGACGGCCCATAGTTCAGATTGCCGGACGGGTTCGATTGCATGGAGCCGATCCCACCACACTTTGATCCTCCCGTCGTAGAAGCAGAGGTTCGTGCCTTTTGGAAGGCGCGCTCCCTTCCACCAGCAGGCGGGACTCTCGGCACCGGCGGGGGACCCATGGTCTGTCAGCTTCTTCCGGGACTCCGACCGGGCGAAGTCCCCATCGTCGCTTTGCAGGCAGCGATTTTCGCGGACGTCGAGGCGCGCTATCTTGCTCTCGCGGGGCGACGAAGCAGTGCGTCCTTACGCCCGATCAGCGCGGCCGATGCGACTTGGCTCGCCAAGCTTCGTCAGACGCGTGTGGACTTCGGCGTGTGGATCGGCGTCGCGAAGGACGAGTCGTTCGACTTCGTCGACCGCCACACCGAGCTCCAGTCGATGGTCAATCGACTGGCCAGTGCGCGCGTTCTCGCCACCAAGGACATTCCATTCCGAACGTGTCCGGCCTGTCGAGAGCCGAGAACTCCGGAGGCGATTGTCTACCAGGAGGAAGAAGGCCCCGCGTACATTGTTCGATTTCCGCTCGCCAATACGAATCCGCCCATCTCCGCGTTGGTGTGGATTGACGTTCCCTGGAAGCTGATCGGCACGAGCGCCCTGTTGCTCAATCCGAGCCTTCCGTACGTGGTGGCTCGTCTACGCCAGAGCGGCCGCGAAGAGCAAGTCTTGACTTCACGCTCGTCACTGGCGGTCCTAAAGGCGACCTTGCGCAATGTAGAGATCGAGGTACTCGAGGAGCATCCGGGCAGCACGTGGAATGGCCGAACCTACGTGCATCCGCTGGCGAATGAAGTACCAACGCTGAATCAACTCTCCCCGCCCGCCGGGAGCTTGATCGGAACTTTGGAAATCACCGATACGGGCACCGGGATCGTGGGATTGATCCCAGCCCACGGCGGAACCGACGCCGAGGTCGCTCACGCGCTCCATGTCCCCGGATGGCCCGTCGTCAGTTCGACCGGGATCTTGGACCGTATCTTGGCCCACAAGTACGCCGGACTCGAACTCGATATTGGCGCCGAATTTATTCTCCGAGACCTCCAAGAGTCGGGGAGCCTGCTGACGGAAATCCGCGTTCGACGCGGCGTTCCTCATTGCGCCTTCTGTGGCACCGCTCTCGTATGGCAACCGGGGCGCGCGTGGTGTTTTCAGCCGTCTCGCTTGGATCGCGAGTGGATCGAGCTCTACCATCGTCTTCTTCCGAACGACCCACCGCTGGAATCCCTGGAGGTCGCTCCTTGGCCCATATCGCTCGCTCAGTCGACGGAGGAGTCGGCTGGAATTGCGCTCCTCGAATGTGACCAGTGCGATCGTCTACAGCCCGTCGGCGTCGAACCCAAGTGCGCGTGCGGGGGGCGGCCCTTTCCAGTGCGTCGTCAACTCTTGCCGGTTGTCGCGACGACCTTCGCGATCGTCGCGCACTTCCAGCCGTTCGCACCCGGCGACTCCGTCCATTTTTTCGTCGGGGATCGTCGCCGGGGTCCATTGCTCGCGCACCAGATCATCGCCCTGGCCGCGCTGCCCGCCAGAGTGGGGGACACCCGGCTTTCCACGGTCCCGACACTACCGACAATCGAACCAGGCGCCACCCCCTCTCGACATTCGAGTGGAGATGCCCTGCGGGCCGGATTGGTACGAATGGATCGGTCGGTAGGCCGTGAGTCGGTATTCCAGGATCAATGCGCTCAGGAACTGCGTCGCTTACGCAAGTTGTGGGCGGTTGTTCAGCGCATCTCGGATCTCATGCGACGGGATGGGTTTACCCCGGATTCGTCGCCGATATCTGCATCGCTTTCGGAATTGGCGGAAGAGGATCGCGCCATCCTATCCATCTTCGAGAGACGACGGGTCGACGTACTACGTGCGTATGAGAACGGGGAGTTCCCAAGGGCGCATCGCCTGATTCTACGGTTCCTCGAACACGACTTGCGTGGGAACTACCTTCCGCTAATCCGGCGCCGATTGGCGGTCTCCGGGCTTTCCCCGACGAAGACCTCGCTCTACCGGACCTTGACCTACATCTTCGTTCAGTGGACGACGCTCTACGGGCCAATCGCTCCTTTCACCACCGAGCGGATCTACCGTCTTCTCCGAGGCGAAGGTCAGAGTCTCTTCGAGGGGCGATTTGCCCCGCTGCAGCAATCGCTACTGGATGCGGAGCTAGAACGCTCCTTTGACCGGTGGGGGTCTGTCCTTCGAGCCCTTGACCGGTATCGCAAGGAGGTTGGAACCGCGCCGGACGAACTGATCCCGCTGGTCGTTCTTTCGGTCAGCGAGGAGGCATTCGGCGCAGAGCTCAAGGAAGGGGTAGATGCCCTTCGGCGCCTCGCGGGGGTTCGCGAGATCCAACTTGCGACCCCAGAGTTGCCGTGGGAAGGGCGACGAGTCGAGGTCCGCCCCGTCGAGTCCGAGATCCAACGCGCGTACCCTCGACGGGCGTCGCAGATCATCCACATCTTGCGACAGATGCCGGGGAGGCGAATACAAGACGGGCTTCATGCCGGAACTCTTTCCATCGTCTTGGATGGTCAGCGGGAGACGATCGCTCCTTCCATGGTCGAACTCACGGAGAAAATTGACGACAGCATGACGGCGGTGCCATGGTCGCTCGGGGAGCTTTACGTCCGGGCCTCACGTTCTACAAAGTCCGCCACCGGCAAATCGCGTCCGGCGCTGACGCCGGACGAATTCGCTCTCGTGCGATCGATTCGACGCGCGCTGACGAAGCGACCGCCAGGCACTCCCCTGATTGCGGTCCGCATCGCCACCTCAGGGCGCCTGCTCGAGCACTTGACCCAGCATGCACGGGCGATCGCGGAGTACATCGGAGTTTCCCAAGTGGAAGTCATTGCATATTTGGACCAGCTCCCCTCGATCGGTACGGTCCGAGGTCGCACCGCACGTGGAGAGCCTTGGGGATTCTATTTGCCGGGCGGGAGCCTTCGACCACCCCGAACGACTCCGCGGGCCGGCGTCATCCGAAGGTCTCGATTGCGTCCCGTGAAAGCTCCCCAGGGAGCGGCCTCGGCCGAGGTCGACTTCCTCGACGAATCGATTCGCATTCGGGAAGAGGCGATTCGGGGATGGGTCCCTCAGCTCGACGCTCGTCTCGGAGCCCCGCTCCTCGGGCCGGCGAAGTTGACGACACTCTGGAACTCTGGCATTCATGATCTTGAGACGCTCGCGCAAACCTCGTACGACCAGCTTCGCTCGCTTCCTGGATTCGGCCCGGTCGTGGCAGCCACGGTCGTCCAAAAACTGGGTGGCGCTTCACCGGAACGGGTGGTTCATCAGTGGCTCTCCGACGTCGAGGCAGCGAACCGGGTAGCGAACGCGGCAGTTGCGGCCACGGTCACGTCAGATGCTATTGTCGAACTCGTCGATCCCGTAGACGGCGAAGGAGCCCTTGACGCACAAGGGGCTGCACCACCAACACAAGCTGTCGCCCCCACGCGTCCCCGTCCACCGCGAGCACGGACGGCCACGAAGGCACCATCGGACACGACGGACTTGGATCCGATATCGCCGAGAGGGCCGTCGCCTCCAACTGAAAAACAGGAGACAGGCGAAATGCAGAGAACCCCGGCTAAACCGCCGAGCCCCTCGACTCGCTCCCGACGTCGTCCTGGGTCAGCGGGGATGCCACCCATCGACACTTCCCCCGTACCGTCCTTTAGTTCCGAGATCCCGACCGCTCCTTCCCCGCAACCCCGCATCCAGCAGCTGGCCGCCGTCCCCCCGCCCCCGCCTCCACCTCCGCCGCCGCCGGCGGGTGTCGAACTATGGGTCGGCCGAAGTTCCGCGGTGCCGCTGGGCCACTTCCTTGAGGCCACGGGCGCCGGTCATCGGGGATTGTGCATCACCCGCGAGTTTCCCGACCGTCTGAAGGCATACGTCGGCACCCGCGACGTGAATGTGGTCTGGCTCACAAATATCGGACGCGGTACCACGATCAAGCCTACGGATCTTGGGGGGTTAGTTACCCTCATCCAAACGGCGCTACGAGAACAACAAGTCACGGCGATCTTTCTCGAAGGCATCGAGTATCTGGTCCGACTTCACACCGCCGATCGCATTGTCGCAGTCCTCCTCGAAATCGACGCCGAGGCGCGACCGAAGGATGTACGACTCTGGATCCCGGTGCATCCCGAGCTGATTCCGGCCGCCGACCTCGACCGTTTGCGGACCGGTCTCCCTCGAACCCTGACGAGCGATTGAGCCCTCGCTTGTCAAAGTACCCGCGGGATGGATTTCTTATCGCGATCGCAGAATGTTTAACAAATATCTAAATAGATGTGAAATTGTGTGAAACAACGTGCGGAATGCGCGAGTCTCGTCTCCCGCGGTCCACTTTCTCGGCGTGCGCCTCACCGAAGAGGAAGTGGGACTTCTTGACCAGTATCGTACAGCCCAACAGAAGGCGACGCGTTCGGATGCCATTCGGTCGCTCGTGCGATCGGGGGCCCAACCGCCCGCTGCGCCTCTCGAGTTGCCGGCCGCGGTGCGCGCGGCGCTCGAGGACCTGGTCGAAGATGGATGGGCCTCCGACGTGCGCGGTGCGATCGAACTCACTGTGACGTTGGGGCTCGGGGAGCTAGCCCGACTCCATGCCGAGAAAATTCCGGGGCTACGGGCTGCGGCCCGAGCTTCGGAGGATCGACGCAAGGGTCGTCGGCGCGCGGATCGCGAAGGTCGGGGCCTCCTCGGGCGTTAGGCTCCCAGAGAACGGGTAGGGTTGCAGCATGGAAACATTTGGGATCGTGTGGAGCGAACGGAGCGGGTTTATCTGCCGACTGTGCCGTCAGGATGCAAGACATAATGAGGTGCTACACATCTCATTCTGTCCTGTCCATGGTCTGAGTTCTCCTTTGGACCTTTTACCAGGACGGCCGGAGGCGAGGATCTTACGCGGCTCTATACCCGTACGGGCGACCGCGGCGAAACCGGTCTCGCAGGTGGCGCGAGGATAGCCAAGGAAGCTCCCCGCATCCGTACCTACGGTACCTTCGACGAGCTGGGGGCGCATCTCGGCCTCGCCGAGTCGTTCCTACCCGCCGAGGCGGCTGAGATCGCCCAGCTTCTGGTGCGACTTCAGCACGAGCTCTTCCTCGCCCAGGCAGAGCTCGCCACCCCTCCCACGTCGAAGGGGGCGTCGCACCGGATCGAAGCGCGTCACGTCGCGGGGCTGGAACAGGAGATCGATCGGTTTTCCTCCACCTTCGAACCCGTCCACACTTTCGTGCTCCCGCGCGGCTCGAAGGCCGGGGCCGCGCTCCACGTCGCGCGCACCGTCGCCCGGCGGGCGGAGCGCGAGCTCTGGCGGTTGCATCGGGTGGAACCTCAGCGCCCGGAGCTGCTGCAGTGGGCGAACCGTCTCAGCGATCTGCTATTCGCTCTGGCCCTTTCCACCAATCGACGCGAGGACGTGCGCGAGATCCCGCCAGATTATTCTGTCTGATTCGACTCCCGCGGCGGAGATCAGATGGAGATCGGAGTCGTCGGAAAGCCCAACGTTGGGAAATCGACGTTGTTCAACGCGCTCACTTTGTTGGACGTACCGATGGCACCGTACCCTTTCACGACGATCAAGCCCAACCGTGGCGTTGGCGCCGTCCGCGCTCCTTGCCCGCATGTAACAAAGGGAGTTCCTTGCACCCCTGGAAATGCCCGCTGCGTCAACGGAACGCGCTGGGTCCCGGTCAGCCTGATCGACGTTCCTGGTTTGGTGCCGGGGGCGCACGAAGGAAAAGGGCTCGGGCACCAGTTCCTCGATGAGCTGCGTGCGGCGGATGGATTCCTCCAAGTAGTGGATGCGGCCGGAGCCACAACCGCCGAGGGGATCCTCGCCCCTCCTGGATCGATCGATCCCGCGGAAGAAGTCCAATGGCTCGAAGATGAATTGATCCATTGGATCACGGAGATCCTGGAACGGGACTTCGAACGTCAGGCCCGGAGCGTCGAACTCGAAGGACGCAAGCTCGAGGAGTTCCTCGAGCACCGATTGACGGGACTCTCGATCTCGCCAGCGCAGATCGCCGCGGCGATGCGCAACGCCCCGATCGACCGAGGGCACCCTTCGCACTGGAGCCCGGAACAGCGTCGCGGACTCGCCGAGGCGTTACTCCGCGCGTCGAAGCCCCGGCTGGTGGCGGCAAACAAATGTGACCGGACCTCGACGTCGGCGATCGCTCACTTCTCGGAGGCCATCGCGCCAATACCGGCCGTCCCTACGTGTGCGGAGGCGGAACTCACCCTGCGTCGAGCGGCTCGCGCGGAGCTCGTGACTTACTCGCCCGGCGACCGCACCTTCGACATCCGCGACCCGCAACGCCTGAGCGCCGCCCAGACCCATGCCTTGGATGAAATCCGGGCCATCCAGCGCGCGTGGGGTACGACCGGCGTCCAAGAGGCACTGGAGCGATTGGTCTTTGACGGACTCCACCAGATCGTCGTGTACCCGGTGGAGGACGAGAGCCACTGGACAGATTCCAAGGGACGGGTCCTGCCCGACGCCTTGCTCGTTCCGGCCGAAACACCGGCGCGGGCGCTGGCGTACCGGGTTCATACGGACCTCGGGGAGAATTTCATTCGAGCGATCGACGGGCGAACGCACCGCGCGCTCGCTTCCGACCATCCGCTTGCTCCGAATTCGGTTGTGCGCATTGTGGCGCGAAAGTAATGGTGACGGGTTGATGCGACGTCGCTAGCGCGCAGAGTCGACGAGACGAGCTCCTTCGGTGGAGACCCGCACCACGTACGGGACTCCGCCGGCGCGAGCGATCTGCCGGGCCGTTTCCATCTCCCGACCCGCCCGCGGTAGAACCACGATCGATCCGCCCGCTCCGGCTCCCGTGAGCTTTGCGCCCTCGCTCGACGGGGCCGCAGCTTTGAGCAACGCCTCGAGGCGGGGGTGGGAAACCCCCACTTCGCGTAACAGTTGCTGATTCTGTTCCATGAGCGGGCCGATTTCCGCTCGATCCTCCCGAATCACGGCTCGGATCCCCGCCTCCGCGATCGCGGCGAACTGTCCCAGTATCTCCGGTCCGTTCGGGGCGTCCAGCCGGCGCCCCACCGCGCGAACGGCGTCTCCGGTGGATCGGGGCACTCCCGATGAAGCGACCAGCCAAACCCATCCAGGATCCGGCAGCCGTCGGACGTTCCATTCCGCCCCGCCCTCTCGGATCGTCCAGAGCGGATCGCCGGAGCCGCCATTGAGGGTGAGATAGCCGCCACCCGTCACGGCAGAAGTGTCGCCCGGGCTGCCCACACCCTGCGCGCCCCGCTCGATCCCAAAGCTCGTTTCCGCGAGCTGCGCGCGCGTGATTCCGCCGGTCGCGGCTCCAAGCGCGCTCGAGAGCGCGGCAACGAACGCTGCCGACGATCCGAGGCCGGCCGCGCGCGGGATCCGCGAAACCGCGGTTACTTCGATCGAAGGCCCCTCGGGCCAGAGACGCTCTAGCGCGGTGCGGAAGTACGCGTTCTGCGTCTGCGCATCGCGGTTGCCGTTCAAGGTGGTCTTGGGTGCGATGCGGACGCCGACCTGCGTGTACAGATCGATCGCTAGAACGAGCTCGGGCTTCCCGTGTACCACGGCGTGCTCGCCGAACAGAATGCACTTACCGGGAGCCTTCGCGGAGAGCGGGAGCGATTGCGCGGGGACGGGAGGTCCGGGATCGCTCATGTTCCCTCGGGGTGCGAAGTATCGTGCACCCTCTTGCCTCGGGCTTGTGGGACGATCTTTTGGCGGGCTCCGGACCAGGCAGCGGCCGTCGGGATGCCGTGCAATCGGTCAAGCATAATCGCGACCGCGGCCACCTCGCTGTGAGGTTGAGACCCGACGGCAACGTTGAAGGTCGCGCGGCGATAGAGTTCCGCCGGCACCTTTGCCCCACCGACGACGAGCAGAATCGACGAATAACGCTGCAGCGGTCGGAGCACCCGGGCCATCGGCTGTCCATACATGGTCAGATGGACCGATGCTCCCTGAAACTGCCGTAGGACGGTTCGCCAGTCGTCGACGCCGTAGACGCGAAACCGGCCCCCCCACCGGTTGGAGATCGCTTCGAGTCGGGCCGCGAGGTCCGGATCCGGTGGTTGCAGGAGGAGTTCCCGGGCGCCGAACGCACGCGCGACCAACGCCACATGCGTCGTGAGGCGCGGATCGCGACCCGGTCGATGGCCGACCCGCAGAACGGAGACGGTGGGCGGGCGTCGACGCTTAGGGCGTCGCTTGGGGCGTGAACCGCTCGATCCGGTGCCCACGGTACTCCAGTTTGTCCGATCGTTTGACCAACCCTTTGAGTCGTGTGGGGGACATACCGAGCTCCTCCGCCACGTCGGAGAAGAACCGCCCTTCCGTCCCGACCGCGTCGTAGATCTTCTGCTCGAGTTTCTCGTACTCTTTCGCGGGCATGCTCGCGATTGACAAGATCTCGGAGACTTCGGTCAAAGGGGACGTCGTGTTGATGTTGATCGTGGAGTAGTAGAAGTGGTAGCTCTTGTCCGGCTGCTTGCGTCCTTCCCGCGCGACCCAACGCGTGTCGATCAGTTTGAGCTTCTCGAAGAAGGCGAGCGCCTTCGTTCCATCCTTTCCAAATTCGCGTTCGATATCTTCCTGGGTTAGCCAGTTCTCCGCCAACCGCTGGACGAGCCGAAGCTTCAGGGGAGAATCGACGGCCCGCAGAATTGGGACGAGGTCACTCATGTCGTTGACGACTTTGATCCGATGCATTACAGTCGACATTCTTCGTACCTATTCTGTAGAGGCTTTCGCCGTCACTTCCGTCAGCATTCGTCGATAACGGCCCCAGCGATCGTTCGGATTGAAGCGCGCGGGGTGCGGGGTCCGCGTTTCCGTGCCGCAGGCCGGACACTTCTCGTGAAGCGTGTAATGATGGCAGCCGCGACAAGTGCGCAGGATCGACTCGGTCATGCGCGGGCGAACGTGCCTTCCCCCCCGGTTTCCTTGATCTTGGCAAGAGCCGTTTCGGTGGCATGCTTGAGGACTTCTTCGGCCTGCTTGTACTGCGTGCCCGCGACACGCACGCGGTAGCGGGGGGCGCCGACGTATTGGATGGAGATCGCCTCGGGATCGACTGCCTCTGCGGCGAGGAGTGCGGCGCGCACGTGTTCTACCCCGTCCGGGGATAGATCTCGTATCTCTAACGTCCCGAGGATCGTGACGTGAGGCGGCACGATGTTCTCTTGCGCGACTTTGAGCAACGCCCCGACCCAGGCCGCCTTGCCATTCTCTTTTTGGAACCGCTTGGGGTCGGCCGCCGCCACTTCGAACGATTCGAAGAGGGAACCGTATCGCTCCACTAGAGCGGTGGCAAACAGCTCGTTCGTGGCCTCTACCTCGACCTTCAGGGACAGAGCGACTTGTTGGAGGAGGCGGAGCGCTCGTTGCTCGTTCTTCCAGGATTGGATCTTCTCGCGTCGTTGGTGATCGTTGATCCGCTTCAGGGAAAGATCGATCTGCGCTTTGCTCGAGTCGACGCGCAGCACACGGGCGACGATTTTCTGTCCTTCGCGGATGTGGTCTCGGATGTACTTAACCCACCCCGTGGCGACCTCGGAGAGGTGAATGAACGCCTCGCGATTGTTGTATTCGTCGAGCGTTACGAACGCACCGAAGTTTCGGATGGAGGTGACGGTCCCGACGACCAGATCTCCTTCTTCCGGGAATTCCGCCCGGAGTGGCATTGCAGTCGACGCCCTCCGCCTACGATGACGCCGGGCGAATCAGTTCGCCCCGCAGCTTCGCTTTTCCCCCGGTCGGCGTGGCGAGCGTGGCTCCACACACCGAACAGTTCACGGTGGTGGCCGGACGGCTGAAGATCGTCTGCTCGCCGGAGCAGTCCGGACACTTCACCACCCAGAAGGGCGCGGGTTCTCTCATGGTAGACTCACTTGTGCTGCTCGACCAATTCGAGCGTTCCGGCGCGCCAACTCGCTGGCTGGACGATGTACTTGCATTTGCGGCAGCGGAACTTGAGGTTGACCCGCCGGACGGCCTTCGCGCGTCCCTCGGGCTTCGGTCGAGGAAAGCCTCCATACCCGCTGGTCGCGCGACGGAATCGCCGCTGGCCCCACTTCAGTTCTGAGGCGGGCCGCTTCTTTCCTTTCTCAACTTCGTGCTCGGTATGCACCTTGCATTTCGGGCAATAGGTCGAGACGGTCTTGGGATAGTGCATGGACGGCCGCCGAGGCGTGCGGTCTATATAGGCGTACCGAGGGAAAAATGACGGTATGCCGCCACTCTAGCAGAGGCTTGACCCCGCCCGGCTGGCGACAGCCGGCCCGCCGGCGGTCGCTCGGATTTGAGCGAGTCAATCCTTAAGTAAGGATGCCTGCTCGCCGCGCACCACCGATAGGATTTCCGATGGCAGATCGCACGGCGCTCGAGGTAGTCACTGAGGCCTTGGCCAAGGCCAAACCTCGAGAATTTCCTGAGACCGTTGAGCTTTCGGTAAACCTCAAAGACCTCGACCTTACCGTTCCCAAGAACCGGTTGGAAGACGAGATACCGCTCCCGAACGGACGGGGTCGCCCCGTGAAGGTGGCGGTCTTCGGTTCCCCCGAACTTCTACAGAAGGTGCGAAACGTCGCCGATATGACCGTCGCGCCTGGCGACTTGGATGAGCTGATCAAGGACAAGAAGTCCGCTAAGAAAATGGTCGAAGATGTGGACTTTTTCCTGGCGGAGGCTCCCCTGATGCCTACGATTGGACGGCGCTTGGGTGTGGTACTCGGTCCGCGTGGCAAGATGCCACGCCCCGTGCCGCCGGGGACGGATCCGACAAATTTGGTAAACTCTCTGAAGCGCTCGATTCGGGTTCGGTCGAAGGGGAACCGCACCTTCCACGCACCGGTTGGCACGCGGGGTATGTCCCCGGAACAGATCGCGCAAAACGTCGATGCCGTCCTCAACCGAATCGTTGGAAAACTCGAACGCGGCAGGACCAACATCGAGTCCGTCTATCTCAAGACGACGATGGGCCCGGCCGTCCGGTTGTGGTAAGGAGCGAACGCAATGCCCGGTCGCGAGTCGGTGCCGGCAGAAAAGACCGCCCGGGTGCAAGTACTCCGTACGACCCTACTCGGCTCCTCGATGACGGCTTTAGTCGGGGTCCGAGGCGTGCCCGCCTCCGCGCTTCAGTCGATGCGGCGTGAACTTCGCGCTCGGGGTCACCCTATCACCGTTGCCTCGAACACTCTGTTGCGCCACGCGTTGGAGTCAGCCGTCACCGACCGACCTTCCCTCAAACCTCTCATCGACCACGTGCAAGATCAGACTGCGATACTTGCGGCATCGGGCAACCCGTTTTCTCTGTTTCAGGAACTCGCCCAAACCCGTTCTCCGACCCCCGCCCGGGGCGGAGAGATTTCCCCCAAGGACATCTTCGTCGCGGGGGGCACTACTAGTTTCAAACCGGGTCCGATTGTTGGGGAACTCCAGCATGCTGGATTCCCAGCCGCGATAGAAAAGGGCAAGGTCATTTTGAAAAAAGATACGGTGATCGTCAGGGCCGGTCAGCCGATCTCGCGCGAGGTCGCGAGCCTGCTCACCCGTCTCGACATATTTCCGCTTGAGGTCGGGCTGAACCTTCGCGCGGTGGTGGACGGCGACGTCTTCTATCCCCCCGAGGTGCTTAGTGTGGACCTCGCCGCACGGCGGCAGGAGCTGGCAGACGCCCACCGTCGTGCATTGGGACTGGCGGTCGAGATTGCCTACCCGACGACGGAGACCGTCCCGCTTCTCTTCGGACGCGCACATCGCCAGGCTCTTGCCCTAGCGATCGCGGCCGGTTACACCACCCCGGCGACCATTTCGCCGATTCTTGCCCGCGCGGTCCGTGAGGCGGCCGCGGTGCAACGCTTGATAGGCAACTAAAGGTGCCCCCGAACAACCAGGAGTGAGAACGATGGAATACGTGTATGGTGCGCTACTGCTCAATGCCGCCGGAAAGCCGATCGATGAAAAGGGACTCTCGCAGGTCCTGAGCGCCGCAGGCGTTCAGCCGGATGTCGCTCGAGTCAAGGCCCTTCTGGCCTCGCTCGAAGGGGTCAATCTGACCGAAGTGCTGGCGAAAGCCGAGGCGTTCGCTGCCGCCCCCGCGCCGGCCGCCGTCGCGTCGAGCGACAAGAAGGACGGCAAGGGCGAGAAGAAGGAAGAAGAGAAGAAGGAAGAGAAGGGCGTCTCCGAAGAGGAGGCGGCCGAAGGACTTTCGGCTCTGTTCGGGTAACGTTGGGGCAACCGGTTCCGCACGGCTTAAGACCCACCCCCGAGTAACTCCTGGTGGAGGCGCTTCCGCTCCCATCCTGAGCCATGACGCCCCACGAGTTTTGCGGCGTCGTGGGGGTCTCGCTGCAGGGCAAGGGGGCCGCCCCGATCGTCTATCGGGGGCTGCGCGCCCTGCAGCATCGCGGCCAGGAGTCCGCAGGGATCGCCACGAGCTCCCACGGCGTACTTCACCACCGAAAGGGGATGGGGCTCGTCCACGACATTTTCACCCAAGACCTTCTCGATTCGTTACGCGGTCCCGCGGGGATCGGTCACGTTCGCTACGCGACGACCGGTCGTTCTGACCTCGAGAACGCGCAACCGCTCGTCGTCAAGCTTCACGACGAAGAGGCCGCTTTGGCCCATAACGGGGATCTGGTCAACTTCGACCGCATCCGTCGGCGGCTCCAAGCTCAGGGTGTGGAGCTGCTCGGCTCGGCGGATTCGGAGACGATCGCTCAGATGATCGCCCTCGAGTATTCGCGAACCCGCGACTTGGAGATTGCGATCCGACGGGCCTGTGCGGAGCTGGTTGGCGGGTACGCGGTCGTCATGCTCGTCGGCAACCGCGTCGTCGGGTTTCGCGACCCACTCGGAATCCGCCCGTTAGTGCTTGGGACGGTGGAGGGAGGCGCCGCCGTCGCCAGCGAATCGGTGGCCCTTGATCTCATGGGGGGACGCCTGATCCGCGACCTCGAACCCGGCGAGGTGGTCGTCCTCGAGAAAGGGGAGGTCAAACACTCTTCCCGGATCGCCGGGTCGGGCGAGCGCGCGCATTGCATGTTCGAGTGGGTGTACTTCTCCCGCCCCGACTCCGTCATGGAAGGGCACCCCATCTACGACGTTCGCCACAAGATCGGTCAAACGCTGGCCCGCGAGAGCCCGACGGAAGCGGACCTCGTCGTCCCGGTCCCCGACTCCGCCCGACCTCAAGCTTTGGGGTTCGCCGAGGCGTCCGGGATCCCCTACGCCGAAGCGTTGATCAAGAATCGCTTCGTCGAACGGACGTTCATCCTTCCCGACCAACGTAAGCGCGAGGCGGAGGTCCGGGTCAAGCTCCATCCCGTACCCGGACTTCTCAAGGGTCGACGGGTCGTGCTCCTCGACGACTCAATCGTCCGGGGGACCACCCTACGCGAGATCGTTCAAATGGTGAGGGGCGCCGGGGCCACTCGCGTGGATGTTCGCATCGGCTGTCCCCCGATCATAGCGCCGTGCTATTTTGGGGTGGACATGAAGGAGCGCAAGGAGCTCATCGCTGTCGGCCATACCGAGGAAGAGATCGCCACGATGTTAGGCGCCGACTCGGTCCACTACCTGTCGCTGCCGGGCCTCGTTGAGTCGGTCGGAATGGCGGAGGACAAGCTCTGCCTCGGGTGCCTCACGGGACGCTACCCAGTCGACGTCCCCGAGGAGCGCCGTCGCTTCCAGAAGTCGCTTGAGGAATTTCAGAAGACCTAGGCGAACTCGCCTCGTACGTTCGCCGCCCCGCGACCGCGGCGAAGGTGGGGACTTAACCGGTTTTCGTTGGAATGAGGGCACTACCAGTCGTACGGGGACCGCAGGTCGTGCTTGGTCTCGATAACGGCTTTCAGATTCATCATGAAATAGGTCCACCCCCGGATGGCGCCCTCATAGAGGTCGACCCAGGGTCCCCCCTTCAAGAACCCCGAGTGTGTGAACCGGAGCACGGTGCCACCTGCTTTGCCCTCGACGGACATCTTGAGCTTCGTCACCCCCAATTTCTCTTGACCGGGCCACTGCCAGGTTAGCGTGATGCGCTTCCCGGCTACGAAATCCAACACCTTGCCGGTATGGGTTGGCCCGCCTTCCCAGGTGAACGAATAGCTGCCGCCTCGACGGGGCGAGAGGGTTGCGCGGTCCATCATCCAACGTGTAAGCAGCTCGGACTGCGCAACCCACTTGAACACGGTCCGCGGAGAAGCATGAATGAAGACTGGCAGGCGAATCGTCCGCGTCGTGATTTTCTTCATCTCGTTCTCCCCAATTGGTTCGCGACTTCCTCGGTTCGACCCGCAGCAGGACGGGTTCGCTCTTGAGCGTACGCCTCGGTACGAGCCTCATCGGCACTGTCCTTCGTATTTACCGGAAGGCACCCCGTGCGACGGTTCGAATCTGCTCGGCGATGAATCGGCCGGCAACCCCGGCGTCTCCCTCGTCTTCTCTAGGATTCCGAATCCTCTCGGTCCCATCAGTCCCCGCTCCGGCTCCGCCCGGGAGGAACATCGCGGAGCAGGTAAAGGTTCAATCCGAGAATACTCATCTTGCCAATGGCCCGAACTATTAAGTCGCCTCTCCGGGTCCGGGTTCTATCATGAATGTAGCTGCTCTTTTCAGGCCCCCGGGTACCGGAAAAATGCTCGAGGAGTGCTAGGGCGTGCCCGTCGCCGTCCTCATTCGAGGCGGCGATCGCCTCTATCTCGTCTCGGGCGCACGACCTCTTGGTGAAGGTATTCGCCTTCGGCCGGAGCAAGTGTGGGACGAGTCGACCGTGCAGATACCGCCATCGCTCATAGCCGAAATGCGTGGCGAATCCGGAACGACGGTCGCCGATTCTCTTCTCGAAGCCGCGCTGCGGCGATCGGGGATCTCAGCCACCCTCACGCCGATGGAAGTCGTCCGAAGTGTTCGGGAGCGACTGACGTTGCCCGAACCCGAGGCCGAGCGTCGGTTTCTGCTGGCGCTCGCGCGTCAGAGCGTTGCACGTGTATTGTCAAGTCCGGAGGAAGTCCTGATTTCTCTCACACGAGAGGAGGAACGGGTCGAGCGTGCCGTGCGTCGTGAGGAGAACGCTGCGCATCAATTTTCTGCGCTCGCCAACGTCTCCCTCCGCGATTACGAAACGGAGTGGTCGAGGTTTCGCGCGGCATTCGTCAATCATCATCGATCCTTGGAGGCTCAGCTTGAAACTAAGGCGCGCCTCGTCGTGCCGAACCTCACCGCCATCGTTGGCGCCCGAGTGGCGGCGCGCTTAGTCGCTCACGCCGGGGGCGTGGCTCAGCTGGCGGCGATGAGCGCCTCGCGACTGCAACTTCTCGGCACCCGCCGTCGACCCGCCGGTGGCCGGGGCCCCCGATTCGGCGTACTCTTCCGGGCGAATCGAATGTCGGAGGTGCCTCTGTCGCGCCAAGGGGCCTACGCACGGTCGCTGGCCGCTATCGCGGCCATCGCCGTTCGAGCCGACTGGGCGACCCACCGTTCGATCGCCGATCCGCTGGTTCATCGACGGGATCGACGGATATCGCAATTGCAGCGGAGTCGAGAATGACTCGGCGAACTGCGTTTCAGCCGGATCGAAGCCAAAGACGGCTGTATCGTCGCCAGGAAGGGGACCGGTCCGAGCTCGCTACTCTGGCGGTTGGCGCTCCGCCGCCGGTGTACGGAGAGCGATGGCTGCCATCTCGGGCGGGTCTGCTCCGCGCTTGGGATCCCGTTCGGAGTAAGCTCGCCGCGGCTATTCTGCGAGGATGGGATGGCGCCCTCCCCGCGGTGGGCGAGCGTTGGTTGTATCTGGGAGTAGCAAGCGGGACCACGGGTTCGCACGTCGCGGACCTCGTTGGCCCGGAGGGCCGCGTCTACGGTGTGGACAAGAGCGTCCGACCCTTCGCTCGATTCCTCGAGGTTGCGGAGCGCTATCCGAATCTCCTTCCGGTTTTCGGCGACGCCCGGCGTCCGCGAGATTACGTCGGGTCGGTCCCGATTGTGGATGGCCTATACGTCGATGTGGCCCAACCCGACCAGGTCGAAATTGTCGAGGAGAATGTGCGCCTCTACTTGCGAACTTCGGGGAAGGTACTGGTGGCCCTCAAGACTTCGAGCATGGGCCGCGACCGTGGAGCGAAGGAGCATCTCGACCGAGCGATGGAGCGATTGACCCACCGGTTCGACATGGATCGGCCCGTCGGGCTCGACCCATTTCATCGGCGTCACTACCTGATCGGAGGAAATCCGACCCGAAGGGCGTTCGAGGAGTCGACGGGCCGGCCTACGCCGCCGCCCGGACGCCACGCTGCACGACGACCGTGACGACGTCCTCGTCGGCGAGCGGATGATCGCGTCCTACCGTTTGGCCTGGGAACCGGGCGCTCGGCCCCCACACTTGAGCTGCTTTGAAGCCGCGAGCGAGTTCGGCGGGCAGGCGCCGTAGGAGTTCTCCCACGTGATCTCCACGGCGCAGGATAACGGGCTCGTCCATATCGGCAGGACGCCCGGGAGGCTTCACGTAGATGCGGATGAATTGGAGGGTCCGGCCGATCCCTTCAACGAGGCGGTCCAACCCTTCGCGCGTCTTTGCCGAGATGAAGATCGGGTCGTACGGCTTGAGGTTCAGACGGAATCGAGCGCGATCGGCGGCGGACAATAGCTCGCTCTTGTTAACGGCGAGCAGCGCCGATACGTAGACTCGGTTCCCCGCCAGCGCATCGATCAGCTGGTCGGCGGTAGCATCTTCCCGGAGAACGATTGAACCGTTGTGCAAGCCGAACTCCCGAGCGATCTGCGCGACGAGCCCGCCAGCGAGATGGGTCAACCGCACCGTACTCGAAACGGTGAGTCCCCCTCGGTCGCCCGAGTTTATCACGATCTTCGGAGGTCGAGTGTTGATTCGCACCCCCGAACCTTCGAGCTCATTGAGGAGTGCCTTGAAGTCGGTATGATCGGGGTCGATCATGAACAGGATCAAGTCGACCGATCGGACGACTGAGAGAACCTCCCGACCGCGCCCCCTCCCCTTGGCCGCACCCGGCACGAGTCCTGGCATATCGAGGATCTGGATCGACGCGCCGCCCCAACGCAGCATACCGGGAATGATCGAAAGCGTCGTGAAGTCGTAGGCGGCTGCTTCACTCGCGGCCCCCGTGAGTTGCGTCAGGAGCGTGGACTTTCCGACGGACGGATACCCAACGAGGCCCACGGTCGCGTGACCGGACTTTCGAACCGCGTATCCAAGGCCGCCCCCCTTCCCACGAGCCCGCGTCTCCCGTTCCAGCCGAAGGACGGCTAGCTTCGCTTTCAGTCGACCGATGTGATGCTGCGTCGCCTTGTTGTACTGGGTATCGCGAATCTCATCTTCTACGGCGGCGATCTGCTCTTCGAGCGCGGACATCGAACGCCTCCGTCGCCCGTCGAGGGACCTCGGAGGCTCTTGAGTCTGACGAACGACCTGGGCCGGCCAGTTTTCACCGTTCGCGCCACCCCGAACCGATTCCGACTAAAGATTTGCCGTAGCGATATGCGGGGTCGTTCCAGGTCACGTCCCATCTGTCTGCCGACGGCGTATGGCGGGCGGTTTCGCGGACCGGCTCTGGTCGGGAGGGCGGAAGAATATCCCCGATTCGAAGCCAATTTGAACTCCGCGTTGAAAATTGCCCACGGCCTTGGAATTGAGATCCATCTTCGCCTCGATGCCGGACCGGATACGGGCTTAGAGGTCTCGGCCGTTGGTACCGACGCCCGACGATGGTTCGATCGTGTGTTGGTTACGGCCTACCCGCGCGGTTGGTGGACCCTACTGCGAAAGTCCGTTCCCACGTCAAGAACCCGCATCGCAGCGGTTGCGAAGCCCATCGGAAAGTGGGATCAGCCGTTTCGCTGCGTTGAGGATTCTCCTCGATGGATCGACGCGTGGCTCCAAGCTCTATCCGCGGTTCCGGCGGGTCATAGCCTTCACGGTAGATTTCGCCCAATACCCGCGACTCCCTGCGTTCCGGTCATCCCAGCTCCCCCGGATGTCGAACCGAGGACGCTTGACCCCGGCAGCCGATTCGCTCCGCTCCCCGAGGCTGAACGACGACTTCGCGATCGAATGGACCGCCGGCGTCGGTCACTCACATGGGCCACTTCGATTGATGTGGAAACTTCGCGTGCCAATCATCTGGACCTAATTGAAACCGGAGCGCTCTCTTCCGGGCTGGCAGCCGCCGCACGCCTGGAGGGCGCCAATGGACTGCGCTTTCAACGGGTTAGTAGATTCCGAGCCCGCTCACCCCATTGGTTCATTCTCTCGGAAGAAGAAGTTCGAGCCCTACTTCCGTCGCCGGAGACACCAATCCACCTCAGTGGCCTTCCGTCGGAGATCGGCTCAAGCTCCCTTCGGTTCGGGCGCGATTCATCAGGATCCAGTGTCGCGATCCCGTTGGATCCGGATCAAGGCCGTCATTTCGCCCTCCTTGGCGAAACTGGAATGGGGAAGAGTTCGCTGCTCGTCCGGCTTGCGCTCCAAGCGGCCGAACTGGGGGGGGTGGTGCTTCTCGATCCGATCGGGGAGACGGGCCGCGAGCTACTGTCCCGCCTGCCAGCGAAAGACGCTGGTCGCGTACGTTGGGTCTCCCCGATCGACGCCCCTCTCGGACTCAATGCGCTCGAGGGAAGCCCCGCAAATTCACAAAGTGATCCCACAATCCTCGACCGACGGATCGGAGACCTGGTCACAGGGCTAAAACGCGTCCGAGCCTCTCGCTACGCCGATCAGAGTTTTTGGGGGCCGCGGATTGAGGAGATGCTCTTTCGATCCCTTCGGGCCGCGTCCCTCTACCCCAACGGGTCGTTAGAGGACGCCCTTCTCTTGCTCGAGTGCGCCGACCGTGCGCCTCGCGGCGTTCCAGAGCCAGCGCGTGCAGCCGTGCAAGAGCTGCATCAACGAGTCCGAGACCGCCCCGATGAGCTGGAGGGAGCGCTCCGAGTGCTCCATGAGATCGTTCGCAGTCCCGCGCTTAGAGGCCTCCTATGCTGCAAATCTTCCTCGTGGAGCGCGGCAAGCGCCGTTGACAACCGCGCCATCGTCGTGATCACGGGAGATGCTCCCCAAGTCGGCGAGCTCACGGCCCGATACCTCCTTTCGGTTTACCTTGCACTACTTTGGTCGGAGATCTTGGCGCGGCCACGCTCCGAGAAGCTCTTCCTATTGTCGGATGAGGTCCAGTGGTTTGCCCACGAAAGTCTGACCGACCTGTTACGCTTGGGTCGACGTTTCAACGTTCACGTGGGAGTCGCGACGCAGGCGATTCGGTCGCTGCCCGAGCCCGTTCGAGATTCGATCTGGACAAACTGCGCGGATTTCGTCGTCTTTCGCGGGTCCCCGGACGAGGCACGGGAGTTCTCCCGATGGCTCCCCGGGATCGTCCCCGGTGAATTGCTGGCGCTCCCTCCGGGCCGTGCCTTGGCCTTTCTCGGGAAGGGGTCTAAGGTTGAGTGGCTGAAGACGGATGCACTCCAAACAGGCCTGTTTAGGGCGTTAGATATTTACAAATCGAGTGCCAACCGGACGACGGTTGCCTTAGGAAGTGCGAATGAGTCAGAGAAGCGGGCCGCTGATACCGACGTTCAGCCGAAAGTCGAGGCGGTCCCCGGTCCACCGGGAATGCGACGTATCTTCGCTGTAATCGCCGCCTGGATCGAAAAGGGCGGCGATGCGCCCGAAGTCCTGATCCCACTAGAATGGATTCGCCGCACCGCGAACTCGGATGAGGAAACGTTGCGCCGGGCCGGGTCGACCCTCGGTCGGATCCAGGCGCTTCGTACCCGCTTCGAGGGATCGACGAAGGGGACGTGGTCAATTCGGGCCGAATCTTTTGATGGCGCGCTACAGCCGCCTCTCTCACCGGACGAACGTAGCTGGGGGCGCTGCCGAGCCGAAGATCCAGAATGCAGCTAGGCGGCCCGTCGAAGTCAATCGTGACGATCGTTCCATTCGAACGTGAACCCCCAACTGCGCGATACCGGATTCAGTCGCGGAGTGCCGCGACTGGAATGTGAGGGAGAATGTTTTAGGCAGGACATTCGTAGATTCAAGGATGGCATCCACGCCCCCGACGGCCCTCGGCGCTCCGGCGGTAGTTCTCGAGCGCTGCCAAACCGGGATCGAGGGATTGGACAATATTCTCGGGGGCGGAATTCCACGCGGAAACATGGTACTGATCGCCGGCAGCGTGGGAACGGGCAAGACCACACTGAGCCTCGAATTCTTGGTACGAGGAGCGGAACGACACGAGCGTTCCCTTTTTCTTTCGGTGACCGAGGCCTCCGAGAAGTTGATTCAGAATCTCTCTACATTCGAATTTTTTCGACAGGAGCTGATCTCAGATGGATCCTTGGTCTTCGTGGACGTTCCGGTCCTCTACGAAAAGCTCGGGCTTTATCGCGAAGAACTCACGGCCGACGAAATCGACGTCTTCATCCGAACCGTTCGTGATTTGGTGGTCGAGCTCGGCGTCCGACGACTCGTCCTCGATTCCCTTACGTCGGTGTGCTACCGAATTCGACGGGACGAACGGATTCGAGATTTCATGCTCAAGCTCAGCCAGGTCCTGAACGAAGCCGGGTGCACCTCCATCCTCGTGTCAGAAATCGGTCCGCAACCCGGTCGCTACTCCCTCCATGGCGTGGAAGAGGCGATCGTGGATGGGGTGATTCTCTTGGGAAATACGCGCCGCCAGGGTGACATTTTGCGGGTTCTCCAGATCATCAAAATGCGTGGGACGTCCCACTCGCGGGCCCAGTACGTCATCGAGCTCACTCCCATCGGACTTCTGATGGCTCCCCATCTGAAGGGCGGGCGCTCGGAGGGCCCGTAGTCGTGCCCGCGGATATCGCGGAGCGCCTCCGAGCGCTCCAACCGGGAACCGCGGTCGCGTTGCGACTCGACCCCCACGAATACGCCGACCACTACTTTGCGGTCCTGAATGCGACGTTACGCGACGTTGGGACCGAAACTGATTCGCACACGATCTACGTCGCCGTAACGAACCCCGCATCGTTCGTTTGGTCGTTGGCCCAAGCGCTGGACGTTCCACCGGACCGGATCTCGTTCGTCGATACGATTTCGCACATCATGATGAACTATCGGGACCCGCTCCCGAATGCGATCTACATTGAGAGTCCGCGCATGCTCGAAGAAATCATGCTGCGGGTCGAGTTCTTGCTGAAGAAATACCCGCATCCTCGATCGATCTGTGTTATCGATTCTGTGAACTCCCTATCGATCCACAATCCCCCCGATCTGCTCTCCGAATTCTTCCACATCCTCGTTAACAATCTCAAGAGTCGTCAGGTACTCACGGTCATTCTTTCGATCTCGGATGACGAGTCGAATCCTGTGGACCAGATGCTTTCGCTGATCGTCGATGAGACGATCGACGTACGCGGAGGGTCGTGAGTTGTCGGACCCTCAGAGCGTATTCGGCATTCGCGAACTAGATGAGATGCTCTTTCCGACCCTCCCCATGGGTTGGCTGGCGTTGCTGACCGGGGAACCCGGCTCCGGCGTCCAACTCCTTGCCAAACAATTCGCCCACGCGGGAGTGGGGTCGGTACCGGTCCTGTTCTACACCACTTACGAACGCACCGAGGATGTCCGCAAGGTGATGGACGACTACGGCTGGGATGCGGACGCGGTCAAAGTCGTGAACCTGGCCGATGAGTACTACGATCGCGTCCTCGTGCGCGGGCTGGAGATTTCCCGCGCCCGGGAACACGGGCTCAAGTACGAGGAGATCCGGCATGGGGAGACCAAGACGAATCGCTTCGTCTCGTTCAATCTGACGAACCGCATGCTAGCCGACCTGGGCGCGATCGACGGTCCGTTCCGGCTGGTCTTGGATTCACTCGATTTCTTTCTCGAAGTTCTCACCCCGGATGACGTGACGACGGTGGCGCGGCAGATCCGCCACCGGTGCCAGACGCTCGGCGGCCAGGCGTTGCTCACGCTGCACGGAGGTGAGCACGTCCCCCGCGTAATCGACCTGCTCGAGGAACTCTCGAATCTCGTGCTGGAGATCCGCGTCGAGGCGCAAGAGACTCGATTTGACCACACGATCCAGGTCCGCAAAGTTGCCAATCACCCGAATCTGACGCGAATCGTCCACGCCGATGTCACGAGTCAGGGATGGCAGGTGGCGGAACGTCCCGAACGCAGCGCGCGTTAGGCAACCGGCCTACCCCTCCGATAGCGAACGGTTATCTATCAAACGTCGGTCCTTGGGGTGTAGCAATCCATGGAAGATGTGGTTATCCGAACTTCCGACAAGGTCCAGCTCAAAGACCCGGTGCTGATCGAGGGACTTCCGGGCGTCGGCAACGTGGGAAAGTTGGCCGCGGATTATTTGCGGGACCAATTGAAAGCGAAACCGTTGGCTACGATCTACTCGAAGTTCTTCCCTCCGCAGGTCTATGTGAACGAGGAAGGAATCATCCGGCTCGTCTCGAACGATCTGTTCTACTGTAAGGCTCCTTCCGCGAAGAGTCGCGACATCCTCATTCTGGGAGGGGATTACCAAGGCATCTCCCCTGAAGGGCAATACGAGATCACGCACCGCGTTCTGGACTACTGCAACACTCTCGGGGTCCGGGACCTCTACACGCTGGCTGGATTCGCTCAGGGCCATGTCGTTGAGAAACCTCGCGTGCTCGGGGCCGCGACTTCCGCGGCGCGCGTTGAGATGATGAAAAAGTACGGCGTGGTCTTCTCCCGCAACGACCCCGGGGGAGGGCTCATTGGGGCCAGCGGGTTGTTCCTCGGACTCGGACGGATCTACAACATGGAAGGGGTCTGTCTGATGGGCGAAACGTCCGGCTACTTCGTCGACCCGCGCAGCGCCGAGGCGGTTCTGAAAGTCCTGACGCAGGTCCTCGACCTTCCCTTGGATTTCACGGACCTCGAATCCAAAGCCAAGGAGATCGACCGAATCGCGCAAAAGATCCACGAAGCGGAGCAACGGCCGAGCGAGGCTGGTCCGACCCCGCGCGAGGATCTCGGATACATCGGCTGAGCGCCCTCGCCGCGACGCGAACTTCCAGCGAATCCATGGCGGGCCGAATCCCGCACGATCGCGATGCTGAGCCGTTCACCGAGGAAGACCTAAGTCGAGAGGCTCGAGTCCGAAAGCGACTTTTCGCTTCAGCCGACGGCACCGGCTTTCTCCCCTTTGACCGCTTCATGGAGATCGCCCTCTACGATCCGTCCGATGGCTTCTACACGCATGGCGGAACGAAGTTCGGTCCGGGCGGAGACTTCTACACCGCCGCGCACGTCACTCCCCTCTTCGGAGAGACGATCGGTCGTCATATTCGAGAGCTGTACGACACGGCCGGGAACCCTCGCGACTATCGGATCTACGAGCTCGGGCCCGGCGACGGTACCCTCGGCGAGGGGATTATGGAGGGATTTGCCCACAGTGGACCCACACCCAACCCTGTTGAGTATCGGATCGTCGAGCGCTCGGAAGCGTCCCGATTGGTATCGCTCAATCGCGTCCAGAAGGCAGCGCAGCATGGTGGAGTCACGGTGCACGCTTCGGCGTCGATTTCCGAGGGTGGACCGTTCGAAGGGGTGGTGGTAGCGAATGAGCTACTCGACGCGCTCCCGATCCGTCGCCTGCGCTATGAGGGCAATCATTGGCTCGAGCTCGGCGTTCGCTTGCACGACAGTATACTCGACTGGCAGGCGTCGGAGAGGGTTCGCCCGCGCTCCGGCCCACCTCTACCTGTGCCCGCGGAGGAGGGAAGCGTCTTCGAATTTTCACCTTCGTCCGAGGGACTCTTGCGAGAGATCGCTGACCATTTGACTCAGGGAAGGGCGCTGTTCTTCGACTACGGAATGGAGGAAGACGAGCTCCTGAAAGCGCATCCGGGGGGCACGCTGACCTCCGTTCGGCGCCATCGGAGCGTTCCCAACCCCCTCTCGTCACCGGGCCTCGTAGACCTCACGGCGTTCGTGAACCTCACTCGAATCCGGCAATGTGCCATCCGCTCGGGGCTCCTCCCGCTTGGGTTCCGGCCTCAACGTGAGGCCCTCGTAGAATGGGGATTTGCTGACGCCTTGGAAAATCGAGTACGGGAGGCCGCCTCGAGCGAGGAAGAAGTTCGTCGACGTCTGGCGGCGAAGAACCTGTTGTTCGGATTTGATCGATTCTACGCGCTGGAGTTTGCGACCGCGAAGGGAAGTCCCTTCAAGTCGTTGGCGGGGGACGCTCCGGTGTGATCGATTCTGCCAGGTGACCGTCGACCAAGAGTTTCGCAATTTCCGGGGGAAGCGTCACGACATCCTCCTTGCGAAGGTCGATCGTTTCGGTGCCCGAGGCGATGGGACGACCATCGGCAAGAATCCGGACGTACGTGGGGTGGGGCGCGCTGAGCTTCGGAGGTGAATCGACCTTCGGCGTCGGCGGCTTCGACTCCGGCATCGCGCTCGACGGGGCAGCCGGCCGTGGAGGGGGGGACGAGGGCGCAGTGGCTTCCAGATACGGAGCCGTGGTCCGACGGTGGGTCTGGAGCAGGTCGAGCAGTTGGTCAAACAGACGCCGCTCCTCCGCCAGCGCGTTCGGAAGATCGCGACTGCCTCCCGCAGAGGCTTGGAAGGCCACGGAGAGAATCTTCGTGACGCGCCCTTCGACGATGTCGCGCGCCACCTGACTCGCTCGCTGGTAGGTTTGACGAGAGAGCTCCCCCTTTCGCCCCGAGGGATTCTCGCGGAGTTCGGCCTCGTACGACCGCCGGACTTCCGCCAAATACAGCTGGGTGTTCGCGAAAAATTCAGGAGGAAGTTTGGCGAGTCCACGCGCCGTGCCTTCCGCGCGACGCCATTCCAGAAGCTGAGTGTAGTGATCCGGCATGCGACTCGCCTTCCCCGGAGCGAGGGCGGGAAGGCTATAGGACTTATCCAATCATCGGGGAGTTGGGACGTGGACGATGGGTCGCGTGAAGGGTCGGGCTCGGTCGCACATCCCGACCGTGGCCCTCGATTCCTTTGACGAATTTGCCGAACTGTGGCACGGACTTCAGGTCGAGAGCCGCACTCCGGGAACCGTTATTCTAGTCGAAGGCGAACGCGATCGACGTTCGCTACGACGGCTGGGATTCGTAGGCCCCATCGCCCTAGTCCATCAGGGCCGGTCGTTGTCCCGTACTGCTCAAGAAATGGAACGAGGATTTGACCGCGTCATCGTGCTCACGGACTGGGACGTAGAGGGCGGGCATTTGGCGCAGCGACTGCGCCCTCTTCTCGAGGCAGGGTCGCTCGCTGTCGATCTGGACACACGTCGCCGCCTCGCCCGAGTCTTACGAGGAGAAGTCGTCCATGTCGAGGGCCTCGCTGGGTGGGCACGTCGCAATGCCGAACGTCGCGGAGCGTCGATCGACCACTTCCTTCCGCCGGGCGAAGGGTGATCCCTCGCGGTCGCGTTACGGGATAACCTTCGACTGGGTGCGGCGCGTTTCGCGTCGGTTGCGTCGTCGCGAGGGCCGCATCCGCTCGGCGCCCTTTCCTTTCCACCGCAGGCCGCGCCCTTCCTTTCCCGCGCTCGTGAGCCCGCGATAGACGCGTCCCTTTTGCGACGCGCTCGTGATCCAGTTGATCTTTGGATCGGCGATAATTTCGGGACGGCTCGGATCGACCAAGATGACCTCGAAAAATTTCTCCTTTCCGTCGGCCCCGACCCAGTAGGAGTTCAGGACTTCGAGGTTCGGATAGTGCTTTTGGGCCCGCTCCTCTGCTATGCGTTGTAGGCTCTTCGCGAGTGTCATCCGCAGAATTCCCTTCCGCTTCGGTCGCCGCCCGGCGATAATCGCCCGCTTGCCCTGGCCCCCGCGGCGAACTCGTACGCGCGCGATCAGATACCCTCCCTTTGCCCGCCATCCAACCGCCCGCGCGCGATCTAAGCGGGTGGGATGTTCGAGGCGCGTCACGGCCGTGTCGCGTCTCCACGTAAGGAGGCGTTCGTGCCGAAGCGCAGCTCCTTCGTCCCCCTGGGTTTGACGGAAGGACGTGCCGATGTAATCGTAAGCGGAGCGCGTCATCCGAAGCGGGCGGGGGACCCTTGTTCCCGTTATAAGGCTGCCGTTTCGGACGGGGACGCCGGATGCGCCGTGCGCATGTGTTGACGAAGTTTCTCGCGCGAATCCATGTCGATCCTGCAAACCGCGCACCGACTGGTTGAATCTGATTCCGGTTTCAAGCTCGATCGAGACGCGGGCCGCTCGACGGGCTGGTGGACTTCGGTTCGATGGGATTCGAGCGCCTCCTCGGAGCGAAACATGCGGCCGCAGTCAGAACACGTGGCCTCGACTTCGTCGTACTCGACATACGGCATCGCCAATCGCCCTGCTTTGCGCGATAGGCTAAGCGGCAGCGTCCCAGGGAAGGCGCGCGTCCGGAGCTTTCGTGACCTTGGCGGTGGCGTGCGACTCGGTGGAGATCGCTCGCTCCAGGTGAAGAACCAACTCGCGCACCCATCGGTCCATTCGCGCCCGTTCAGCCTCAGGCACCTCGGTCGGAGCTTCGAAGACGAGCGCCGCTCCGCCACTCGTGGGATAGAATCGGAACCGAACGTCCTGCGCGCATCCGGGTACGGCGGGATTCATTTTAGTGAGCTTGGCCGAGATCCGGCTTTCCGACGGCTCCGCCGACTCGGAGCGCTCGACGGTGTAGCCCAGCGTTCCCAGGTAATCCGCGAGGTAGCCGGCAAATCGTTCTCGCCCGATGCCCCGGACCCGGAGCCAGTCACCGTTCGTCATTTACGTCTCGTACCGGGCGCCCGGTCAATGACACGGAGTAACCCCAGCATCATGCGGTACTCCGCCTCAGTCGGTGTCGCGCGGCCAAACACCCGACGAAACAGGAGGATTAAACCCCGTCGTTTGTGCGCGGGGTAGCGACTTCGCGTTAGAAGCTCCCCGAGCCGCTTGAGAAACAACTCCTTCTCCGCCCCGCTTAGCTCGAGTATCTCCGGGGCCGGGGTGCTTTCCGGCGACTCATCGTAGCGCGCCCGGTGGATTGCGTAGAGCACGACCGCAACGGCGTGCGAAAGATTGAGCGTCGGGAATTCTCGCCGCGCGGGGATGTGCACAAGGAGGTCGCATTGGTGCAGTTCGGTCCGACCGAGTCCATTGTCCTCCGGCCCAAATACGACCGCGATCCGTCCGGAGAGAGATCGTACGATCTCTCCGAAACGCTCCGGACTGACGGAGCGACGCAGATACGCTGTGGATCGTCCCGTGGAAAGGTCGGTGGTTCCGACTACAAAGTCCGCGTCGACTACGGCGCGTCGGAAGGTTGAAACCAGATGGGCCGAGTTGAGCAGCGGCAAGCCGGCCATGGCGCGACGTCGAGCTTCGACCCCGATCGGCGCGCGCGGGGCCACCAGAACAAGACGATCGGCACCAAAGTTACGCGCGAGACGGGCCACGGCTCCGACGTTTCCGTCTTCTTTCGGGCGAACGAGGACGACCTCGAGCCGCGCGGTCACCCGGCGGTCCCCTCTGCAAAAAGCCGGCGCACCATCCACTCCGGATCGAAGGGCTTGAGGTCGGCATACCCCTGTCCCAAGCCGACGAACATGATCGGACGCTTCGTGACGAACGTGGCGGAAAGCGCCGCCCCTCCTTTGACATCCGCATCGAGTTTAGTCAGGATCAAACCATCCACGCCCAGCGCCGTTTGGAACAACTTGGCTTGCTCGGTCACGTCGTTACCGGAAAGCGCATCACCGACGAAGAGCGTGAGTTGGGGTTCTACGACGCGCCGGATCTTTTTCGCTTCCTGGATCAGGTTCTCGTTCGTGTGCTGACGCCCCGCGGTATCGATCAGGACGACGTCTACGTGTTTGGCCCTCGCATGCTCGACCGCGTCGAACGCCACTGCGGCGGGATCGCTTCCCTCCTGTTGACGAATGACCCGGATTCCGAGCCTTTCGCCGTGCACCAGGAGCTGTTCAATAGCCCCGGCGCGGAAAGTGTCTCCAGCCGCGATGACAACGCTCAAGCCGCGATCCCGTAACCATCCCGCCAGTTTCGCGACCGTCGTCGTCTTGCCGGTTCCATTGACCCCCACAAATAGAACGATGTAGGGTTTCGGGGACTGGGCTCGGATCACCTGAATGAGGTCGATCTCCGGGCGCTGTAGGATCTCGCGGATGGATTGTTCGAGAGCATGCTTGATTGCGCCTTCGGTATCGGAGCCGAGGCGCAACTTGCGACCCGTGAGCTCTTTGTGGAGATTCTTTCGTAATCGCTCTACCACGGGGAGGGCGACGTCGGACTGGAGGAGCACGATCTCCAACTCATCGAGGACATCATCGAGCGTCGCATCTGTGATTTTCTTTCCGAGAAACCCCTCGGTGTACGGGCTCGCGTCCGATTCCTTCGGGCTGCCCGACTTCTCACTCCCCTTCTCGGCGGAACTCGCCGGAGCGTTCTTGGTATCCGCGTCGGAGGGTTTTTCGGACCCGAATAAGCGGGACTTAATCGCCGCCCACATCGTCTCTGGCCGTCAATTCGTTACCGCCGGTCCCGCGTGTCATCGCCTCCAGGCGTTGAGATAGCACCTGGATGCGTTCCTCGAGATTGCGCATCTGCCCTTCGAGCTCGCTCGCCGCCTGCTCGATTTGCATCATCCGTTGGGAGAGAATCTCGGTGGCCTTCGCCCGGTCCATTTCCACCACAACCCCAGAGCCGATGCCGACCAGCACGGGTGAGCCATGGGAGGCTGCTCCGCGAACGAAAACCTCGCCCCCGACGGGGACGAGCAATTCTGAGTCGGGTTCCAGTCGGTCGAGCCCTTCGAGAGTTTCCCGTGCGCGCAAGTGATCTTGACGAGAATTGGAGAGAATCTGGAGTTGCTGCAACATTGCATTCAGTTGACTCCTGTACGCGTCGAGGCGGTAGAGCTCCTCCTGAACTTGTCGCTCGGAGACTTCGGCCGCGTCGGCACTCATGCGCTGGCCTCTTCGGCGACGGCCGTAATCCGGATCTGGCGTCGCTTGACGTGGTGACACCCGCCGATTTCGGAGTACGCCCACTCCGTCGCCTGTTCAGCGCTCGGCGCTTCGCAATGTTTCGTGAACCCCTGCCACGCACCTCGGCGGGCGTAGAAGGTTCCGGTAACCGACCAGTTTGCCAACCTCTTCCTCCGAGAAGGACGCCCACCGGGGTGCCGCAGATAACGCTTGTCGCTTGGTGGGCAGGCGCGCTTCTCGAATCCTCTGGTGCGTGTTCTTGACGAACGTCACGCGCCGTCTGCTAGCCGACTCAGCGAGACTCTGGCGGGAGTCGTTTCCGAGTTTGCTCGAACTGATCGCGCTCTACGAACCAGCGCTGCATTCGATCGTCGAGGTTCGCTCGCGGCGACGTTGATGCGTTGGCTGGCGCCTCCTTCCCCTCGTTTGACTCGAGCGTGGGATTTGATAATCGGGGCTCCCCGTCGAGTGGGAGCTGAGCTAAGCCACGGCGCGTTCGATCTCCAGCCATCGTGAGTCCACCTCCTCGTCCGTAAGTCCCACCGTGGGAGAAAACAGGACGCGATCCCCGAACTGAACGCGAGCGGCGGGGTAATCTTCGATCGAAAGGGGCAGAACGACTCCATCGGCCCGAGTCCGATCGAGCATTTGTTCCAGGGCCGAACCCAAGATTGCCCCATCGGACGAGGTCAGCTCGGACTCCGCGTTCGGGTCGAAACGTCGTAGGACTTCGTCCACTAGGGGCGCCACGGCGGAATCCACGACCAGTCCACAACGACAACCGCGTTTCATCATCAGGTACGCACCGAGTGCACCCCTGCGACCGTTGACCAGTGCCACGACCTTGCCCGCCACTCCCAATGGGATTCCTCCGGGTCCCGGAGTACGGTCGAAGGAGAGGTATGTTCGCGCCCCACGTACCTCAACGAACAATTCGACATCGGGATGCTCGAGATCGACATGTAATGCCCTTTCGGGCCAGCGATCGAGAACGACGCCTCCGAGGTCCCGCGCGAGTTCTTGACTCGTGAACGAATGCTGACCGGTACGACGCGCTCGGACCGCGAAACTCGAATTCGGCGTCAGCCGGTGATCGGCCCGCAACAGCAGTTCGGCTCCTATCAACGCCGGGTCCGTGGCGACCTCGTATACTTGGCTGGCCGATGTGATCCCGAACACTCGGCGGAGCAAGCGAAGGCCTCGCACCGCACTGTCGACCTCAACGTAGAGGTGTCCGTAGTCGGACCGCAAACGACACGGGAGCCCATCGAGCGTAAACTGCTCGAGGATATTCCGACGCAGCGTCCGCTCGAACTCCTTGCGCACCGGCGCGGATTTGAGGGTCATTTCTCCAAATCGAATCAGCAATAGTTCGGCCATGGGGGAACGGTTAAGATTGCGACGCCGCTTTACCGCTTCTCTCACAAGATATGACGTTGGCCTCGGAGCGCGGGATGGCCCCGGAGTCGGGCGATCCTTGGGCGCCCCTTCTGGATGCCATTTCCGCCGAACTCGCAGTACGGCTGACCGCAGTCGGTGCGCCTAGCGTTCCCCCGATGCTTCTAGATCAACTCGATCTCACCCGTTCGGCGGAACGGGATGTGGCCCTCCCCCTTCATCGAGCGGGAGGGATCGCAAAGATCCCGGCGGACGATCTCGCTCGGAGGATCGCGGCCGATTTTCCAGTGGTTCCCGGACTCCGTGGTGTCTCGTGCTCAGGCGCGTACGTCAATTTCATCGCCGATCCGGTCTGGCTGACTCAGCGTACGCTCTCGCTGATCTTCGCTCGAGGAGAGCAGTACGGGCACGCGGATCCCAGCGGGCGCTCGATCTCGGTAGAACACACGAGTGCAAATCCGACTGGCCCGTTCCACATCGGCCGGGTGCGCAATGGAATCATTGGCGACACGCTTGCCCGAGTACTCCGCGCCGCCGGCGCCAAGGTCACGACCGACTACTATGTCGATGACATCGGCCGCCAAGTGGCGATGGTTACATGGATCTGGTCCAAACCGGAGCATGAGTGGCCCTCGGAGATTCGATCGGCACTCGCGGCCAGCCCGGCCACAGAGCACCCGGAAAAAGCCGATCATCGCTGGGGTCGTCCGTACCCGGTCGTCAGCGCCTATCTGAAGACGCATCCAGACGCCGCGGCTGCGGTCGGCGACCTCATGCGCGAGCTCGAAACGGGCCACCCGCCGGCGCAGCATAACGAAATTGCCCAGTCGATCTTGGAGGGGATGCTCGCGTCGCTGGCCCGACTCGGGATTCGATTTGACCGCTTCGTTTGGGAGTCGAGCTTACTGACGGATGGCTCCGTCGAGACCGTCGTCGGACGTTTGAAGGCAGCTCCTCACGCCGTCCAGGAAGAGAACGGCGCCTGGGCGCTGGACACGGCTTCCTACGGACTTCCGAAGGAGCGCGCCAGAGTCATCTTCTTGCGGAAGGACGGAACGACGCTCTATCCGACGCGCGACGTCGCGTATCACCTCGAAAAGTTTGCCCGCTACGCCCGTGTCATCGACGTGTTGGGTCAGGATCACCAGTTACACGCACGCACCCTCGACGCGATGCTCCAGGAGATCGGCGAATCACGGCGTCCGGAGTTTGTGATCTATCAGGACATCACGGCCCCGGAGGGCGGGCGAATGTCCACACGGAAGGGGTCAGCCGTCTGGTTGGATGAGCTGCTGGATGAAGCCGTGGACCGCGCACGAGCGGCGGTCCTCGCCCGACGTGAGGATCTACCCGAAGATCGAGTGAACGCGATCGCCGAGAGCGTCGCAACGGGCGCCATTCGCTACCATGTGGTTCGCGTCGGTCCCGAGAAGGCGGTGACCTTCCGATGGGAGGACGCGCTCTCGTTCGAGGGAAGAAGTGGCCCCTTCCTCCAATACTCTTACGCGCGGGCATCCAGCATCGTGCGGAAAGCGGAGGCCGGCGCCACCGCGATCCCTGCGTTCTCTGCGGACCGGTTGGGTCATCCCGAAGAGCTGGCGCTGATCAAGGTCCTCGCGTCCTTCCCCCGCACCGTGCAATACGTCGCGCGGTCGAACCACGTCCATGCGATTGCGAGCTATGCGCACGAGCTTGCGGACCAATTCAATCGATTCTACCACGCCGTTCCTGTGCTGAAGAGCGGCGATGAGCGCCCGAGCCGACTCGCGCTCGTGATGGCAAGTCGACAAGCGCTAGGAAATGCGCTCGACCTTCTGGGCGTCGATCGGCTGGATACGATGTGAGCGGGAGCGTCCCACCTCATGAGAGGTGCCGGATGACCCGAACCCTCAATCGAGATCGGAGGTCGAAAGATGGCGCTACTAACTGGCCGTCGGAGTCACGGTCGAAGTGCACGCGGGACACCGAGAGGCCTTCACCGGAATCGCGGTGAAACAAAACGGGCAATCGCGGGTGGTCGGCGCCGCTTTTGCCTTGCGCGCGTCCCGCCGGGCTTGAGCCATCGCCGCGGGCTTGACGATCAAGAAGAATACGACGGCCATAAGGATCAAAAAGTTGATGACCGCCCCGAGGAACGCGCCGAAGAGGAACGTACTCCCATTCACAGTGGGCGCGAAGAGACCCGCGAAATTCACGTGCACCGCCGCCGCAATGAGCGGATCGATGACGTCCATCACCAACGCCATGATCAGTGCGACGAGCGCCAAGCCGACGACGACGGCGACCGCCAGGGCGATCAAATCGCCCTTCATGATGAACGCTTTGAAATCGTCTAGAAGTGACATTGATACCGTCAGCGATTGGACAGAATCATTTGATATAAACTCTCGTAAGTCGTGAGTGCGGCCCGCTCAAACTCCGCCGAGAATCGCAGGGTCCGCTACGCCGGCAGTTCGAAATCCTCGATCGCGTAAGTGACAAGCATCGCATTGTCCGCAGGGCCGGCGCCCACCCCGATAGCAGCTCCACGTTTGCTTCCAAGGGACGCGCATCGTTTCGCCGAGTCGCACTATATCGGCCTTCGTGAGGCGGACCAACGGAGCTCGGATTTGGACCGGTGATCCGTCCTCCGTTCCGATTTTCGTGCCTAGGCGCGCGACGTTACCGAATGCACGAAGGAACTCGGGTCGACAGTCGGGATAACCCGAATAGTCGATCGCATTGACACCAATGTAGATCGAACGTAGACCGTGGCTTTCCGCATACCCGAGCGCGAGCGCCAGAAGAATCGTGTTTCGCGCCGGAACATAGGTTGAGGGTATTCCCGCTTTAGCCCGTGAGGTCCGCGGGATCGAGCGTCGAGAATCCGTCAGGGAGGAGTCCAGCAAACGACCGACGGGGATCGTCAGTACGACATGCCGACGGGCCTTCCAATGGCTTGCGAGCTTCCTGGCCGCGGAAACCTCGCGGGCGTGTCGCTGCCCGTAGATTACCGTGAGAGCGTGGACGGGAGGTTCATCCCGGGTCGCGATCGCCAAGCACGTGGCCGAATCCATGCCACCGGAAAGGAGTACTACGCTCCCCCGGGGTCGGCCCCGGCGACTTCTCATGCGACGACTCCCGCGAGAAGGAGGATCGCCCCTCCGACGATTACCGAGAGGACCATCGCGACGAAATTCGTGCTGCCTTTCGTAAGATATCCTCGATTCTCAAGGGTCTCTCCAAGTATCGAATCGAGTTGGCAGCCTAGGAAGCCGGCAAGTGTAACCGCGACGAGGAACGTCGCGACCGGCGGAGTGGGTGCCGAGAACAAGTCGAAAAGCAAGAAACCCACGACAGCGGTCGTCAGGGCGCCGACGAATCCCCACGCCTCCCCGACGTCGGACACGCCGCCATTGGTGCCGGGTGGGACGGAGCGAAAGGTGAGGAGACTGCGGGCGTGACCGGCTAGTACGCCGAGTTCGCTCGCAAATGTATCCGCCGCGCCGAACGCTAGGGCGCTTGTAAACAGAAGCGCCAGCGCGTCTCGAGACAAAATGTGCGGATCGGCCCACGCGAGGATGACCAGCGCCGTGGGGACAAGAATATGCGCGAGAACGTTGGATACTCCTCGTTCTCCGTGCGTACCCTCCTGAACTTTCTTGGCGGCCTTGACCTCGAAGTCGAAACGAGTGGCGAGCACGCTCGCCACGACGAAGAGGATGAGGAGAGCGAGAAATGGGAATCCGCCCAAAACGACAATCACGGCGCCAAACGCCGTCGCGATCGCGCCACCCGCCGGGGTAAGCGCTTGGGCTGCGACGGCAGCGGCTGCCAGGGCTAGGGTGGCCCCAATTCCTACGGCCGCGGCAAAGAGTCCGAGAACCACGTTCCGCCCTCGGGCGGGACTGCGTGGGCCGTTTAACGCCTTCCAACCGCCTTGCAGTTCGCCCTAATCGGCCTATCCGCGGGCGAGGAGACGGCACATCGCGATCAAGAAGGTACTTCCTTGGATCTCGGGATGCGCTGCTTGAGCCTGGACGTCTTTGGCGGTTTCAGCCTCGTGTCCGGGGGAAGGGACGAGAACCGATACCAAGGAGAGTCGATGGCCCGCCTGTAGATCGATGACCCGATCCCCAATGATGGCGCTCGTTCGGAGATCGATTGAGAAATCGCGAGCGGCCCGTTCGAACATCTCGGTCCCTGGTTTGCGGCAAGAGCACCCGTGCTCGGGGGTGTGCGGACAGAAGTAGAACCCATCGATTTGAGTTCCCTCCCCGCGGAGGAGGGCGTTCAATCGTGTGTGCATGCGCTCCACGTCTTCGACGGTGTAGTAGCCGCGTTCCACACCCGACTGATTCGTGACGCAAATCACCAGAAAGCCATGGGAGTGTGCCAATCGAATGGCTTCTCCGACCCCCGGATACAATTCGATGCGCTCGCCGTCCGCCAGATAATGCAAGTCAGGGTTCAACGTGCCGTCGCGGTCCACGAAGATGGCGCGACGCATATTCTGTGGACTCGACTGTATCGACATTGATCGTTCGAAGGGGCTCGGGGGATCTCTGCCCGCACGCCCCTAATAGCGGGGGGTCTTGAAGGACGCTCTACGATGAACGAGGCGAGCGAATCCGAACGAACTCAGCGCAAGGTCCTCCTTGATCGAACGTTAGCATCGCAACTCGATCAGGTCCTGCTCGAATCGGCCGTCCGGGCCTTGGCAGGTACGCCGGAGATCGGTGTTCTGTTTTCCGGTGGTCTTGACTCGTCATTCCTTGCGGCGTTTCTCTCGCGCAAGTGGCAGGTTACCCTGGAGTCTATCGGAGTCGCTGGAAGTCCCGACGCTCTAGCCGCCCGAGAGGGTGCGGAACTCCTGGGCCTTCCCTGGCTGTCTCACGAAATTGGGGGGGACGATCTCCGAAGGATTCGTCTTCGATTTCATCACGAGTTCGACGGGCTGCGCGAGCCGCGCCGCGGAGTGGCCGTCGCGTTTGCACTCGCACTGGAACTGGCTTCGAAACCCATCCTTGTGTGCGGGCAAGGGGCGGATGAACTGTTCTTTGGCTACGCTCACTATCGGGGCCTGTCAATCCCCTCCCGCCTGCGACGTCGTGCGGAGGACTTGGAGCGTCTCGAGCATGACGATTGGCCGCTAGCGCAGCGACTGGCCGGTGCGTGCGGCCGCAGAGTGGTAGCGCCGTTCCTCGATCCCCAGTTCGTTCGTCTGATTCTGCAACTTCCCGAGGGCGTCGCGGCGGAGGGTCTTGAAACCAAGCCCTTGTTACGCGCCTGGGCCCGTGAGCGGGGCCTTTCTGCGACCTTGGCCGGCCGACCGAAACGGGCGCTGCAGTATGGATCCGGCATTTCGAAACTCCTTGAGCAGGAGGATCGTCGACAGCCGAAGTAGACGGTCTAGTTCGGAGTTATGCGGGTCCCGGCTTCATTTCGAAGGGCGCGCCCAAGGGAGGGAATGTCGGTGATCAGTACGCGACCTCCCCCATTTTTCAAGAAGCGTCGCGCCGCCTCGATCTTTGGCGCCATGCTTCCTTCCCCGAATTCGTGCTGAGCCTGGTACTTCTCGATCTCCGAGAGCGGGACTTCCCCGAGCCACCGTTCCCAGGGTTTCCGATATCCCACGGCCACGCCGGATACATCGGTCACGATCGCAAGAGTCTCGACCAGGAGGTCGCGCGCGACCACCGCCGCGGAAAGGTCCTTGTCGATAACCGCCTCCACGCCCTCAAATCGATTCCCGGCACGTCGAACGACGGGAATCCCTCCACCCCCGCAGATGATTGGAATGACGACGTGACCCCAGGATGAGTTCAGTAGCTTGCGGATCGGTTCCGCTTCCAACCAGCGGAGTGGAGTCGGTGAAGGCACGACGCGGCGCCATCCGCCGCGGGGTCCATCGTATTGGAGCGTCCAACCCTCCCGTTTTCGCAACAGTCGAGCCTCTGCGTCGGAGTAGAATCGTCCGACCGGCTTGGACGGATGTTTGAAGGCCGGATCGCGCGAGGAGACTTCCATGCGCGATACTACCGACATCACCGTTCGAGGAATTCCGGCCCTCTTGAGCGCCGGGGAAAGCTCCTGTTGAATCAGATAGCCGATCTGGCCCTGGGTTTCAGCCCCCAACACGTACATCGGTCGGACGGGAACTTCCCGGTGCGCGATCTCGTTCTGCCGCAGGATCGCGCCGATCTGCGGACCATTTCCGTGCGAGAGTATCAGCTGGTGCCCCTCGGACACGACACTGGCAAGTGAACGGACGGTGCCGTCCAACTGTCGGACCGCCTCCTCCCAAGTCCCGGCTCCGCCGGCCCGTTGGAGGGCATTACCGCCGAGAGCGACTAAGACGCGAGACACAGACCTCCCAAGACAGGCGCTGGCAGGACCCCGGCCTGATAAGACCGAGAGGCCCACTCGTGGCTCCGCGCGCGTGAGTATGGATATATAGCCGGCTCCGGGTCACCGGTCGTGGCGAGCGACGAAGCGGGTCTGATTTGCCCGCTCGAATTTCGGTATGGTCGGACCGAGTTTCGCGCCCTCTTTACGCGCGAGGCACGTCTACAAAGAGCACTACGTGTAGAAGCGGCACTTGCGCAAGCCGAAGCCGATCTCGGAATGATTCCGCAGGACGCCGCCCACCAAATTGGGGCGATTGCGAAGGGCTCGAGGGTGACTTTGGAGCGAGTAGACGCCCTCGAGCGCGAACTGAAACACGACGTCATGGCGATCGCGCGAGCGCTCGGAGAGCAGGCGGGCGCGGCAGGCGCCTGGGTGCACTACGGGGCGACCTCCAACGACATTACGGATACCGCGCTGGCCCTGGAGTTCAAAGAAGCGTCAGGGGTGCTGCGCGACGATCTTACCGAATTGGCTCGCGTCCTCCTCGATCTTGCGCGGCATCATCGGGCGACAGCGGAGATCGGGCGCTCTCATGGCCAACATGCCATTCCGATGAGCTTTGGCTACAAGATGGCCGTGGCGAGCGCCGAGGTGCTCCGACAACGGACGCGGCTCGATCAGCTCCGCCCTCGTTTGCAGGTTGGCAAAATGTCGGGAGCGGTGGGGACGGGAGCGGGGTTCGGCGCTCACGCGGAGGCGGTCGAGTCCGAGGTGATGCGGGCTCTGGAGTTGGGCGTGGATGAGGCTCCGACGCAAATCGTGGGTCGGGATCGCATTGCGGAGTTGACGAACCTCCTCGCGCTGATCGCGGGAACTAGCGAGCGTCTCGCAACCGAAGTCCGAAACCTGCAGCGCCCGGAGATCGGGGAGATCGCCGAGGCGTTCGACGAGGCCCACCAGGTCGGGAGTTCCACGATGGCGCAGAAGCGGAATCCGATCGTATCGGAGAATGTCTCTTCACTAGCTCGACTGGTCCGGGCTTTCGCGCTGCCCCCGCTCGAGAACATGGCCCTATGGCACGAGCGGGATCTTACAAACTCGGCGAATGAGCGGATCGTGATTCCGCACGCGCTCCTATTGATCGATGACATGCTCGTGAAACTTCGCGAAATCTTCCAGGGCCTGCATGTAGATGTCGACAGAATGCGAGCAAACCTGGACCTGACACGCGGTTCAGCAATGACCGAGAACCTGATGCTCGCCCTGACCGCGAAAGGGATTCCTCGCGCCGAGGCCCACGAGGCGCTTCGAACGTTGACACGTGATGCCGCCACGGGGTTGTCGCTCCAAGAGCGGGCCAAGGCAGACTCCCGTCTTCGGGGATTCTTGTCGGCTGAGGAAATCGACCGCCTGCTCGATCCCCATAAGTACGTTCTAGCGGCCGCGGAAAAAACCGACCGGATCGTCGCGAAACTCACCGTGGAATTGTAAGCGATGCCCGCGGCGGCCGTTTGGACGGGAACGATAGAGATTCGTGCCCCCTCCCATGAGCGGGCGGAATGGCTCTTCCGGGCGCTCGGACCGGAAGCCGAAAGGGAGGTTCCGCGTTCTCGGGCTACGCTGCTCCGACCTCAGCCTGATCTGGTCCGGATCGAGATCGGAGCGAGAGACACCGGAGCGCTGCGTGCGGCACTCAACACCTACCTGCGTTGGATCGATCTCGCCGAAGCAACGTTAGCCGCCGCCGCTCCGCGGACGGAAGCCATCCGATAGCCGAAGTCCTTATGTCCCGCCCATCGTCTCGAAACGACGTGGCACTACCCGCGAAGCTCCAGAACGATCTGAAGCAGTTTCAACGCCTTCAGCAGGACTTGTCGAACGTCCAGCAGCAGCGAATGCAGCTCGACCTCAAACTCCGAGAAGTCGTACACACTTTGGAAGAACTCAAGAATATCCCCGAGGACGCGCACGTTTACCGACCGATCGGTGGACTTCTCGTGCGCGCGAAGAGCCGCAAGGAGGTCGACGACCTCCTAACGGAAGAGAAGGAAACGCTCGAGGTCCGGGTCAAGGCCATCGAGCGGCAAGAGAATCACCTCAAGGAGCGCTACACGACGATGCAGAAGGAGCTCTCCGAAGCACTCCAGTCCGCCGGGGTACAGGTCGCGGGCGGATCGCAGACCTGATCGCGTCCCAACGCGGCTTCGATTAGATCGAACGGTTCACGAGCCGATCGGCGATCTGTTTCAAGAGCGGGCGGCCGGCGGCGCGGATTGTCCGGCTGCGGTCGATCCGTTTCAAGGCGCGATCGGTCAATTGCCGAATTTTTCGCTCGGAGTACGCGAGGCTTCCTGAGGAGCGAATCAAGTCGCGGACGGCGTCAATCTCTTCGAGGGACGCAGCGGGATTGCCCAGCACCCGCTCCAGGAGGGCGCGCCCATCGGCGTCGGCCGCATGCCACGCCCTTACGACGAGCAGCGTGCGCTTCCCTTCGATCAAATCGTTCGCGCTCTTACCCGATTGGTCAGCGTCGATCCCGGCACCCAGAATATCATCTCGAAGCTGGAAAGCGATCCCCACGTCGATCCCGCTTTCCGTCAAGTCGCCCAAGCGCGCGAGGCGCTCCCCACCGAGCAGGGCGCCGATTCGGAGGGGAGAAGCCACAGTGTAAACGGCAGATTTGAGACGATGAACGGTCAACACATCCTGTTCACTCACCTCGCCGGGAGGAACGGTCCCGTTCCAGATGTCCATCACTTGCCCGTATGCCGTCTCACGAGTCATGCGAACGTACTCGGCAAGCGCGGCCAATTTCGCGGGGGATGCGACCGGGGTCGACAAGAGTGCTTCCACCGTGAATGGCTCTTGGAGGTCGCCGAGCGTGACCCCCATTCCGATTCCGTAATCAACCGAAGATCCGATCCGATGATGCGCGGCGTGGTCTCGCTCCAAGGATCGATGCACCGTGGGGCCTCCGCGACGCTGCTCAGAGTGGTCGATAATGTCATCGTGGATCAACATCCAACTTTGAAAGTGTTCCAGCGCGGCGGCCGCGGACAACACGGGTGTTGGAGCCCGGCCGGTGGTAATGTGGAAGCCGACTAGAACGAGCAGGGCACGGAATCGCTTGCCGCCTCGGAGTGAAAATTCCGTCAAGATGTCTAAGAATGGTCGAAACGCAGGCGCAGCGCGACGCCGCTCCGTAGCGTACGACGCTCGGAGCGTCGATTCAATCTTCGGAATGTAGCCGCTCAGTTCGTTAAGGTCCACAGGCGTCCGTTTCCTCGGATTCCTGTACGTATTTAACGGACGGGCCCATCGATATCTGATGACCAGCCCGACGTTCGTAGAGCTTGTCACTCACCTTCTGGAGGCGATGGGCCAGCGGCTGGACGCGGCACGCCCCATCCCCGAAGGTCTCCTACTCAGGACGGGGGATGGTTTTCTGTACGCGTTTCTTGGAGATCCGGCCGAAGTCTCCTTACAATCCATCGAGCAGCTGATCCGGGAGGCGGGGCCGTCCGGGGCTCGGCTGGTCGTACTCACCCCGGGGCGACTCCCCCTCGCGCTCGTTGCGGAGCTTTCTCAGAAGGGAGCCACGGTCGTTGAATCCCAACGGTTCCGGGAATTGGCTCGACAGTTGGATCTGGAAAGCTATCTGGGAGAAGCGCCGCACGCGAGCCCCGAAGCAAACAAGTCGCGCCTCCTCCCGAGTGCTCAGACTCTGGACCTGATCATGGGGCGTGCTCGCACGTGGGCTGAGTGGGGGGTCCCCGCGTTGGCCCTGCGTTTCTACCGACAAGCACTCAGCTTGAAGCCCGAGTTCCTTCCGGCCCGTACCGGCATCGGTCGCGCGCTGCTCGCGCTTGGATTGACCGACGACGCGGATCGAACGTTCGATGAGGTGCTCGCGACGCGTCGGAACGATGTGGAGGCCCGTCTCGGGAAGGCAGCTGTGTTGGGTGCCCGGGGTCATGCGAATCAGGAGATTGCGCTATACCGCACGCTCTTGGCCGAGGACCCGAAGCGGATTGAAGTCCGAACTCATTTGATGGCCGCCCTGATCGCCCAAAACGAGTGGCGGGCGGCTCGACTCGAAATCGAAACCATGCTTGGTCCCAACCCCGAAGATCCCTCGCTCCGATTCCTCCACGCGGTAGCGCTCGACCGCACCGGGTCGCCGGATGCGGGGAAGGAGGAACGGGAACACGCCCGGCAACTCGGACTCACTTTCGACCGCGAAAGTGCCCTGTGCGGGTACTTGGGGATCCCGCCGCCAGTTCCACCCCCACTACCGCCGGCCCCCGTACTGCTCGAAGAGCTCCCGAGTCCCGGGGCGTCGGCTACGCGCCCGCGAGTTCGATTGCCGGCGCGGACTGATGCACCGAAGCGAAAGCGGGCGTCACCCCGTCGCGCGAAGTCGACGTCGACTCGTGCGCATCCTTCCGCCCGCAAACGTAAGTAACTCCCGACCGGCTCGCAACGCGACCCCGCTCGAGCTCATGCGAATCGTATCCGTGCTCCCCAGCGCAACTGAAATCGTCGCGGCGCTGGGCCATGAAGCGTGGCTGGTGGGCCGAAGTGAAGAATGTGACTTTCCCCCCTCGGTACGCTCCATTCCCGCGGTCATGCGAGCCAAGCACTGGGACTCGGATCGGCCCTCTTCCGAGATTGATCGTCGGGTTCAAACTACTCGCGCGCGGGGTGAAAGTCTCTACTCCCTCGACGTCGACCGGCTCCGATCGCTGGCTCCCGATCTCTTGCTAACGCAGGACCTTTGCGGGGTCTGTTCTGTTACCGAGGACGAGGTCCGTTCTGCATGTGCCCAAGCCGGCGTTGCCCCCGAAGTCGTCTCGTTGACTCCCCGTACGCTGGAAGAAGTATGGCAAAGTATTGAGCTGGTGGGACGCGCCATCGGCGACCCCTCGCGCGGTGCTGCGTTCGCGGAGAACCTTCGTCACCGTGTCGCGGACTCAGCGGGACCCACTCGAAGCCGGCGGCCTAGCGTCGGGATTCTTGAATGGCTTGATCCACCAATATTGGCGGGCTTATGGACCCCGGACATGATCATCGCTGCCGGAGGAGAACCGGCGCCGACCCGTTCGGGAGAGCCGGGCCTTCGGCGGACTTGGCCGGAGGTAATTGCTCAAGCGCCGGACCTTGTGATCGTGAGCCCGTGTAGTTTCAGTGTAGATCGAACGCAGCAGGAATTGCGAAGTTCGCCGGTGGCTCGCTCTTTGACCCGACTAGCCCCACGCTTTGGAACGTGGATCGCCGATGAAGCGTACTTCAGCCGTCCAGGCCCCCGACTTGCTGACGGAGTGGACTTGATTCGTCATCTGCTAGCGGTCGAACAGTGGCAGCCCCCGATGCCAGTACAGTTGTGGGGCATGGCCGCGCCGCTCGATGGGGCCCGCACATGACTGGCTGGTCTTACTCTGACGGGAGCTGGCGGCCAGCGGTCGCGGCCCGACCGGTTTCCACTTCCTCCAAGGAGGTACTGCATATCTCAATCGCGTTCCTCGTCATGACGGTCGATATAGTCCTTATCGCGCCCCTATTCGGGCTGTTTCCGAATCTGGCATTCGGGAGCGCCGCCTACCTGCTTGATTTTGGACTGGTCGGAGCGACCGTCGCGTTTACGGGATTCCTAGCTCACGAGCTCGCGCACAAAATCGTCGCCGAACGTCTTGGTTACTGGGCGGAGTTCCGCATGTCGCCGTTCGGCCTCCTCTTCTCGTTGGTCACGGCGTACTTTGGCTTCCTATTCGCTGCACCGGGCGCGACCGTCGTCGACGGGATCACGGACGGGCAGTCGTGGGGCGAGACGAGCATCGCGGGGCCACTCACAAATCTCGTGTTTGGAGCTGTGTTCTATGCGGCCGCGATCGCCGTCAGGCTCACGGCCGGTGCTTCCGACCTGGTTCTGGCAATACTGTTCATCAGTTTCTTCAACGGTTGGATCGCCACCTTCAATCTGATCCCCTTCGGACCGCTCGACGGGCGGAAGGTGTACCGTTGGCGACCGGCGGTGTGGGGCCTGACGATCGCGGTATCAGTAGTGTTCGCGATTGTGTGCTACCTGGCCTTCAACACTGGCACGCCATTCCCGCATCTGTAGGTGCGCATGACGAAGCCTTCGATACAGGAACTGGGGGAGGGCCGCCAGATGATCGACCTGGGGTTTCGCGATACCGAAGGGTTGGTTGCGAGCTACGTGATCCCCGAAGAGGAGGGATCGACCGTGATCGAGACCGGACCCACGAGCTGCCGGGACCTCCTCCTCCGTGGCCTCGAACTCGCGGGGGTTGAACGCGCCTCCGTGCGAAAAGTGTTCGTGACGCACATACATCTCGACCACGCCGGCGGTGTGGGCGCGCTCATGCATGACCTCCCCAGCGCCGAATTCTACGCGCATCATCTCGGAACGCCGCACCTGATCGACCCTACTCGACTCATCTCGAGCGCGCGGCGCGTGTGGGGGGCGGCCGCCGATCCGCTTTGGGGCCCTATCGTCCCCGTCCCGGCGAACCGCATACACTCGCTCATGGGAGGAGAGCGGTTCCCGGTAAGCGGAGGCACGCTTGAGGTTCTCAATACGCCTGGACATGCGAAACATCATCTCGCGTTCTTCGATACTCCAACCGGTGCCATTCTCACGGGGGATGGCGCCGGGGTGCGATTGGAAGGTGCGGGCCGCCCCCGACCGGCGCTACCTCCCCCGGATCTGGATTTGGAGGAGCTCTATCGGAGCGTGGATGCCATGAAGGCGAAGAACCCGCGAGCCGTCTGGTACAGTCATTTCGGCCCGGCGCCGAACGGTGGAGAAGATCTCGCGATCTATCCGCGTATTTGCGAAGAATGGCGGGCCGTCGCTTGGAAAGCCGCCCAGGAGTCGCCGGATCCCCAGTATGTCGGCCGTCGATTGCGAGAGTTCGAGGAAAGTCACGTGGCCGCGGATGACTCCGATCGCGTCGTGGAGGATCGGGAAGACTTGGTCTCGGGTTATGAGATGGCGGCGATGGGTCTCTTGAGGTATTTCGCAACGAAGGACAAGACGGGGAGGGGAACTGGCTGACCGAGCTTTCGCCCCGCGCCCGGCGCGAGGCGGCCGGCACCCTCCTCGTCTCGCGAATGGTTTACGCGTTCAACTGGTACAACGTCGGCGCGGTCTTTTCACTGCTCGAGACCGGCCTGCATGCGGGCACAGAGCAAATTGGCATCGTACTGGGAACATTTCTGATCGGTGTTGGCCTCTTCCAGGTCCCCGCCGGTCTCGCGTCGATCCGCTACGGCGCTCGTCGAGTGTCGATCTTCGCGTTGCTCCTGATGGGGGTTGCCGGGGTTGCGTCGGCGTTCTCGCCCAGTTGGCAAATCCTCGCTCTACTTCGGTTCATCGCGGGCGTGGGAGCGGCGTTCTTCTTCTCGCCCGCCCTTAGCTTGGTTGCGTCTTACTACCGGACCGGGCATCGTGGCCCGGTGATCGGACTCTACAACGGCGGATTCGCCATCGGCGGGACGGTCGGAATATTCGGCGGAGCCGCCCTCGGCTACGCGTACGGATGGCCGATTGCCCTCTTGGTCGGAGGGATTGGGCTCCTTGTGATCGCGCTGGTTGCATTCGCGATTCTGCCGACTCCCACTCACGAGGGTCAGCCACAGCTCGCCGTGATCTGGTCGGCGAGTCGGCAGGTTTTGCGGTCGCGCTCAATTTGGGCGCTGTCGCTCGCCCTTACCGGATTCTGGGCGGCGATCTACATCGTGGCGCAGTACTTCGTCGCCTATGGTACTCACGTTCATCCATCCTGGGGGCTCGGCGTGATCGCGGCGCTCCCTTCCGTCGTGGTTTTCCTTTCGTTTCCAGGCGGTCCCGTTGGAGGTTGGCTCGGGGAGCGTGCGGGTGACCCACGTCGGTTGATCGCCCTCTTCGCAGTCGTAACCGGACTCTCGGTGCTCGCCATCCCGTTCTCTCCACTGTGGGCGCTGTGGGGGATTTGCGCGCTGCTAGGGTTCACGGATGGAGTGGTTTTCGCGGTGCTGTACCTGATCCCGACCTATCTCCCCGAGACGCACGGAGAAGGATTGGCCCTGGGCGTGGCGGTGGTCAATTCGATCCAGGTCTTCTTAGGAAGTGGGCTCGCGATCGCCTTTGGGTTCATCGCGACGGACTGGGGATATTTCGACGCCTGGATTATTACGGCGGTATTGAGTCTCGTGATGCTCCCCCTCTTGGTCCTCGTTCGTGGGCGCCCTTCAGAGCCCACGGCGCTCGGCGACGAACCGAGCTTGGACGTGGGGGCCCGAAGCCTCCCAGCAGCATCTGGAGAATAGCCAGAATCAGTTCTTCCGGTCGGGCGAATTGGACGTCATGGTTCCCTCCTGCGGGCGGAGTCTTGCTGCTCTGTTATGCGGGCACTTTTTGTACGGGAGGTCAGTCCCCGCATCGATAGCCCCGTGGTGTAGTGGCCAAGCATGCTGGCCTTTGGAGCCGGCGACAGCGGTTCGAATCCGCTCGGGGCTATTCCTTTTCTATAGTCTAGCGGGTATTATATTCAAGGGCTTGCTTAAGCTTCCGAGGAGCGATGCCGCGGATATCGAAATTACGGAGAGGTAAACGGGAGACGATCCTCGCGGCCGGGGGAGACGAACTCCGCCGGTGGATCGACCACCTCGGCTCGGACTCGACGCGGGAGATTTGGCCGCGCGTCCTAGGATCGTTCTGCCTCGACGTCGGAAAGTCGCCAATCGAACTGGTCGACGCGGCTACCGAGGGAGCGCATCCCGGAACGGTCTCGCGGACGATCCAGCACCTCTTCGAGGACTACGACAAGCGGATGCGGGCGAAGGGGAAGAAAGGCTCGACGATCGCGTTCTCGGTGAAGGTAGCGAAAAGCTGGCTCGCGTACAACGGGGTTTCGCTCCCGCACGGATTCGTTACGATCCACGACGCCGACCGAGTCTACAAGGAGACCGCTCTCACCCGGGAGAACGAACGGGCAATCCTGAGGTCGGCGAACCGGCGGGAGCGGGCGGCCGTCGCTCTTGCGCGATCTGGTCTCCGCCCCGAAGTCCAGGGAAATTACCTCGGGACCGATGGGCTCCGGATCCGGGACCTCCCCGACCTGAAAATCGATCTCCGCAACCGAACGGTCTCGTGGACTCGAGTGCCGGCCAGAATTGTCGTTCGTGAGGAGCTCTCAAAGGCGAAACATGAATTTTCGACCTTCCTCTCCACTGAGAATGCTGAGTACGTCGCCGAGTATCTCGGCGCTCGACTCCGGCCGAGCGCGGATTGGAAAAAGGGGGAAAACCTAAGACCGGAAAGCCCCGTTATCGCTCCCGAGCGGGACGGTCGGCATTTCATTCGTACTACGAATATCGGCGATGTCCTTCGGAGCGCGATCCGTAAGGCGGGGCTAACCGCCCGCCCTTACGTCTTCCGGACGACGTTCCAAACTCGCCTAATCTCCGCGGAGACCGAGGGTTCGGCACCACACCGGTTCGTAGTCTTCTGGATGGGACACACGGGGGAGATGACCTCCAGGTACGGGGAGCAGCGAGGGATTCTTGCCCCCGAAACGATCGAGCAGATGCGGGCGTCGTTCGAGCGAACCGAACCCTTCCTCTCGAGTGAGGGCCAAACGAAGGAGCAGGTCTCGCAACAAGAGTTCATCCGGCTAATCCTCGTCTCGAACGGAATCCCGAAGGAGGAGTTCGAAGGTCAGGGTGCTCTATCGTATGAGCGGGCGCTCGAGATTCTGAAGGCGCATCGGGCCGAGGACGGTAAGCAGGTCCGGGGTCTATACACTGGAGACGATGCGACGACCAAGATCGTCGCTGATCTCCACGACGGACGGTTCGTTTTCGACGTTCCCGCAGCCATCGGAGGGACGGCCGTCGTACGGTAAGACGCGCCGACGGATCCGAGTTGAGAGAGGAGGGGATGGCGAAGGTCGAGGCCGTCCAGTCGGTCGCGGAGACGACCACCCGTACCGCTCCTACGACCCCGGTTCGACTTGATTACCGCGACGCGTTCCGGAACCGACGCGGCGAGATTGATAACCGAATTGTCTGCCGCGGGTTCCGCGAGGTCGCCGGCCCGTGGCTACGCGATTGTAAATGGGGAACGAGCCCCCAACGGATCGATTCGATTCTCGGACCGTTCTCGCGCCCCGGGTCCCCATCGAAAGGGGAAGCATTACGCGAGCTCGATCGGGAGATCGAACGACGGATGAAGGTATTCCGGTTCGATCGGGAGACGATCGAACCCGAGTGGTCGGACGTGAGCGATTCGCTCTCCCTTATCATTCGATTAATCCGGGAACGCTTCGGACTACCGAGCAGTTGGTCGAAACCCCCTTGGAGATCAGGGACGAAACGACGGCCGATAACTCTCGAGGAGGCGTTCGCCGGACGTCGAGCGAGATCGAAAGAAGATTTCCATGAATTTACCAAACAGACGATCCAAGCGTTCACTAAGTCCGAGGCTGGGAAGAAAGGAGGGCGGGGGAGTAGCCTCCGCCGTCGGATATCCCTTATCGAGTCGGGGCTAATCGCCGTGGAGGACCGCTACCCGGGTCTATTCTCCCCGTGCATACAGCCGTACCGGATCGCCCAGAGATTCCGGCAAATTAATGGTCGCCCGATTGATCCGGGAACCGTACGAAAATATACGTTGGGTCGCCGCTCGACGCGATAGGTCGGACGGAGCGTCTCGAGAGAAAACGTGCCGCTCCGGAACACGTTCTCGAGGTAACAGGGCCAAAGCTAGCGTTTTCGCCTCCGCTTTAAAACCAACCTCCCACCTCGATCGGTCGTGCCCGAGGAAATAATTCGCTCGAAGCTTCTCGCAGAGGCTCCGACCCCATTGGCGGCCCGGATCGTTGGCTCGTGGCCGGCTAAGCAAACCGCGACCGAGCTCCGCGCCCGGTCGATCGCCGTCCTCGAGGTACTCGTGAGCGAAACTCGGGGGAAGTAAGAGAAAATGCTCGGAGGACGAAAGGTTCACCATGACTGGAACGTCGTGCCGTCGATCCAAGCCGCAGCCGCCTCGAAGCAGAACAAGAGAGAGTTGGCCGAGCAGCTCTACATTCAGCAGGCGTTCGAGGTCGTCGGCGCGGAAACGCCGGTGGGCAAGGACACTCTGCAGAAGCAGGCGAGAAGGGCTGCGAGAACGGCTTGTAATCTCGGACGAAGCGATCGATGGACCTTGTCGTTAGAGACGAAGCAAGTCGGCGGCGAGCCCGCATATAGGCCAATCGAGAAAGCCGACGCCAAGAACGGAGGCGACTAGATTCGCCGCCGGGCCGCCCGTCCCCTTCGCAGGGGGACGAGCGCGGTCCAAGCCGATTCCAGAGAACGAGAGATGAAATCGATCCGAACGAACCCGACGAGCATCCGACGAGATGGCGGAGCGGTTTATCTTCCTCTCCGTAACGACGGCGAGCCCGAAGTTGCGATCGTTCCTCGGGGAAAGAGAGTTCGGTCGACCTGTCCGTTTTGCGGCGGAGTCGTAACCGCTCGGGTCGGGTCGAATCATCACGGCACGCTTGCCCCGTTACTCGTCCGGTGCGCTCGCCCGGGCCGTTGTAATACGTTCAGGTCGACCGGTTTGTTCGCGCACTCCGATTGCATCCGCCGACTGTTCGACGTCGAGGAGGAGATACTCCGATGATGGCGTGCAACCCATCCGGACTCGTGTTTCGATTGTCTCCGGGAATTTACCTCGTCATTCCCCCCCTCAATCTCGAAATCGAGGAAACCATCGAGGAGGAGAACCAAGAGGACGACGTCGAACCCGACAGCCAGACCAGATACGATAGCTGGGATTACGTCGTACCGAATTGCCCGATCCACCCCGAGGTCGAGTTCGACGCGGCGAATGAGGCATGCCCCCGGTGCCTCGCGGAACAGCTCGCCGAGGCCGAGGAAGATCGCGTACGGCACGAGGAGGAGACGGGGCTCAGTTCGCCAGACGACGACCCGCCGCAGCCAATCGAAGACGTTGACGCAGCCGACAATAAGGAGGGACTGTAGTGGTGGACGTTTCCGCTCCGTTCAGCAACCTGATGGAACTCGCCGGCACCGAGGTACCGAAGCGTCAGTCGTCAGCCAACCTCGCCCTCGAGGATCCTGAAAACGTTCGGATCTCAGAGTCGATGACCATTGAGAAGGCGGTCGAACGACTCAAGAAAACGGTCAAGCTCGCCGACGAACTCGACTACTATCTCCTCTTACTAACGTCCGGGCAATGTCGAGCTCTCGACCTGCTCGAGAAGGTTGCTTACCTCGGCATACACGGCCAGTCGTCCTCAGGGAAGTCGAGGGTAGGCCGCGTCTTCCAGTATCTAGGCGGCCGCGTCTTGATAGCCGCCGCGGTCTCGCCGAAGTTCCTGTGCGGGTCTCGAGCATGATGGACGGCATCGTCTTCGATCGATTCGACCGGCTCATCGAAGGAAAGAACCCCGACCGCTCTCAATTGCTACAACTAGTCGATGCGGGGTACGAGCGTGGGATCGATTATCACGTTCTCGAGCAAGACCCTGTAACGAAGAAATTCACCGCAGTGTCTCTTCCGGTTTTTGGAGTTCGCGTTCTCTCCTACATCAATCCGCTCAACGAGGATGACGTCTCATCGATGTCCCGGGTCGTTGAGATCGAGACTGTCCCCGCTCGAAAGGGTGAGGTAAGACGATCCGCGGCTCGATATTGGAAGAAGCTCGCTCCGGTAGCGCTCTGGATGAAGCAGCAGGGATCGATCGCCCTCTCCAAATGGTCCGTCGAGCAGGCTGAACGTCTCCAAGACGACGATGAGTACGTTCGATTCTCGGATGGTCTCGATGGAACCACTGATAGCGATCGTCGGGCGGAGCTGGCCGAGCTGCTATGGTTGGTTTCGAAAATCTATGGCTGGGACCTCGAAGGCAAGATAATCGAATGGGCCCGGCGCAAGAAGCCCACTTCGAAGCCGCTCAAGGATCACGTAGACCAGGCCCCCCGTATGGTGGTGTTGGACGCCGATGGGACGGGGATAGAGACCGTCGGGGGAGAGGACATCGACGAGCAGTTCTCATGCCGGGTCCCTGCCGATTAGGAGTGGCGAACACCATACGCCACATTCGCGACGACGCTGAAGAACCTAATCGGACATCGGCCGAAGCCTGACGACGTCCGAGCAATCCTTGACCTACATGGCTTCCATCGCGGAGCCAAGATCGGTGGGAAGGGACCAGATGCCCGCCTTAACGCGCTCGTATTCGAAGCGGGAACGCTGAAGAGCTTGGGCCTCCGCGTCGAGACATCCAACGCGGCCGGCACTGCTCCCTACGAGGTAGCGGAACGACTGGGACGCCCGGCACCGCTAGCGGTTCTACCGCTAGAGAAGCGTCGGTCCCGGGCACGAACACGGTGGCCGGGACGCCCGGGACGCAGGATATCGACGGTCCCGTCTCCGTCCCGGCCGTCCCGGGGCTAATTCGGTGGCCGGGACGAGCAGTATACCGATAGAAAAACACCCCCATCGTCCCGGCCGTCCCGGGCGTCCCGGGGAGGGGGTAGAGGACCGGCACGACTCATGACCCATTCGAGGCCGGACCCAAGCAACGAGCCTAACCGGAGCCTTCTGAAACCGTCGAACGCCTACCAAGTCCTACCGGCCGATCAACGCGACCGGGAGACCCTGGTCCGAGCCGATCTCATCGATGAGATCGCCGAGGTCCGCATCGAACTCGACCCGCCGGGTCGTCGCTTAGAACGGTTCGAGTGGGCCATCGGGTCTTCCATGTCCCTCTCCACCCTAACGGGATCGGAGGAAAAAGAATGAACGAAATCGAGCCGAGTAAGAGCGAGACTACCATGAGGGCGACCGAGGCCGGAGCCGAGCGGGCGATGAAGTTTCTCCGTTGGGCTTGCGAAGAGTGGGATATTCACGATCATTTCGACGTCCGAATCCGCGACCTATTCGAGTTTTCTCTTCGGGCGATCCCTGACTATTGCATCGACTGCCATCGGGAGACCCTCTTCCTTGACTTCGGGTATGGCTTGGCGACGTTCGAACGGGCTGTCGTTCTCGAAGATATGGTCGTTGTGATTTGCGATAACTGCGAGCCGCTTTTTATCCGAAGACGAACGCTCGACGAAAAACGACGGCTCTGCGACCAAAACCCGCATTACAAAGTCGAGAAAGACTGGCGGAGGCTCGGAGAGCCATTTTTCGATGACGCACTCTTCGATAGGTATCGCTCGCTCTTGAACGGCCTCCCGACGTACGAGGTAACGCATCGACTTGAGCCGGTTCCAGCAGGGGTAATCGAGTCGGAGGCAAGGGAACGGGATCGAGCGATTAAGTACGTGGAGGAGGAGGTCACGGCTAAGCCCGAACCGGATTCTTCGAAGCCCGACCCTCCGGTCTCGCTCGAGTCCGAGTGGTAGGAGCGACGGCGTTGTCCAATGCGTGGCCGCTCGAGCTTCGGAGATTCGTCCTCCGAACGGTCGAAGAGTTCCCCGGGATCCGGGTCCCAAGCCTTCGGTTCCTCGTTCACGAGGAGTTCGGAACGACTGTCGAGCCCTACGTTTTTTCTTCAACTCTAAAGATTCTCGCCCGAGATCGGTTCATTCGAACCGACTCAGAGTTTCGGGTTTATCCGGTCCGGGCGGGGGAGTCGTGACCGATTTGCTGGGCTCAATCCCCAAGCCACGGGCCCCGCTACGGAGTTTTCTTATCGAGCAGAACTCCATCGCCAATGAAATTGTTTAACCCCGAGGTAACGACATCGTAGACCTTCGTCGGCTTCTCGAGATGCTGAATGGACCAGACCTGTATCCAAAATCCATTCACCGGATCGAATATTAGATCGGCACTGGTAAGATTTCTCGGGTCTATGAGCCAACCGACGTAGGAGCTATTCGCGATGTAAATCGGCTGGTCCGCTGAGGTAATAGTCAACAGCCCCGCGTTAATCCGAATCAGATCGGTCGATAGGGTTGAATTCGCGTACAACAGTTTCTCATCGATCGTTTTTCCACTTGAGAGATTGAATCCAACCAGGGTGCTCCCGATTGCAAGCTTCTGAATCGGGACGTATCCTTTCGGTGTGAGAATTGGAGTCCCCCCCGCCACGCATCCTCCACCCC
>JBAUYF010000008.1:0-19900 GCA_049584655.1 Thermoplasmata archaeon | reverse complement strand
CCGTCCGGTCGCGCAGTGGTATCGGAGGCGGGCAGTCCACCCACTGCGATCCCCTCGGTGGATGCCCCGGCGGGAGGGGTTCCCGTCGTTCCCCCGATGCCAGGCAAGATCATCGAGATCCGCGTCAAGGAGGGAGATCGGGTCCTCGCGGGCCAAGCGCTGCTGGTCCTGGAAGCGATGAAGATGCGCAACGAGATACTCGCGCCCGTAGCGGGCGTCGTACGGCAGCTCCGCGTCGAATCGGGCAGCAATGCGCGCGCCCGAGACGCGATGCTCTACATAGTACCCGGCTAGGGGGGTTCGTCTGCGTTCGACCCCGCATCCGGGGGCGCAGGTCCCGGTGGAAGGTCACGTCGTGATTCGCTCTCGATTCGATCCGCCTCCACAACGGGGTCGTCGAAGTCGGTCTCGGCCGACGTCACCCCTTCGGCCCCTATTGGGGGGGAGGTGCTCCCCCCCGAAGGAGAAGCCGAGGGACCGGTCTCCGTTAGGCCGGCCCTCGCTTCCGGGTCGACGGTTGCCGGTGCGACGGTCGATTCGGGAACGTAGAAGGGCAGTTTTCGGTACTCGATGAGGAACCAGGCCGCGAGACCCGCGGGGATGACGAGAAGGAAAAGGGTCCGATCGCCCCAGTGCGCCAGGGCTCCGACCACATCGATCACAAGCACGAGCGCCACAATGATCGCGAGCATGATCGCGAATGGAATCCGTGCGATGGTGGTCATGGGGGTCGACGTCTCTCCAATCCCCACTTCTAGATCGGGCTAAGAGCGTGTCCACACGCGGGACATACGGTGGTTCCGGGTTCGATCGCCGCCGCACAATAGATGCAGAATCCGATCGGAGGGGCGGCGGTGGGATACGAGGGCGCAGACGTCGTCAAGGGGGCGCCGGTGCTCCCGCCCGAGGCGGAGGGGAGCGTTCCGGGGGGCGACGGATTCGCACTCCGCCCGATCGACCGGGACATCACGGGGAGTCGAAAAATGAAGAAGCTCAGGACGATCCACGCGAGGAACAGCCAAAAGATGTACGTCGCGAGGACGGGGTAGAGAAATTGGAGCGTTATGCCCACTACGAGTAACGCGAGCGACGCGATCATGGCGACGTTCCGAACGAGCATTGCTCCCCCTCGCGCTGCAACCCCGTCCCCGGAGGGAAACTGAGTTACTTAGGCGCTTCCCGCCGGCTTCCCCGCCGCCGGATGCGGCCTCCGGAGGACAACCGGGTACGAGAACTGCGTTCGGAGTCAGTTAGGCCTAATACGTGGTTCGGATGGCCGCGCCCGTGCCGAATATTCCGACGTTGATTCCCATCGATGAGTTCACGTGGGAGATCCCAACCTCGCAGCTCGTCGGGATGCGCGTCCCCGGCCGTCTGTTCTCCAATCGCGCGCTACTTTCCCAAGTGGAAGACGACCCGTCTCTTCAGCAACTGGCCAATGTCGCGACGCTTCCCGGAATCCAATCGAACGCGCTGGCTATGCCCGACATTCACTTCGGATACGGGTTCCCGGTGGGCGGCGTGGCCGCCTTCGACCTCGCCGAAGGTGTGGTCTCCCCGGGCGGCATCGGTTACGACATCAACTGCGGCGTTCGGTTGCTTCGAACCTCCCTGACCGTTCCGGAGGTCCGTCCCCGATTGCGGGCGCTCGTCGAGGCGCTCTATCACGAAGTCCCTTCGGGGGTTGGCTCGAAGGGCGGCATCACCCTGAGTCAGGGCGAGATGGACGAGGTCCTGGCCGGCGGCGCGAAGTGGGTGGTCGACCAAGGACGAGGTCGGGCGCAGGACCTCACTTTCCAGGAAGAGGAAGGCCGTATGCGGTCCGCGGATCCTGCTCAGATCTCCGATAGCGCGCGCAAGCGCGGACATCGGCAGTTGGGAACGCTGGGTTCGGGCAATCACTTTCTCGAGGTACAGGCCGTCGATTCGATCTTCTACCCCGAGTTCGCAAGCGCACTGGGTCTGGTTCCCGACGGGGTCGTCGTGATGTTGCACACCGGGTCGCGTGGCTTGGGCCACCAAGTGGCGACCGAATTCATCCAGACGATGGACCGCCGCCTCTCTCAGGACGGAGTCACCCTGGTCGACCGGCAGCTATCGTGTGCCCCCATCTCGTCCGAGGAGGGCCAACGCTACTTGCGGGCGATGGCGGCGGGAGCCAACTTCGCCTGGGCCAATCGGCAGGCGATCACGGACGGCGTACGCCGTGCGTTCGCCGGAGTCTTCCAACGCTCCGCCGAATCGATGGATCTCTCGGTGGTCTACGATATCGCCCATAATATCGCGAAAGAGGAGGTCCACGACGTCGCCGGAGTTTCAAAGCGGGTCATCGTGCACCGCAAAGGCGCGACCCGCGCGTTTCCCGCCGGTCGGGAGGAAGTGCCCGCCGCTTATCGAACCTTCGGCCAGCCGGTACTCATCCCCGGTGACATGGGAACGGCGAGCTACGTACTGGCGGGGCTTCCGACCTCGCTCACCCGCTCGTTTGGTTCGTCGTGCCACGGCGCCGGCCGGCGCCTCTCCCGCCACGCGGCAATCCGAGCGTTCCGGTTCGACGAGGTCACGCGTCGCCTGTCGGAGCAAGGGATCATTGTCCGGTCGGCGACTCGTGAGGGAGTGACCGAGGAAGCTCCCGGCGCCTACAAGGACGTGGAGGAGGTGGTCCGCGTCGCCGAAGGTGCGGGGCTAACCCGCCGGGTAGCGCGCCTCGTCCCTTTGGGCGTTGTCAAGGGCTGATCGGTGGCGACTCGCCGTTTGGGGGTTCCTTGCGTCGCCCAAGCCCGCCGACGGCGAGCACCACTCCGACTGCCGCCCCAGCCAAGAGAATCGCCTCAGATTCACCCGCATCAGCGGCCGAAGTCGGTGGGGCGACCACTTGTATCATGGTCGACGTCGTGTTCGAGTCACCCGACGAATCCGAAACATTGAGGTTTACGGAGAAGATTCCGGGGGAGGCGTAGGTATGGGCTACCGTCGAGCCGTTCCCTTCGAAGCTGTCCCCGAAATCCCAGTGGAAGGTGTAGGGTCCTCCATTTCCGCCCGAGGCGCTCGCCGAAAAATCAACGGTGAGCGGCGCCGGACCGTGGGTAGGGTTCGCAACGACCGTAATCGCGATCGGTGCGATCGCGGCGGTAATCGTGACGGCGTGCGTCCGAAGAAGTCGGTCCCCATAGTCCGTGGTCGCGACTTCCGTTAAGGTATACTCACCCGGCAGTGCGTAGACGTAGGAGGCCGAAGGCCCCGTCTCCTCCGCACCTGTCCCGAACTGCCACGTCAATGTCGCCCCCGGTACGCCCGCCGTCTGCGCCGTTCCGTTGACCCGCAGCGGAACGGTGCCATTCGGGTTCGAGATTTGGTCGGCCAAGCTCAGCGCGCTCCATCGATTGGCAATGGGATGGGACAACACGATCGAGAGCGGTACCCAGGTTCCGTTCGGGCCCCGATAGGAGAGCGTCACATCGAGGGGGCACGCGCCCGTACCCAGGCAGCCGGTCGCCGAATAGGTCTGCGCCACGGTCGCGCCGTACGCGGAATCGTCGTCGCCGAGATCCCAGTAGAAGGTGCTGTTCCCAGAGCCATTGATCTCCGTCGCATGGAAGGTAACGGGAGCCCCGGCGGACGCGTCGATCGCCGGCGTCACGGTGGCCACCACGGCGGGCCGACCTTCCGAGGAGGCGGGAAGAACATCGAGGAGGAATGCCTCGCTGGCGTTCCCTTCGGTACCGTCGGAGAGCCGTCCTATCGTCAGATAGTACCCCGGCGTCTCGAACGTGTGATTCACTTCGGATCCGCTCGCACTCTCCCCGTCCCCGAATTGCCAGAGGGTCGAGGCCGCGCTCAGATTGTGACCGCCGGAAGCGGTAACGGAGAAAGTAACATTCAGCGGAGCGAGTCCGCTCTGACGCGTTGCCGCAAAGGTTGCATTGATCGCGGGGTAGATGGTGACGTTGGTCCAGGTCGTGGTAGCCTCGCCGAGACTATCATTAACGAACGCTTCGACCGGGTAAACGCCAGGCGTCCGGAATATCCCACACTCACAGGCGGCGACGTAGGGGTCGCTCGAGGCATACTGGAAGGAGTACGGGGGCGTTCCCCCGGTGGCATGGAGGCCGAATTGCAGGTCACCGGGAGCGTCGACGGCAAGCGGCGAGGGCGCCATTGATGCGTTCAACGACGTCGCATTGTTGAAGCAATCCGGCGCGGAGGCGCCGCCCACTTGGAGGGAAACTCGCGCCGAGGTTCCTCCATCCGGCGGGCTCGCCGAATCCATGGCGGCGGCGATCGCGCAAACACCGGCAGAGAATTCGTAGGTATGCGATACCGTGGATCGATTGCTCCAGTTCTGGAACGTCCCGTCGCCGAACCAATAAGCGTACGAGTAAGGCCCGGTGCCGCCGACGGCCGAAACCATCCACGTGACCGGTTCACCCACGGCGGGCGTTACCGTCGAGGGTGTCAGCGTCACGTGGAGGGCCGTTCCGCCCCCGATGACCACGACGAGTGGAATCGAGAACGATAGATTGCCGGACCCGTCGTAGGCAGCAGCTTCCGCCGTGTACACTCCGGGAGTAGCGTAGGTGTGATGAATGGAGGTTCCCGAGACGATACCCGCCGCGCCATCACCGAACGCAACGTCGATCAGCGGATAGGGGGAGGCCCCGCCCGAAATCCCTATCTGGAAAGTAACCGCCGCCGGCGCGGGCGCATAACGCGGAGTCCCCGTGAGACGGACGAGAAACGTGTTGACCAAGGGCAAGGTGCGCACGAGCAGCGGGGCCAGTCGCCCCACATTCGGGGAGCCAATTCCGGTAATGGGATCCCATCCGGGAGCGGCGGAGTAAGCTCCGTTGTTTCCCGAGGTGATGTCGTGGAAGACTTCCCGATACGCCGGGGAACGCAAGAGCGCGTACATTTGAGGGTTCAGCGAACCGAGGCTCGTGCCGCCTAATTGGTCGGCGAGCGCCGTGAATCCCGCCCAGACAGGCGACGACAGGCTCGTTCCGCCTACACTGATCGCGTCGCCTCGGTAGTAGACTACGACCGGGTTCGCGGCATCCGCCGATACATCCGGAACCCCCCGATACGGGATCGACGCCGAGACTCCCTCCCCCGCCTGCCACCACGGCTTGGGGAACGGCGCGTAACCCCCACCCGAGCCTCCCTGATTCGTACACCCGGGGGAGATGGCTCCCGTCGCGTTGCCACTCCAAGCCGTCTCCGAAGCGTACCCTCCCGAGGCGGAGACGGTAAGGTCGGTGCCCCCGACCCCCGTGACCGAAGGGTCCGACGCCGGATAGTTGGTCGCGACTCCGCTCGTGCCATCGGCGGCGCCGCAGTCGCCGCTCGCGGCAAACAGGCTGATCCCTTCGGCGGCCGCGGCGCTCAACACGGGACTCAGGATCCCGTAACTTCCATCTGTGCTCGCATTGCACGCGTTAGCACAGGGGGTGGAGTAGGCGTTGAAAACTCCAGCATCCGGCTCCCCCCAGCTCATCGTGATGATGTCAACGGATTGGTGAGCCACGAGCCAGTCTACGGCTTCATACAGTCCGACCGAGGGATTGGGGGCGAATGTCATATCGATCGCCGCGCCCGGCGCCATCGCGTGCGACCATTGGAGATCGAGCGCCTCTTCGACCCCCCACTGAGAAGAGGGAGAAGCGTTCAGGTCCGTCGAGGTCGGAACAGGATAGACGAAGTTCAACGGGGGGGCGGGAAGTCCGAACTCCGCGTCAAAGTCGGCAAGGTCGAGCGCCAGCTGACTTTGCGGTTCGGCGCTGTCGTAGTTGTCAACAACCCCGATGGTAACGCCCGACCCCGTGGTGCCGCCGGTGAGCAACCCGGTCGAGTTGTACGCGGTTTGGAGCTGACAGGGAGTGAGCGGTTGCGAGGCAGAACAGCTGGCGAGCGGGTCGAGCGCTGCAAGAGCGCTTCCGGACCCAAGCGACGCCGGCCGCAATTCCGTATTGTTCGCCAGCCCCAGGACTCCCGAGGTTTCCAATGAGGCGGGCAAAGACGCCGGGCTCGCGTGATCATAGAACTCCCGGTCGCCTTCGGAGTACACTTCGAACGAGGTGTGAAACGCCCGACCGACAGACGCACTCGAGCCATTCACGAAGAGCAGAAGCTGGTCCGGACTGGTCGTTACCGTCAACCCGAACGATTCGAAGTAGCGCACGGCGGAAGCATAGGTGGACGCGGGCGCGCCGAACCGCTCGGCGACGGCCACGGCCGAGAGGAAGTGATGAAACTCCGACGTGCCCGGCGTATAGAGGAGGTCAGTGAGCGCGGCGAATCCAGCGGGATCCTTCGACCCGAGTGCTACGGCGATATCGAGTGGGACTTGCGAGGCCAGAGCGCCGACCTCGTGTGTCGAGAGGTCCGGGCTGAAGCCCGGAGCAACGACTGTGAACGCAGTTGAGGGGGGCGGCGCGGACGTCAGTCCCGCTGGGAAAGCCGCCTGCGAAGCGAGATTTGACCCGGATGCCGGGACTGTCGCGAATAGGACAGCTACAAGGAGGACAATGATCCCGACCGAGGCGAGAGCCGTGGCCGCTCGGTCCCTAGCACGCCCGACGGGTACGACCGCCATCGATTCTCAGTCGAACTAACGGGGGTTCGGACCACATTAGCCTTCGCGGAGCCGAACTCAGCGTTTCGCCTTTCCGTTGTCGGAAAGAGCTCATAACCCCGACCCGACTCCTCACGCTCGGAGCCGAACGACGGTGGCCCTGAGCACAACGGAAGGTTGGGGGATCGTCGTCCTCGTCGTCGCCGCGTACTTCGTCGCGGTGGTCGTCCTCTATCGACGCGGATGGATTGGACCCGAGAAAGCGATCTCATTATTCGGCCCCGCCCTGATGATCAAGACGAAGCGGGGGCGGGCGTTCCTCGATAGGGTCGGCCGCTTTCGTCGATTTTGGACGGTCATCGCCGATATCGGGATCTGGCTTGCCGCCGCCTCGATGGCCCTCATCGTCGCGCTGCTCTTGCTCGATGCCGCCCTGGCATTCCGATTGACTCCCGGGCAGGCCCCGACGCCCCAAGAGGCGCTCGGGCTTCCCGGCATCAATCCGATCATTCCGATCGGCTACGGGATCGTAGCCCTCGTTGTCGGGATCGTGCTGCATGAACTGATGCACGGCGTCATTGCTCGTTCCCAGAAAATCGGTGTCAAGAGTCTCGGGATTCTCTGGTTCGTTGTACCGGTCGGAGCGTTCGTCGAGCAAGACGACCAACAAATGATGCAGGCGACCCGGCGCTCCCGGGATCGCGTCGCGGCGGCGGGTGTGCTGGCAAATCTCGCTTTAGCGCTGGTCTTCTTTGTCGCCCTTTCGGCGGTCGTTGCGACCTCGGTCCAGGCCAACCACACGGGCGTGGGGATTGGAGCGGTGATCGCGAATACCCCCGCCCAGAACGCGAGCCTGCAGGCGGGCGACATCATCACCGCGATCAATGGGACGAATATCGTGACCAACAACGACCTTCTGAACTATCTCAACGATAGCACTCCGGGCGAACACATCGCCCTCACGTACTACTCAGCTAGTCTCCATCGGCTCGTGCTCGTGAATATCACCCTCACCTCGCTCGCGTCGTACACGGGAAACGCGGGGGACGCGAAGAAGGGTTTCTTGGGGATCGTACTGACGTTCCTCACGCCAGCGCAGATGCAACAGAATCTGGTCGCACCCTGGTCGAGTTCCTCCGGACCGTTGATCGGGGTTACCCAGTGGCTGGTCCTACCGCTGGCCGCCCTCGAGCCCGTCCAAGGATCGACCACGAGCTTCTTCCATCTCACGGGTCCCTTCGCGGGTTCGGATCCCGGGACGTTCTGGATCGGCGCGAACATTCTGTACTGGCTTGCTTGGATGGACCTCTTGCTGGGAATCTCGAACGCGCTGCCCTTGATCCCCCTGGACGGAGGGCTCCTGTTTCGGGATTTCGCCGCGTCGATCGCGGCGCGATTCAAGCGACATTGGACGTCCGATCAGCTCGATCAGTTCGGCGGGCGAGCCGCCGTAGCCTCTTCGCTGATCGTCCTTATCCTGCTCCTATGGCAATTCATCGTACCTCGACTGAACTAGACGAGCGGAGCCTCTTCGCGGAGTATCCGTTCCTCCCCGGAGCGGAGCGCCTTGTGGGCGACCTGCCCGTTTCGGTACGCGAGCTGCTCACCGACCCCGCCTACGAGCGGGCGCGAGGAATCGGTCGGGCGCGCGTCCTCGCGGCGGCGGACGATCCCCGCGGCGGGGCGGCGATCTCGGAACTCTCGCACGCGACGCGAGAGGAGCGCTTCCTCTCCTTCCTGTTCGCGCGGATCGTGCTCTCCGCCAGCGCGACCGGGGCCGGCTTACGGCGCTGGGCGGTCGCGGAATCGAAGCGCACTTCGAGCCGCTTGGACTCGGCCTCGCTCGACGAGTTGAACGAGGTGGCACGTCGCCTCGGGTACTCGTTCGAGCCCGAGGCCGGGCGCGTCACGCTCACGCTGGTCGATTACCTCCAACTCGCGACGGCCATCCGCGAGGGGGAGTTCCGTCTGGTTCGCCAGTCAGTGGCGCACGGTCGAGTCGGGGTCAGTCGGGAGCGCGCGGCGCGGCTACTTCAGGAAGGGATCCGACGTCGATTGGCTACTCCCAGCGCTCTGGGCGACGACGTCGTGGGCGCGATTCGGCAACAGGAATCCGAGCTCCTCGAAGAGGTCGCCCGTCGCGTGCCGGCCCCCGTGGCCCGGGGCGGAACCGGGCCCCAAGCCCTGCAGCCGACGAAATTCCCGCCCTGCATACGTAAAATGAGGAGAATGCTCGAAGCCGGCGAGAATCTATCGCATGCCGGTCGCTTTGCTCTCGCCGCCTTCCTCCACCGTGCCGGAGCGGATTTTGAAACGATCGTGGATGCCTACCGGGGGGCGCCGGATTTCCAAGAGTCGGTGACCCGGTACCAGGTCGAGCACATCACGCAGCGCGACGGGGGCCGTGGGTACGAGCCCCCCGAGTGTGAGACGCTGCGCAGTCACGGGCTCTGTTTCCGAGAGGGCGACCCGGCCGCTTCCAGCCCGTCGGACCGGAGCCACGATTCGCTCTGTTTCGAGCCTTTCCTACGTCATCCCCTTCAGTACTATCGGATACGGGGAGGCGCCGTCGTCGATCGGGATCCCGACGGGTCGTCTACGGCGGGGGAGAAAGGCTCCGGTACGCCGAGCGCGCCCGGGCGATCGCCGTCCAGTTCCCCGCGATGACGAAGTAGGCAAAGGCGATATCGAGCACGGTGAACTCGAGAATCCCCCAGTGAAGGTGTGCCCACGGCATCGAGGGAGCCCAGGGCCAGGGTAGGGACAGGTCGAATTCGAGGAACGTGGCGAGGCTCAGCACGATCAATCGGTCGGCGCGAGAGAGGAGCCCCGCGTAGATCCGGCCCACTCCAACGGCTTGGGCCTGCGTCCCCATGTAGCTGGTGAGAAGTAGACTTACGAGCGCGAGAAGGGCGAGAATCGGATTCGCGTAGCCGGAGATCGCAATGCCGAGGACGACCGCGACGTCCGCATACCGGTCGAAGACGTGGTCCAGAAAATCCCCCCGCGCGCTCGTCCGATTCGTGCGCCGGGCGACTTCTCCATCGACGACGTCGAAAACGCCTCCCGCAAAGATGAGCAACGATACCGGAAGGAACAGAAGCGGGGTCGTCCATCGGACGACCGCGGCCAGGACCGCCGCGGCGACACTCAGCGCGAGCGCGAGCATGCTGATCCGATCCGGCCGCCAAGTGAGGAACGGCTCGGAGATCCGTTTCATATAGGGTGCGACCCGCGCCCGGTACCCTTCTAGTACCATCGGGGCCCGCTAGCGGGGCGAGGGCTAAAGATGCTCGGTCACGGACGGATCGGCCAGCCAATCGATCTCGCCGTACGACGGGGGGTCGCGACGACGAAGTAGCCGATCGACCTTCAACGCCACGACAGACGGGCGAAGCCGCGTGGTGTCGACCTCCCAGATCCTTCGGCGTAGTCGGAGGGCCTCCCAGAGAATCAGGTCGGTTGCCTCGGAGACAACATTTGCCGCGCGGTCCTCGGGGGTTCCCCGGCCGGCGCGCCGAAGGCGGCGGCCCAATTCGATGGGGTGGCAACGAAGCAAGATCACCTCACGGATCGGAAGGAAGTGGGCGAGATGGCCCACAAGCACGTCGGCCGATTGGAACTCGGCGTTCCGTCGCGCTCGTGTCCTCAAAAGAGGCAGGTCAACGGACACGGATTTCCCTCGAAGCCTCCCGGCTCCCGTGAGGCGGGCAAGTTCGGCCACCTCGAGAGTTTTCCACCGCGCGGGCAGGATTCGAGCGATCGTCGTCTTGCCCGATCCCGGGGTTCCGGTCAACGCGATTTTCGAGGGCACGGAGCGAGATTCGGTCGCCCGAGATGACGCCATCGGTCAGTGGGGAAGGCGCCCGGCGAGGCCCCGGGTCCGAATCTACGCCGGGACCGCTCCGGGACGGAGGTGCATGGGCAACTAATGGGGCCGTGGCGAGGTTTAAGTATTGAAAGTCATCCCCATGACCATGCACCCTACGACGCGAACGACTCTAGTGAGCTTGGCGATCGGACTTCTGGCCGTCTTTTTGGCTGTGGGGGTATCGGGAGCCTCCGGGCAGTTCGCTCAGCACGGAGCCATGCCGACGGTGGGGAACTCGGGACACGCCGCGTCCGTGGCTATCGGGCATGCTGCGCCTGCGATCCAACCGGCCCAAGCGGGCACGCCTAAGGTGACGTATGTACCGAATGTCGCGGGGTACGTGACGCTGCCACTCACCGTGAGCGGGTGGTTCAATTCATCCAACGGAGATTACAACTCGTCGACGGGAGCGCTGTGGGCGACGGTCGCTAACTTTAGCGGGGTAGTGCTGGCCTCGTTCGACCTCAACAGTTCGTTCGGGGTCAACGCGACCAACGCGAGTGCGTTCGTATTCTCGGTGAATGCGACGAACCTCGGTTGTGCGCCCACGTGCGCGAACATCGCGACCACCGCGTTCTCGATTGTTACTTACGGAACGATCGCGAACGGGACTAACGTGACCACGTCGAAGGCGATTGGAACGGTCTTTTTCGTCACCGTGCCTCTTTCGCTCTCGCTCCAAGTCTCGGCCGTCCCGGTAGGAACTACGAGCTCGGTGAACGTGACCTTCTCGTCGGAGCAGACCGGTCAGTATATCACCGGAGTTTCGGTGACCGTCTTTAGTTCCACGAACAGCAGCGTACCGATCTTCACGGCGACCCTGATCACACCGTCCGGAGTTTCGACACCGGCCAGTTTGATCGTGAGCTCGGGCACCTACTCAGCGAGCACTACGTTGGTCACTAACTATGGTCAGACGCTCGTGCAGAACTCCACTATCGCGGCCTACGCTTCGTCCTCGACGGTCTATTCCAACTCCACGAGTTGGCATAACCAGACGTTCTTCGGTGGTCTGAGCCCCGCGGTTGCGGGTACTGTACTACTGATCGTCGGTCTGATCGTCGGCTTGATCGTAGCGATGGTATTGGGACGCATGGTCTGGGGCTCGACCAAGCCCGCGCCGGCCCAGCCGTGGACCGATGCCAAGACCGCGAACACATGCAGCGTCTGTGGGAAGTCGTTCGCCACTCCGGAGGAGCTGGCGGCCCACGGGAAGTCAGAACACGGTATGCAATAGGGCGCCGTCGGCGCCCGAACTCCAACCCCTTCCTTCCCTTTCTTTTCTATATCCCTCCACCGTGCGTCGGTGCCCTCACCTGCGGGTCGACGACGGGCTGGGGAATCTCGAGCCGGCCGGTCCGGTCCGGCTCAGACGAATTTCAGCGCCCGGAACGTTCGCCGCCAAGCCAAAACTTCGGGGCCGATCCGTTTCTTTTCTACCCCGGCCTGAACGAGCAAGGAGGCCATCCGGGGCATATCCGACGGCGAGAGCCCCCAACGGGTGATCTCGGCTGTGCCGATCCGACCGATAAGGTCGACGAGTAATCGGTTCTGCTCAAGGCGCCGGGCGAGCGTTCCCGGTCCTACCCCATGACGCGTACGTAGGGCGGGCAGGTCGATGTGCAGCTGGTGCGATCGTGTGAATCCATGCGACTTCGCCACGAGTGGGAAGCCCAGCCCGTCGAGGGCGGAACCGACGGCTTGGGCGTTCGCGATGACGGTCCTCGCGTACCCGGTGCCCACACGTTCGAGTTCGAGCAAGGTCTGGGCGACCCCCGCGATCCGATTCCAATGCGCATTATCGAAGATCCGCCAGACCAGCGCGGGATCCACCTGGCGAAAGAGGTCCTCCCGATCCGTAACCACGATGCCCCCCTGCGGTCCCGGGAGCGACTTGTGCGTACTACCATACAGCACATCGGCGCCTTCACGCAGCGGGTCTTGGAACTCGCCCCCCGCCATGAGACCCATCACGTGCGAGCCATCGTAGAAGACGAGGGCATCCTGGGCGCGCGCCGCTTCCGCGATCTCGCGGAGCGGATACGGAAAGAGAAACTGACTCTGACCCAGAATGACCGCGTTGGGTCGCTCGCGGCGAATCTCCTCCACCGCCTCGGCCGCATCGACCCGGAACCCGACCCCGTTCGCGGGCAGGGGCCGGACCGTATACCCATACAGGGCCGGTACGTACCCCGGCGCGTAGCCGTCGTACCCCCCTTGAGCCGGACTGATGGCGAGGAGCTTGGACTTTGGCGGCAGGAGGGGGACGAGCGCCGACAAGGCCGCGAGGTGGCCCGAAAGCGGTCGGATCGTGGCGAATCGGCCATGGTAAAGACGCGTGGCTACGTCGTTTCCCAACCGCTCGATCTGGTCCGTGTACCGGGTCCCGGCGTAGCTGTTGTCCACGACCTCGCCGCCGTACTCCTGGTCCATCGGCAGCGTGTAACGGCCGGCGAGGTCGCTGGAAAGATAGCGACGGGCCGTGGGCGAGACCGAGTTCTCGCTTGGAAGGAGATTGAAGACCTCGCGGCCGCGCCAGCGGTCGTGCGCTCGTACGAGCGACGCGAGCCGGGCTTCCTCAGTTTCCGGAGCCGCCATCGGACGCTGGAAGCTGGAGCGACCATCCCTTGGCTAGCTTACGATGCTCTTTGTTTCCGCACCGGGGGCAGGTCAGTTCCTTCGCGCCGGGAACCATCAGCGCATGGCAGACCCCGCAGCGCGCGGCGAGGACTCCCAGCGAGGACGAAGCGGTCGTGAGCTTGAGCGCGGGGTGCACTTGGAGCACGCGAGCGAGCACGATATCACCGGGGGAGAATTCTCCCTGCAGCGTTTCGGTGTATCCTTCCTTCGCCTTCGAGATGTGAATCGTACCTTCCGGAGCGCCCGGGATGGCCCGGTGATTGGTGGCGGAAGAGGAGACCGTGACGATGACCATGGCGCTCTTGACCTCGTCCACCCGCGCGTAGACGGTGTCGTCCTCCTCCAGGTGGGGGATCGCGTTCACGGCCTCTACGCGCACGATCCGGTCGGCGGGGTCCACGCGCGCCGTCCCCAATACGGCGGCAAAGATGCGCCCCCGGTCCTCGTACGTCCCGCGACCCGGCACAAATTCCTCGGCGGCGCCGAGGTAGTCGCCCGGCACGACCAAACGGGGGAGTCCTTCTTCTGTCATCGTTTCGGTTCCCGTCGCAATACCCACAGATCGACCGAAAGCGCGACCCGACGTTTCCGATGATGCGGAAACGTCCAGGGTAAGTTCCAGCGGACGGGCCGTGAGAGCTCGACGTGTATTTGCTGCGCGACCGCGCGGCGCGCTATAAAGTTTCGCGACTCGGCGAGCGCGAACGCGTAGATCGCTCGGCCGGCGACGCGAAAGGCGACGTCCCAGAAGGGCCGGTCGGCATGCTGTCGTTGCGCCCCGAAGGGAGGATTCATCACGACGGTGTCGACCGCGGTCTCGGCCTGATCCACCGGAGCGACGACAAATCGGACGCGGCTCCCCAACCGGCGAGCAGCGACTCGCGCGACTCGCACGGCGCTCGGATCGATCTCAATCCCTTCGACGCGGCTCGCCCCCAAAAGGCCCGCGCCAATCGCGAGGACTCCAGTGCCGCTCCCAAGGTCAAGGAGATGGCGGTCTACCAGATCGCCGCGTCCCACCGCTTCTTCCAAGAGCTCCGCGGCGCACTCGAGCGGCGTCATGACCTGCTCCCAATCCGCCCGAGGAGACGGGAAGGGAGGTATGGTGGCCAAGGCCCGAATGAGATCGCTACGCCGCATCGCCGCGGTTCTCCCGTCCTAATCTCGTGAGCGATGCCCGTTCTAAGGCTCGAGCGGGGAGCCGGATTTGAACCGGCGAACGCCTACGCGACAGGATTTCTGGAGCGAGAACCGAGCCTCGGTTCGTCGCCGTTTAAGTCCTGCGCCGTTTCCGGGCTTGGCTATCCCCGCGTTCTTCAGCGCGCGGGTGTAGCGAGGGGCTCTTCGCTCTTCGCTGTCCGCGCGGGCGCCTTCTTGAGCGACACTCGCTTGGGGAAGTACTTCAGCAGGATCACGTCCGACACCGCATTCACCCATCGGTAGGGGATGTTGATCGGGCGCCCTTCGTCGACCAATAAAGGACTGGATTCCTCGATGTACAATCCGTCGACCTTGGAACTATCGACGTCGACGACGATGTTGTCGACCTCGCCTAGCAAACGTCCATCCGGCGTGTAGATTTGACGGCCCAGATATTCGGTCATCTCGACGAGCATGGCTAGTAACCTAAAGTCGCCGACCGTGGACCCCCCTCTTATTCCTTTGGTCCGAGAAGCACGGAACTTCTCGGCGAGGACCGTGGTTCGTCAAGCGAACCTACGCGTCGTCCGAACTCTCTTTTTCCGGCGTCGCCTTTCGTACCTGGGATTGGTAAAGTTCGACCAGCTCTTGGCTCGTCGTCGCGTCGGTGGGACCCTTATCGTCGCGCACCCGTCCGGTGAATCGAGGAAATCGGAGCGCGAGCCCGGCCTCGGGTCGGATCGCACCGATGGCCGCCCGATGAATCGGGCTGAGCGTCAGCTCGGCTCCGCGGACTTCGAGCACGACGGCGGGTTGGAACCACTGATCGGGTTCCAGCGCGGTCTCGACCGAATCGGGTCGGTGGTCCAGTTTGTAGCGTTCGAGCTTCTTCGGCCATTCGGCCAGTTGCGCGTCATCGAACCCACTACCGACCTTACAGAAAGTTTCGAACCGATCCCGCTGGGGGTTGTAAGCGGCCAGGAGGAAAGCTCCGTAGCGACCCGCGCGTCGGCCACGGCCCGAAAAGCCTCCGACGATCACTCCGTCAATCGAGTCGGCCAAACCGTGGGTGTACTCCCGTTTGTACTTGATCCACCAGAATCCTCGGGCCCCCGCCCGGTAGCTGGAGCCGGCGGCGACGGACTTAGCCATGATGCCCTCGCCTCCGGCCGCCACGGCACGTTCGAAGAATTCGGTCGCCTCTTCGATCCCGGTAACGACCTTCTGCTCTGCCAACCGAATTCGTTCGGTCGGACGGACGAGCTCGGCCAAGAGCGCTCGGCGCTCGAGAAACGGGCGATGCAGCGCTTCATCGGTTCGATCGAGCAGCACGTCGAATAGAAACAGGCAGACCGGGATCTCGTCCCGAATCCGATCGAGGTCGTGTTTCCGACCTCTGCGTCGGGAGACCTCCTGGAAGGGGCGCAGCTCGTCGGTATCCGGATCGATCGGGACGCACTCGCCCTCAACGATCGCTGGGGTGTGACGGATCGCGCGGGGAAGCTCCTGGATCAGATCGGGGAATTGGATACTGATCTCGTCAAGGCGACGGGAGAAGAGTCGAATGGTTCCGTCCGCGGCCAGATGGGCCTGGACGCGAAGGCCGTCGTACTTGAACTCGAACGCGGCTCGCCCCTCCATCCGCTCTAAGACCGCGGCCAGGTCGGGCTCACGTTCGGCCAGCATGGGTCGGATGGGTCGTCCGACCTGAAGATGAACCGACTTGAGTCCGGCCAAGCCGTCAGACTCGAGTCGCTGGGCGACGAGCCCAAGGTCGCTCGACAGGTTGAAGGCCCCTTCAATGGCGGTCCGGGCTTGCTTCGTTCCGCCGGCGTACGCGTCTGCCAACGCATCCACGATCGTCATCTCGCGGACTCCCACGCGAAGGGTCCCCAGTACTAACCGGACTAGGTACTTCCCTTCCTGAGGAGTAGCACGGCGAAGTAAGGCGGCAAGCGTTTGGATCTTAGCGTCCTGCGAACCTTCGCCCGATGCGGCGGCGATCTGTCGCAAGCCGTCATAGACCTCGTGGAGGTCGAGCGGGTCCGGCGGCGTCAGTCGTTTGCGTCGCGCGAGGAGGGATTCCGTAGTAGTGCCGAGATCCCCGCTGAGCTTGGTTTCCCGAGTCACGTCGGCTTGTTCGTCCGTGGTTGCGAGTGCGACGGCTTTGGTCGCGAGCGAGCCCGCCACGCCCAGTTGAACGCCCTCGAACTCGGGTCGCAACATCCCCTGCGAGAGATAGATGACGATCGGGAGATCGGCGCGACTCAACGGTCGGATGAGCTCAGCCAATATGGCGCGCAGTTCGAGACGCTTCTGGGTGGCGTCCAAGCGTTCGTAGAACGCGGCCAGGTCACGGAAGAGCATCTTCCGCCCCGCGTTCGATCGCCCGTCGCAGTTCCATCAAGCGTTCCGGAACGCTTCCCGCACCAAATACGGAATTCCCGCAGACGAAGAAGGTGGCTCCCGAACGTGCGGCGTCCACCGCGGTTGTGGCTGTGACTCCGCCATCGATCGACACGTCAGCCGGGGAGCCCATTTCGACCAACCTCTGACGAGCGGCGCGCACCTTCGGGAGCACTTCCGGCAAGAATTTCTGTCCCGAGAATCCGGGGTGGACGCTCATCACGAGGACTTGGTCCACGCGATCGACAAAACGCTCGGCGACGCTCCACGGGGTTTCGGGATTGAGGGCGATGCCCACTCCCACGCCCAGGTCATGAACTACGCGGATCACTTCGGCGGGGTCGTCCTTCGACTCGGAGTGAAACACAAGGGTGTTTCCTCCGGCGCGTTGGAATGCCTCGACATATCGAAGTGGCTGCTCGATCATCAAGTGGATGTCCAGCGGGAGTTTTGTCCGCCGCCGCACGGCTTCGACAAGCGCCGGTCCGAACGAGATGTTCGAGACGAAATGCCCGTCCATGACGTCCAGATGAAAGGCGTCCGCTCCGCCGGATTCGGCGATCGCTACCTCGTGACCCAGCTCCGCAAAATCGGCACTCAGCAGTGAAGGGGCAAGCCGCCACCGGCGACCGGACACCGTCACGGGCGTCCGAGTTGGTTAGGGTATATATGCAGCCTTCTCGGAACCGGCCGGCCGCATGATCCGACAGCCCGTTTCGAGGGGCGCGGGAGATGTACTAATAGGACCAACAAAATTCGTAAGAGTATATATACGACCTTCGGAGTTCCCCGCCAAGTTTCCCAAAGGGGGACTTGGTACAAAATGTCGGGCGAAGATGTAGAGCCGTCCAGTCCGTCTCGCTGGACGAGCCGCAGGGGATTGTCGACGCCAACGGCCGCCGTGATCATGATCATCGTGATCGTGGTCGTAGGCGGACTCGGCTATGTCGGGTTGAATGCGACCAGCCACAGCGGGACGGCGACCACTACCAAGTGTTCACCGCCCACTGCTCCGCAATGCGTGGCGAGCTCGCCGACACATGACGTGACGTTATTCGTCCCGTATGGAGCTGGTTTTAGTCAGAGTCTTTTGCAGATTGCTCAAGGTCAGAATATTCCGGCCACTGTCGGAGTGACAGGGTCGGAGAAAGTCAACACATACTCCGTGAACTGGGGAGATGGAACGACCTCGACCGGTGCGAACCCTACCTCCACCCACTCGTACACTGGAGTTGGTACGTACATCATCAGCGCCTCGGCCGCCGTCGGCGCCGTGACGCATGATGGTCCGGGCCAACTCTACCCGGTGCAAGTGACGCCGTCGCTCGGGAACATCAACCTGGGCTACTACCCGACGATCTCGGCGAGCCTGACGAACAGCAGCATGAGCACTGGCTACCAGTATGGCTGGTTGGCAGGCTCGGGCTCGGTCACGGTCACGGGTACGATCACTGCCCCGCCGCTGAACCCCGCGTACACCACGGGCACCCCAACGTTCACGTCGTCAGGAGGAACGCAATCCGGATTGACAGGGAACGCAACGAGTGCCTCAGCGACGTACACGTTCAGCAACACGGGCGGCACGGTCTCGGTCAACACGATCACCCTAGTGGTTCCAATCATGGGACCGACCGCCGGTCTCTATGGGAACTACACCTGGACCGTCGTGACGACTCCGGCTAGTCTCGCTCCCGGATGCGCACGCTGCGTGGCGGCGCACCCGACGAGCCCGCACCCCGGAACCTTGGACGTCTACGAAGTGGCGCCAGGCGGAGCCTCGAGTCTCGACCCCTCGGTCGATTATGAGACCGTCGGATTCGAAGTGATCCTGAACGTCTACCAGACGCTGATCAACTACAACGGGAGCGCAACGGGACCTGGCTACAACTCCTACACACCGCAAGCGGCGACCTGCGTACCGGGCAGCCCCCAGTGCGCGGCGCTCTACGGAGGAGCTACGCTCCAGAGCGGGAACTACTACACGTTCGTCATCAACCCGACCTCGAAGTTCTACGACCCGACCACTCAGAAGAGCTGGCCGGTGTATCCGTCGGACGTCGTGTTCACGTTGGCGCGAACGATGGGCTTCTCGCTACTGCCGGGCTTTGGTTCGAACCCTGGATGGATCCAGACCCAGTCGCTAGTCCCCGCCGGCAACGGTACGTGGGATGGCGGCATCCACGGAGCGTTCAACAACACCCCTGGACCGATCCTGAGCTCGATGTTCGTCAACGACACCAACGCGGCCCTCGGCGGCGCCGCCTGTCCGGCGGTTGCGATCTCGAGCGGCAGCGGATGCGTCACCTTCAACGCGACGGGGGCCGGCACGACGTGGCCGTTCTTCCTCGAGTTGATCGTCGACCCGCTCGGCGATGGAATCGAGCCGTGCGGATGGTTCACCGCGCAGGGCGCGGGCGTGCCTGGCTTCACCCCCACGGGTGGAGCGGACTCGCCATGCACACTGCCAGGCGGAGCGACCAGCACCACGCAGCCAGCGTTCCAGACGTTCTTGGCGAACGCCTTTGCGGACCCGACCCAGTGGGACGCGTTTGAGGAACAGGCGGAGAACTCGCCCGGAGTCAACCCAGGAGTTCAGTGGAACACCGTGGGATCTGGGCCGTACTACCTGGTTCCGAACAGCGCGAACCCCGCAGTCGGCTACACGCTGAAGGCGAACCCGACCTACACAGGCCCGACGTGCGCGGGCCAGTTGGGATGCGAACCGAAGGCAGGTCAGTACGCGTCGACGGTGAACACGTTCTGGGAGCCTAGCGACCAGGTCGGCTACGAGCAGTACATCGCGGGTTACGCAGACTTTGCTGCGTTCCAGACCCCGGATGTCGGCAACTTCCTCAACCTCGTCAACCAGGGGAAGATCGGGTTGCAAACCATCCCGTCGCTGATCATCGGGTTCTTCCCGTTCAACTTCGAGTTTAGTACGTCGGCCTCGACCGACCTCGGAGTGACGGTGAACGTGCCGCAGAACTTCTTCTCGAACGAAGGAGTGCGTAACTTCCTGGCGACCGCGTATCCGTACACGACCATCGAGAACACCATCAACACGGTGGACGGGATTCAGTTCTTCTTCAACTATGGAGGAGCGATCCCGCAGTACATGGCGAACTACTACCCACAGAACATCACGTGGCCCGACAGCAACCCGGTCGCCGGCTCGACCACTCCGGGAAGCGCCGCGTGGTGGTGGACGCAGTTGACCACGCCGGGTACCCTCTGGTATGACCCAACCGTGGCCGCGTGTACCTCGGCGTCGC